>NZ_CAWMCN010000118.1:0-325941 GCF_963865925.1 Vibrio sp. ZOR0018 | reverse complement strand
ACATGGGCACTTCTGCGGGCAATAGCCCCAAGGTTCAATCACCACCGCCCAAGGCGGTGGTTTAGGGGTGACAATAAAAAGGAGCATAATTGCTCCTTTTTTAGCTAACGTTGGCTTACTATCGCTCTCACTAACTCTAAATCTTCTGGTGTATCTACCCCTGCAGGTGGTGCTTCTTTAGCAACGGCAACGTGAATTTTTTCACCATACCACAGCACTCGAAGCTGCTCTAAACACTCAATTTTCTCAAGTACACTGGGTTGCCAGTTGATATAAGTATTGATGAAACCAGCCCGATAAGCGTAAATACCAATATGACGTAGCAATGGCTGAATCACCGTTTGACCACCAGCTGCAAAATTGTCTCTATCCCAAGGAATTGTCGCACGGCTGAAATACAGCGCGTAACCCTCTTGATCTGTTACCACTTTAACCGCGTTAGGGTTAAACACTTCAGCTTGATCAGTAATTTCAACCGCTAAAGTCGCCATCGGCGCGCTACTGTTGGCTAAATTGTTAGCGACCTGCTTGATGATGCTCGGTGGAATGAGTGGCTCATCACCTTGTACGTTAACAATAATGTGGTGATCGGCAATGCCCATTAATTTCACCACTTCGGCTAAACGCTCAGTACCGGACTCGTGATGTGATGATGTCATACAAACATTGCCACCAAACGCATGGACAGCCGCTTCAACACGAGCATCATCAGTAGCAATAACGACCTGCTCAGCTCCCGATTGTAACGCTTGCTCATAAACCCACTGAATCATGGGTTTACCGCCGATATCAGCCAAAGGTTTGCCAGGTAAGCGAGTTGACTGATAACGAGCAGGGATAACAACGGTGAAAGCCATTATCGCCCCTCATCCATCGTCATGCTGCGCGCTTCTGGCTCAAGCAACACAGGAATCCCTTCTTTTATTGGGTAGGCCAAACGATCTAACTTACAAATAAGCTCTTGATTTTCTTTATCATAAGTCAACTTACTTTTACATACAGGGCAAGCTACAATTTCAAGCAGACGGTGATCCATATGACTCCATTACCTCTTTTATTTTGTCCAAAATACGCCTTTCATCTGGCGAACTAAATTGCGCAGAAACGGGAAGATACCACCAGTTTTTTTGTGCAAAGGCCGCACATTTCACTGCGTCTTTTTCTGTCATGATGACGTTTGCTCCATGTTGCGCAAGCGCCTCTAATTCTGAATATTGATACTCTCGGTGATCCGCAAAACCTTGGGTCAATACCGTCTTTGCACCTAAAGCTTCTAATGTATTGAAAAAGCGCGTGGGATAACCAATGCCAGCAAAAGCCACTAATGCAGCTAACTGGCTCACTGGCGCTTGCTGACCTGTCACTAAGTTAACGGCTAAGCTAGGTGAAAGGTGCATAGCCAATTCGCCATATTGAGCTTGACCGCCATTAGTCACAATAAAATCAACTTCCGCTAACCGAGAGAGTGGCTCTCTTAACGGACCTAAAGGCATGAACTGCTCATTACCGAAGCGACGAACGCCGTCCACGACTGCAAATTCGAGATCACGCTCCAATGCATAGTGCTGAAGGCCATCGTCAGTGATGATCACATCAACACCCAACGGAAGCAGGGCTTGCACTGCTTGTGAGCGCTTTGGTGCAACAGCAACCGGAGCACCCGTGCGCTGGTGAATCAATTTAGGTTCGTCACCGCAGTGAGTGGTTGGCGTGTCACTTTGCAGCACTAATGGATAAATCGGAGCTTTACCACCATACCCACGCGAAACAACTCCTGGTTTGAAACCTTGTTCTTGTAAAGCTTCCACTAACCATACAACCAACGGTGTTTTACCATTACCACCCGCCGTAATATTACCCACCACCACCACAGGAACGGGAGCCTTATAGCGCTCTTTTTTGTTCGCTTGGAATGCTCGCTTACGTGCTTGACTGACCAACAGAAACAAGACACTCAGTGGCCACAACAGTGGCCACAACAAAAAACACGCTGGGTGATGTCCGAACCAGATTTTTTCAATCACTGATTAGTCACCAAATTGAATTCGATGTAGTTGGGCATACGCCCCATCTTGTGCAATTAACTGAGCATGATGACCACGTTCGATAATTTCACCCTCATCGACCACCAGAATTTCATCGGCTTCTTCAATCGTCGACAAGCGGTGCGCAATGACCAATACCGTTTTATTCTTTTGTAGCTCTTCAAGTGCTGATTGAATCGCTCTCTCAGATTCTGTATCCAACGCAGAAGTCGCCTCATCTAGGATAAGTACGGGTGCATCACGTAATAACGCTCGTGCAATCGCTACTCGTTGACGTTGACCACCCGATAAACTGGCTCCATTCTCACCAATCATGGTATCCAAGCCATCAGGCATGTTATTGATAAACTCCATGGCATGAGCAAGCCTAGCCGCGTGCTCAATTTGCTCACGCGTATACTCATTTTCTGCCGCGTAAGCAATATTATTGGCAATGGTATCGTTGAAGAGGTGAACATTTTGCGAAACCAGCGCAAAGTGGGTGCGCAAGTTCTTCAGTTTATAATCGCGAATATCATGATCATCTAGATAGATAGCACCTGAATCGACATCATAAAAACGAGTCAAGAGGCTCGCGATAGTACTTTTCCCTGAGCCAGAACGCCCAACAAGCGCGACCGTTTTACCTTGAGGAATCTCAAAGCTCACATGAGACAGCGCTGGTTTTTCTTTACCTTGATAAGTAAAGGTCACATCCTGAACTCTAACGTCACCACGTACTTTTTCGGCTTCAAACTGACCAGTGTCGCGCTCGGTTTCTAAATCAATCAGCTCAAATAATGTTTGGCTGGCCGCCATACCACGTTGGAAATCGGAGGTAACACTCGTTAACGCTTTCAGTGGTCGCATCAAGCCAAACATTGCCGAGAACACCACCGTAAAAGTACCTGGTGTTAATTCGGCACGAATAGAATCAACGCTGGCTAAAAACAGCACAGTAACAAGTGCTAAAGAAGCAATCATTTGAATGATAGGGTCAGCAGTGGACTGCGCCGCAACCAGCTTCATTGTTTGTTGACGCATTTGATTGCTGACATGGTCAAAACGTTTACGCTCTACGTCTTGTCCACCATAGCTCAGTACGACTTTGTGCCCTTTTAGCATCTGCTCTGCTGAAGAGGTCACATCACCCATGGTGGTCTGCATCCCTTTTGAGATCTTGCGAAAACGTTTAGAGACAATACCAATCCCCATCGCAACCACTGGCGCAACCACGATTAATACCAAAGATAACTGCCAGCTATTCCAAAACATCAAGGTCAATAGGCCGATGATACTCGCACCTTCGCGAACAATGCTGACCAATGCACGACTGGTCGCCCCAGCCACTTGCTCTGAATCATAGGTGATACGTGATAACAGACCACCCGTTGATTCTCTATCAAAAAAACTGACAGGCATGTGCATGAATTGATTGAAGATTTTTCGACGCATCAACATCACAACATTGCCAGAAACCCAGCTCAAGCAGTACGAGGAGACAAAGCCACTTAAACCACGCAGCGCCATCATCCCCAAAATAATAAAAGGCAGCACTCGCAAAAAATCGGATTCCGCATTACCAAATCCTTCATCTAGAAGAGGCTTAAGTAATGACACCATATAGGTGTCAGAGACCGCATTGATAATCAATGCGACAACCGCAACTGCTAGGCCAGATTTATATAGGCGGATATAGGTCCACAGGCGTTTGAAGGTTTGCCAAGTGGTTTCGTCAGTATTGAGTGACATAGAAATGCTTTGTTTTTAAGAAAATATTGCGCTCATTCTACCTCGTTACGGAGCATCTGCCTATACCAAGCCTGAGAGTGAGAGATACGCAAGCTGCTAACTTGATAATTCTGCATGCCAAAAATAACGCTAATTTGCCCTGCTTCACCCGTATCCAACCAGTTTGCTCCATGTTGCTGGTAGCGTTGAACAACCTGTGCGGAAGGTAATTGCCAGCGTCCGCCTTTGGCGAGCGAGGCAATAGCGACCTCAGGATTAACCTTACTAATCAAAGCAACAGTAGAAGATGTCCTACTACCGTGGTGTGGTACAAGCAGGATATGACTTTGTAAGGATTGCTCTGTTCGCGCAAGTAACCACTCACTCATAGCATCCACATCCCCGGGTAAAAGCACTGAAAAACCGGTATTTGGGTCAAAGATTCGAATCACACAAGAGTGAGGATTGTAAGCCCGCGCTACAGTTTTTGGTGGCCAGATAACATCAAAAGAGAGTTGTTGCCACTGCCATTGTTCGCCAGCAATACAAGGTTGGTAACCCGCTATCATTTGACTAGCACGTTTCCATTTGGGCTGCCAAACACGCTCAACTTCCGCTCTTCCACCTGCATGGTCGTTATCCAAGTGACTCAAAATCAACCCGTCTAATTGCGTAGCTCCCCGTTTGTTTAACACGGGGGCAACTGTTGCCTGGATGTGATCACCGCCTTGCCAACTTGCACCAGTATCATAAAGCACGTAGCGTCCTTCTTTTTCGATCAACACCGCCAACCCATGCCCAACATCTAACACATCAATCCGCCAACCTGTTTTTATCGGAATGGTGAGCCAAGAAACCATCACAATGAGGCTGTAAACCGCAAGTGCAAAACGCGAGATCAACGGTGAAAACACAAACAGCAACAGAGCACTGCTCAACAGAGCCAAAACAGACCCAGAAATAGGAAACCAACTGAGGCTTGAATAATGTATTGACCAATCAACTGGAATGAGTAATTTGGCCACCCAATGCCACACCATAGGTGCGCCATCAAAAGTCAAAACCGTACACACTAAAGCAACAAAGATCGCCGGAACCACCACAAAACTGAACCAAGGAATAAACACTAAGTTATAGAGCGCCGCACTGGTACTGACCCCACCGAAAAAATAAGCGGTTACCGGAAGCATACACAGCACTAACCCAATCTGCATCGTCAATAAACGCCATAAAAAAAATCGATTAGTTTGAGGTAGAGAAAGTTGGTAGAACACAACCGAGACAGCACTAAAGGACATCCAAAAGCTACTGGATAACGCAGCAAAAGGATCGATAAGCAGCACCGCCGATAACGTCATAAGCAGTCGCTGCAACGTATTGATACGGACATTGAGGACAATCATCGCCACATTGAGCAAACACATGATGAGCGCGCGTTGAGTGGGCAAGGTAAAGCCAGCCAACCAAGCATAGCCTAGTGCGCACAAGCTTCCTACGACGAATGGCGACCACCCCATGCGATGATGCAAACGCATCAATACGAGCCCAAGGCTATAACCAAAACCAAACGCGATGCCAATGTGCAGACCAGAAATGGCAACCAAATGAATCAGCCCACTGTCTCGTAATGCTTTCCACTGTGCCGTTGAAATATCACTACGCTCACCAAACGTAAGCGCCATTAAAATACCAAGATTGGGATCATCAGCGAGCCAGGTTTTGATCTTCTGGTACCATTGTGCTCGCCATTCTGGCAATGATTCAATGCGATAAGACTGTCCATTATTAACCGTTGCACGAGCCACAATACCTTGGCTCAAAGAGTACGCCTCTGCATCAAACCCGGTCTCATTTAACCGACCAAAGATAGGTTTTACTGTGATGGAGAATTCAGCCACGTCACCATACTTCAACGGTAAAGGAGCAATTAATCGCACCTTGGGCCGCAAAAAAATGCCTAAGGTTTGACCATTGATTGATCGAATCGAAATTGTTCCTTCATAACCATGAGTAATTTGTCTAAAAAAGCTGTTAACCTGTCCGTTTATGGTAATATCCGAACCTGTCTGAAAAATAGTGTTGGACTGCTCACGTAATAAGTTCCCGCTGATCACAATGACCATTAAAGCCATTGTTACTCCTGAGAGAAAGCGCAGTTTTCTATAACCGACAGAGAGTATGAGAATGGCGAATAGAGGCATACTCCATTTCCAATCTGGCATCCAAGGCCAATAAGAAGCAGAAATGGCGGTTAGCGAAAACGAAGCTAGGGTCCAGTAATTAGATAAGAGAGTCATGTCACGATGCCAAGAAAGTTCATCAAACGTTTTATGCCTAACCATGAAGTGATTAAGCGTCAGAAGGCATTAAAAATTTTTGGCAATGTGCTGTACAACCCCAATTTATGGTGTTTGAACCGCCGCTCAGCAGCAGGTGCCTTCGCCGTAGGTTTGTTCATGGCTTTTGTTCCACTTCCGAGTCAAATGATCATGTCCGCTGGCCTTGCCATTATGTGCGGCGTCAATTTACCGCTCTCTGTAGCCTTGGTTTGGATTAGCAACCCCATCACCATGCCAGTGCTGTTCTACTTCGCCTACAAGCTTGGCGCATGGGTAATGCAAACACCACCACAACCATTTCACTTTGAACTCTCTTGGCATTTTATCATGCAACAAATGAGTACCATTGGTCCGCCATTCCTTTTGGGTTGCATGATGTGTGGAGTGATCTCCGCCATAATCGGCTACTTCGGCATTCACGGTTTATGGCGCTATTCTGTCGTAAGAAGCTGGCAAAAGCGCCAAACGAGATAAAAGCTTCAAGAGATTGAGACTGGCTATACAACTGAGCATGTAAAACGATGTCGCATGATGTTGAAAAAGGACCAAATGGTCCTTTTTGTTTGCTAAAAATAGCTCAATGCTGATGAACGAAAAGAATCCGAGTTGAGATTATTTAGCGCTAAGCACAGACGCCGGATTCAGTTGACTGGCCCTAGAGGCCGGATACCAAGTAGCTAATAGGCTCAACACAATCGCCGTCGAAGAGACAAGCACCACATCCGATAGGTTCACTTGTGATGGCAAAAAGTCGACAAAATAGATATCACCAGACAAAAACTGATGGCCGACTAACCGTTCTAATCCTTTGATTAACGCTGTTAAATTCCACGCAATCAACACACCTAACACGCCACCTATCACACTGCCTAATACACCAGAGAAAACACCCTGCCAGACAAAAATTCGTTTCACTAATCCATCGGTCGCGCCCATAGTGCGCAAAATGGCGATTTCAGCCGCACGATCTTTTACCGCCATCATAAGTGTTGAAACGATGTTGAAGCTCGCCACACCAATCACCAGCACCATCACCAAATACATAATGGTTCTGACCAGCTGAATATCACGGTACAAAAAGCCAAATTTTTGCTGCCAACTGCGTAGATAGACGTATTGATCAAGCGTATTGCCGACCTCTCTTACAATTTGAGTTGCATTTAATACCTCTGAGACCTTGATAGCAACGCCCGTCACTCGCTCTCCTAATTTGGCGTAAGCTTGTGCATCTGCCAATGGCACTAATGCAAGGCTGTGGTCAATTTGGCCATTGAGCTCCAAAAGCCCTGAGACCTTGACGCGCACGCGCTTTGGCGCTTGAACTTTAGCGCTCTCATTCGCAGAGGGGATCATCAAAGTGACATAGTCACCGACTGCCGTGCCCAATTTATCCGCCACTCCTTTGCCTAAAATGACCTGTTGCTGACCTGCGACAAAACCTTGCCATGCATCGGAAGAGACAAATTGAGATAAACGCGACACGGCGCGCTCCATTTGCGGATCAATTCCACGCACCTCAATCGCTTTCAGTTGTGCGCCTTTCTCTGCCAGCGCCGTCAATTTTACATAAGGAGCGGCCGCTTCCACTTTTGGATGCTGCACGGCTTGCTTGACTAATGACGACCAGTTCGCGATGGGTTGTTGAACCCCTTCAAACTCTCCGTGTGCAATGACAGATAACACGCGATTCTGCAGCTCTCTCTCAAAACCATTCATCGCCGACAAACCCACGATGATCACCGCAACGCCCACGGCGATACCAATAATGGAAGAGAGCGAGATAAACGACACCATTTTATTACGCTGCTTTGCCAGGCTAAAACGCCGACCAATCACTAACGAGAGCGAGGTGAACATCTACGATGCCTCCACATTAATCAACAAACCATCTTGCATGTGCATCTGTCTGTCCATTTTTGCAGCAAGTTCGCTATCATGCGTTACCACTAAAAATGCCGTGCCAAACTCTTGATTCATTTGACGCATCAAATCATAAATCGCCAGCGCCGTTTTGTGATCAAGGTTGCCCGTAGGCTCATCGGCTAACACCAAATCGGGTTGATTGACAAGCGCTCGCGCAATCGCTACCCGCTGCCGCTCTCCACCAGAGAGCTCAGAGGGTCGATGAGATAAACGATGTCCCAACCCCACTTTTTCTAACAATGCTTGCGCGGCCTGTTTAGCACGCGATGCTTTTTGGCCACCAATAAGCAACGGCATGGCAACATTCTCAAGAGCGGTGAAATCGGCTAATAAATGGTGGAACTGGTACACAAAACCCAAATGTTGATTGCGAATGTTCGCTTGTTTATTGGAGCTTAAGCTCGATAAATCCTGACCTAAAAATGACACTGAACCTTCGGTTGCCTCATCCAGTGCACCCAGAATGTGTAATAACGTACTTTTCCCAGATCCAGAAGTCCCAATAATTGAGACTAACTCCCCCGCTTGAATGCCAAAACTGACGCCTTTTAGCACTTGAGTCCGTAGCTCCCCTTCTTGGTAGGTTTTGCATACGTTATGGCATTGTAAAAGGTTATTCATATCTTAAAGCCTCGGCAGGTTTTACGGATGACGCGCGGTAGGAAGGAAACAGTGTCGCGAATAAGCTGAGCGTGATGGCTGCGATCACGACCAACATAATTTGCATGGGGTTAATCACTACAGGTAGCGTTCCCCCCACAGAGAACAGCGCTACACCCATGCTTTCTAATAATCCATTGAGGTTATCCGCCAGCAATACGCCTAACACACCACCGACAAGCGAACCAATCACTCCACTACTCGCGCCTTGAACCATAAAAATGGCCAGTACTTGTTGATCTGTCATGCCTTGCGTTTTCAAAATCGCGACCTCAGCTTGTTTTTCCATCACCACCATGATCAACGCGGAAATGATATTGAAAGCCGCCACGCCAACAATCAACCCAAGCATCAAACCCATCATATTTTTTTCCATGCGAACAGCTTGGAACAACTCGCCACGCTGATCTCGCCAGTCACTCCATTGCCATCCCTCAGGCAAAGGTGCGCTAGCTAGGTCTGCAACCACAAAAGGATCATCAAAAAAGAGCCGCCATCCCGACACAGTATTTGATGGTAAACGAAGCAATCGCGCTGCATCTTTGATGTGCGTCAGCATCAGCTGTCCATCCACATCAGACCCCGTATTGAAGATGCCTGCGACTGTAAAATTACGCTGCGCAGGAATACGACCTAAGGGGGTAAATTGGCTAGCTGAAGTGACCATCAAACGCACTTTATCGTCAATTGTCACGTTGAGCGCCCGCGCCAGTGAATGGCCAAGAAAGAGTTGATATTCGCCCGGCTTGAGCGCACTCACTTGACCCGCAATCAAGTGCGCCGCAATCGGATCATGTTGATTAGGTTCAATTCCCACCAACAAGCCTGCGGCCAGTTGCGATGAGCTTTGAACAACCGCTTCACTGCGCACAATCGGTTCAGCCGCTCTGGCGCTAGAGAGCTGGCTAATGAATTGAGGCACATCTTGCGTGAGCAAAGTGCGATCGCCATTTTGCGAAACTACAGCCTGAGGCAACACACCTAAAATTCTATTTTTGAGCTGGGATTCAAAACCATTCATGACCGAAAGCACCGTCACCAGTGACATCACACCAATGGTTATCCCCGCCGTAGACATATAAGAGACAAATCGACTGAATCTATCACCGGATCGCCCACGTAAATAACGCAAGCCGATGAACGCCGAAATAGGATGAAACATAAGAAAAACCGCCTAAAAGTGATGCTCAGTACTGTAACGAGAAACGGTGGAAGGTTGTAGCTTTAATTTGCCAAAAATCGGTTAAATAGACTCGATAACAAGGACATACCTTGATTAGTTCGCTGGTATGACGATAATCAACAAAGCGATGAGAAGGATGCCTTTATGACCGAGCAAGAATTTTTTACGGTTCACTATGGACTGACAACCAATATTGAACTTTTAGACAGCACATTTATGCTACCTTCCCAATCAATATTTGAAGCGGAGATTCCTGCCCCATTTATTGTGGCCAGTGAGTTTAGCCAGTTGGATGCACTCACCGAAAGTGCACGACTAGAACTGAAAAATAATGATTTCAAGCACGTCGTTCAGTTACTTGATACTCAAAATTCGAAACTGAATTTGTTGCTGACCTTTATGTTATCACAGCAAGATGAGCCACATTCACGCTTCATCACCAGCACATTTGGGGCCAGTCGCTTCTCACTTCGTTATCCAAACGCACTAGAAATTGGTACCCAAGCCCGCTGTAAACTGTTTTTGGACCACCCTGCAGCCGCTATTTATTGCTATAGTTCGGTGATTGATTGCCAAGCGGACGAGCAACACTATCTCATCACGATGAAATACGATTTACTGCGAGATACTGACCAAGATCTCTTGATTAAAGCCGCACTGTACCAGCAGCAAAAATTGCTGCGTCAACGCTCTTTAGACCGAAATAAACCATAAGCGTTCTCATGACTACACACTCTTTACTGACTCTGATTAAACCTGCTGGCGCGGGCGACAAAAAACACATTGGTAACCTACGTGGTGCAAGCCTTGCGTTGGCAATTGCAGAGCTGGCCAACCAGCATAATAGCCACACTTTACTGGCTGTACCTGATCCTCAAACCGCCTTAAAGCTGCAGCACGAAATTGAGCAGTTTAGTGACGCCGAAGTGGCGCTGTTTCCTGATTGGGAAACTTTGCCTTATGATAGTTTTTCGCCTCATCAAGAGATCATTTCTGATCGCATCGCGCGCCTGTATCAATTACCGAGCTTGAAAACAGGCATTACCATTGTGCCAGTGAGCACCATATTGCAGCGTCAGACGCCGCGAGAATTTCTGCTACAGCATACCCTGATGGTTAAAACTGGCGATCAGTTTTCCTTAGATAAACTGCGTATTCAGCTGGAAAAATCGGGCTATCGTCATGTTGATCAAGTGTTTGGCCCAGGCGAGTACGCCAGCCGAGGTTCGATTCTTGATTTATTTCCAATGGGCAGCAGCGATCCTTATCGCATTGATTTTTTTGATGATGAAATCGACACCATACGCACCTTCGATCCTGAGAATCAACGCTCAATTGACGAGATCAGTGAGATACGCTTGCTACCTGCTCATGAATTTCCCACCACAGAAAGTGCAATTGAAGATTTTCGCACCCGCTGGCGTCAACGATTTGAAGCGCGTCGTGAACCAGAATCTGTCTATATGCAAGTCTCAAAGGGGATTTGGCCAGCCGGTATTGAATACTGGCAACCACTATTTTTTGAACACACCGAAACTTTGTTCGATTATATCGCGCCAGAAAGCCAACTAATTGTCGTAGGAAATATCGAAACAGCGATTGACCAGTTTTTAACCGACGTCGAATATCGTTACCAGCAGCGTAAAGTTGACCCTCTTCGCCCGTTACTGCCGCCTCATGAATTGTGGCTTAAAAAAGATGAGCTTTTCAGTCTTTTCAAAAACGTGGCTCAGCTCCAACTCAGTGTAGAACCGATTTCAGAAAAGCAAGGGCGGATCAATTTAGCGGTCAGTGCATTACCCGACTTGGCGGTCATGCATCAAAATAAAGAGCCTTTAGCCGCCATCCGGCAATTTAGTGAAAGTTTCACTGGGAAAATCATTTTTTCCGTCGAATCAGAAGGCCGTCGCGAAGCATTACTAGAGCTATTGCAACGCGTAAAACTGCGCCCTATCGAAAAAGAAACCTTCCAGCAAGCGTGCCAAGCAAAAGAAAAACAATGTCTCGTATTAGGGGCATCTGAGCACGGCTTTATCGATAACAATGCTAACTTAGCGTTCATCTGCGAAAGTGATTTACTCGGTGACCGTGTCATTCTTCGCCGTAAGAAAGACCGTAAAGTCACCAATAGTGACGCTGTCATTCGTAACTTAGCCGAACTCAAACCAGGGCAACCCGTTGTTCATATTGATCATGGTATCGGCCGTTATCTCGGGTTACAGACGCTTGAAGCGGGTGGCATGATGACCGAATACGTCACCCTTGAGTATCAAAACGAAGCCAAACTTTATGTCCCTGTCGCTTCATTGAATCTCATTAGTCGTTACTCTGGCGGCGCGGAAGAAAGCGCACCATTGCATAAGCTCGGGGGTGAAGCATGGACCAAGGCACGACGAAAAGCGGCCGAAAAAGTCCGCGATGTTGCTGCGGAACTGCTGGATGTCTACGCCAAACGAGAGCTCAAACCAGGCCATAAGTTCGCTCTGGATCGTGGCCAATATGCGACTTTTAAAGCAGGTTTCCCATTTGAAGAAACCGATGATCAAAATACAGCTATCAACGCCGTGCTATCGGACATGTGTCAGAAAAAAGCGATGGACCGATTAGTGTGTGGTGACGTTGGATTTGGCAAAACAGAAGTCGCCATGCGCGCCGCCTTTGTTTGCACCGACAACAATAAACAAGTGGCCGTATTAGTGCCGACAACCTTACTCGCGCAGCAGCATTTTGAAAACTTTCGAGACCGATTTGCTAACCTGCCGATCCGTGTCGAAGTTTTATCACGCTTCAAATCAGCGAAAGAGCAAAAGCAGATACTACAAGATGTCGCCGACGGCAAAGTCGACATTTTGGTTGGCACGCATAAACTGCTTTCCAGCGAGCTAAAATTTAGCGATCTTGGTCTTTTGATCGTTGATGAAGAACACCGTTTTGGCGTTCGCCAAAAAGAAAAAGTGAAAGCGATGCGTGCTGATGTGGATATTCTCACGCTAACGGCAACGCCGATTCCGCGCACGTTAAACATGGCGATGAGCGGAATGCGCGATCTATCGATTATCGCCACACCACCCGCACGACGATTAGCCATCAAAACCTTTGTACGCCAACATGATGACAATACGATTCGAGAGGCCGTATTACGTGAAATCATGCGCGGTGGACAGGTTTATTTTCTACATAACCAAGTAGAAACTATCGACAAAGTGGCTGCCGATTTAGAAAAGCTGGTCCCTGAAGCTCGAATTACCGTCGCCCATGGACAAATGCGTGAACGTGAGCTGGAAAAAGTGATGAACGACTTTTATCACCAACGATTCAATGTATTGGTTTGCACAACCATCATTGAAACCGGGATTGATGTCCCAACCGCGAACACCATCATTATGGACCGAGCAGATAACCTTGGCTTAGCGCAGCTACACCAACTTCGTGGCCGAGTAGGACGTTCTCACCATCAAGCTTATGCTTACTTACTCACTCCACATCCTAAAGCCATCACTAAAGATGCCGTGAAACGTTTAGAAGCGATTGCATCTCTTGAAGATCTTGGAGCCGGTTTTACTCTAGCAACGCACGATTTAGAAATCCGTGGAGCGGGTGAATTATTGGGCGATGAACAGAGCGGTCAGATCCAATCAATTGGTTTTACTCTCTATATGGAGATGCTAGAGCAAGCGGTTGAAGCATTAAAAAATGGCAGAGAACCTTCTCTTGACGATTTGCTTCGTGAACAAACCGAAGTGGAAATGCGTTTGCCAGCGCTATTACCCGATGATTACATTCCTGATGTAAATACTCGCCTCTCCATGTATAAACAGATAGCGAGTGTCGCTAGCCGAGATGAACTCGCCGAGCTCAAAGTCGAGTTGATTGATCGCTTTGGTAAATTACCTGATGCTGCAAATAACTTACTCGGCGTTGCTGAAGTCAAAATTGATGCTGCACGTATAAAAGTGAAGAAAATCGAAGCGCATGAAAAAGGCGGCTACATTGAGTTCTATCCAGATGCTGACATTAATCCCGTCTTTTTGGTTAGACTTCTGCAATCACAACCGAAAAAATTTGCAATGGAAGGGCCAACTAAGTTTAAGTTTGCTGTACCATTAGCTGATAGACGTGAACGAATTCAATTTGTGTCGAGTATGCTCAGCGAATTCCAACAAAACCTGATGCCTAGAGCATAAATTACGCACAAAAAATGATGGAGCCATAATGAAAAAACTGATCCCACTCCTACTTTTGCTTATTTCGATGCCAAGTCTGGCACAACGGCAATTTGACATAGAAGTGATCATTTTTAAGCGTGCAATTGATGCAGAGAAGCTCAGTGAGTCGTGGCCTAACTCATTGCCTGAAATCAATATTCAACGCGCGGGCAGTTTTAGTGACTTAAACTATCGCCAAGAAAAAGGCGTGAAAATGCTGCCTTTTTCCGACTACCAACTAAACGACCAAGCACAAAAACTGAAAAACCACGCCGGCTTTGAAGTGCTATTGCATACGGCTTGGCGTCAAGGCGATCAAGGCAGAGCTTCCGCGCCGATTTTCCATATTCAGGCGGGTAAAGATTACTCCGCTAAATTCAATACTGACGGCAGTGAAAAAGTAGCCGTACTAGAAGAATCGCCAGTAAACGGTGTGCTAGAACAAAACATCGCGAGTCCCCTTTACGAACTCGACGGTAAATTACAAATCTATGTGCAGCACTATCTTTATGCTGAAACTACGCTCGACCTTAAAGCCCCGAGTGTGCGAGAAATCATGCTCCAAAGTAAACCATTGGAGTTAGATATTACACCTGAAGAGCAAAATGCCGAGGTTCAACTGGGGAACCTAGAAGCTATCTCCCCAACAGTGGAAAAGGAAGAGTTTTTAAAGAGCTATCGGATGGACCAAAAACGCCGTATGCGCAGCAACGAAACCCACTATCTAGACCATCCATTAATGGGAATGATCATTCAAGTTCGCCGCGTTGCAGAATAAAGCCTAACAAAGCGCCCTGTCTGGGCGTTTTTTCTTTTATTCATCTCTCATACAGTTTAGCTCACTGATTTAATATCCTTACCGGTTAGAGCTATTCTGTTGTTAACTATTCTTATTAAAACCAATAACACAACCCTCCTACAGACCGTTCCAATGGTTTGGGTACGTGATCTTCTAAAAGTTAAACTGACAATGTATTTCATTAGTGAGTGTTTCATTTTTAAGACCTCTCATTTATGAGAGCCATGTAAGATTGAATCCCTCTTATTAAGTCTTGATAATCTCCCCATCTCGTGTTGTGCCATGTTCGACTCATTTACCGTAATACCTATCGTTGAAGTAGAGCACAGGTTAACAACATCAATTTAAATCGGAATTTACACAAACATACTGAGAGAGATGTTACCTAATGACTTCTAAATTTTCGTTATGTGCGGTCGGGCTACTGTCAATAGGCAGTATCACAGCAAGTAACATTGCAATCGCATCAAGCCCTAGTGAGATAAACACCCAATTAAAATGGTCTTGGCAAGGCAGTTCATTTAAACCTGAGTCTAACCAAGTGATGGCGGCACCTATCGTTGCTCAGTTAAATGATGATAATGGTGATGGAAAAATCGACGAGAATGATATCGCTGATATTATCGTTATTACTTTTGAAGGTAATAAATATACGCAAGGTGGATTAGTTAGGGCGCTAAGTGGTATCGATGGTTCTGAGCTTTGGTCGTATGATAATGGTGGCATTATAGCCGATGCTCGCTATTCTCCTGCAATTGCAGATCTTGATGGTAATGGTGTAGTTGAAATTGTGACAACGAGCACAATCAGCCCTTACATCAATATATTAGATAATGAAGGTCAGATAAAAAAACAAATCCTGAAGAGTGCTTCTGGATGGCGCTCGGTTGGCGCAATTTCACTATCTGATTTAAACAATGATGGTTCAATTGATATTCTCTCTGCCGATGGTGTTTATAATTACGATACTGGTTTGCTATTTAGTTTAGAGTGGGCTCCATCACCGATCAGTTTTGATGCGGATGGCGATGGTATCCAAGAAGTATTTTCAAACGGCGCTCTTTATAAAAGCGATGGCTCATTTACTTGGCAATATCAAGCGAATGATACGGTTTGGTTTTCTTCCGTTGCCAACCTAGATAGCGACAATAAACCAGAAATTGTGGTATCAGTTCCGGCCTCGAAAGGCTCTGCACAAAATAGTAGCTTTGCCGTATTAGAGCATGACGGCTCAGTAAAATGGGAGGTTAATAACCTTGAAAACCCAGGCGGTGGTGTACAAGCTATCTCTAATTTCCTTGGTAATGCGGCAACTAACTCTACCAATGAAATAGCTAAGTCCCCTGTTTATGGATATACCCATTTACATCACAGCCATCCAGTTAAAATAGCAGATGACAACCAACTTAAAATCCGCTCAGGAGATCTGATTGACGCTATTGGATCAACAGCAAGTAATATGGTGGGTGCTCAAGGCGGTTCACTGCATACTATTGATGCAAGCAAAGTCCGCTCTGTCGATGTAACCTACGGCAAATATAAAACGTGGTGGACATATGGCGTACTCGAGATGGAATTCACTCTCAATGATGGTTCGAAAATAACGTTAGGTTCAAAAGACTCAGCCTTTAAATACCCAGCATTAGAGTGGCGAACCAAAGAAGTTCCATACCTTGGATTGGAGTGGAGAACAAAACAAGTTTCTTACTGGTCCTTTGGCTGGCATACCAAAACAGTTTCTTACCTAGCTCCTGTTTGGAAAACTAAAACGATTCCTTATGCTTTTCCTGTCATGAAGAGCAAAGCAACAACTGAACGATATACAGTCCCAAGCAATACCAAACTGGTAGGCTTAAATGTGTGGAGTAAACCAAAGCCTATCTTCACCTTCAAAAAGCATGTGAATGCTGTACAGTTTATTGTGGGTGAAAAAATCAACAACAACATACAGAATATGGGTATCGTATACGCTGGTTACTATGCTGTTGACATGTACAATGCGCAAGGCAGTAAGGTTTGGTCTGTGAAAAATGATGACTCTAATAGTGGAAAAATTGGTGTCTCAGCTTACGATTTCACTGGTGATGGCATTGATGAAGTTATCGTACAAGATCTTCTGAGAGTCCGTATTCTTGATGGGCGCACAGGAGCAGTATTAGCAACGATTGCTAACTCGTCGAACACCTTGTGGGAATATCCTGTTGTGGCGGATCTCGAAGGCAACAACAATGCATCGCTTATTGTTGTCGCAAATGATTATGCAAAAGAAAGCGCAATCAACCACGGCGTCTACGTTTATGAATCAGCCGATGCTGATAAACCATGGAAAAATGCAACGAGAATTTGGAACCAACATTCATTCCATTTCTCAAACATTAACCAAGATGGCTCAGTACCAACCAATGCTCAGCCTAGTTGGCTAACACATAACACTTATCGCTCAAGTACCATTAAATAACTTGAATTTGATATAACCACCACTATCGCCCAAGGCGGTGGTGGTGGGATGACAAAAAAAGCCTCGCCTTTTAACAAAGGCGAGGCTTTTTTATGGCCAGTACGCTGGGAATATTAGTGAAGCTTTAAATTTGGACGCAACACACGATTAATACGACCAACTAACATCATCAACCCTGTTTTGAACATACCGTGCAGCGCCATTTGGTGCATGCGATACAAAGAAATGTACACGACTCGCGCAATACGACCTTCAACCATCATTGAGCCTTTGGTTAAATTACCCATTAAGCTACCAACGGTAGAAAAACGACTTAATGAAACCAACGAACCGTGATCTTTATAAACATACGGTTTGAGCTCACGCCCGTTAAGCTTAGCAACAATATTCTTGAACGCTTGGCTTGCCATTTGGTGCGCTGCTTGTGCACGAGGTGGCACAAATGAACCATCAGCTTGTGTACATTGTGCTAGATCACCGATCACAAAAATATCGTCATCTCTTGTGGTTTGTAAGGTGTTTTTTACCACTAACTGATTAATGCGGTTTGTTTCCAAACCAGCAATCTCTTTCATAAAATCCGGTGCTTTGATGCCAGCAGCCCACACCATGATCTGAGCGGGAATCTTTTCGCCATCTTTAGTTGTTAGGCCATCCTTATCTGCTCGCGTGACCATAGTCGCAGTACGAACGTTGACACCTAATTTCGTTAATTCGCTGTGCGCAGCACTAGAAATGCGAGGTGGAAGAGCGGGTAGAATACGCTCACCCGCTTCCACAAGGTTGACATTCAGTTTGCTTGAATCAAGATCGCCAAAACCATAAGTCCGCAGCTCTTTTACTGCATTATGTAGCTCTGCAGATAATTCAACACCCGTTGCACCTGCGCCAACAATCGCAATATCAACTGTACCGTTACCATTTTTCGCATGAAGTTTTAGAAACTCATTGTTCATTTCAGTACGAAAACGATTTGCCTGTTCAGGGCTATCAAGGAAGATACAATGCTCACGAACTCCTGGAGTATTGAAGTCGTTAGACGTTGAACCGATTGCCAGCACCAAAATGTCATATTCAAGCTCACGACTTGGCATTAACAATTCACCATGCTCATCTTGCAATTCACTAAGAACAATCACTTTGCGTTCACGATCGATATCAGCAAGACTACCCATTTGGAAATCAAAACGATGATTTTTTGCGTGAGCGCGATAGCTTAGCGCATCCACTCCTTCATCTAATGAACCCGTTGCCACTTCATGCAATAACGGTTTCCATAAGTGGCTTGCTTTACGATCCACTAATGTGATTTCTGCGCGATTTTTACGGCCAAGAGTGCGACCAAGTTTAGTCGCGAGCTCTAAACCACCCGCGCCACCACCGACTACGATAATTCGTGTCACAACAATAATCCTCAAAAAGAAATAAACATGATTCAGCGTGAAATCTCACACTGAAGGAATTCTCAGTAATGCGCTTGCTTCAGATAAATCTTGTTCAGCAAATGAAGCTATCTTCGCAGCACGTTTCATTAGGATAAATGCATGTAACTACACACAAATTAGGCAAATTTAAGACTTGCTCTCAATTTTTTTGATATTTATCAAAATATTTATAATTTAATCATTATATAGAGCAAAACTCATGGTGCAACCAAAGAATTCCTCTATTTCACTACGAGATATAGGGGGATTGGGCCATAAAAAAACGACTCACAATTGTGAGTCGTTCAGTCGAAACTATGATGCACGGATGCTTAATTTGATTCTTTAAATGCCTTCATCGCTTGCAAATGCTGTGAGATTTTCTTGAACTTATGGTTCTGGGTTTCATCCCAAATGATATCGTAGTAGTTTTCGAGCTCTGCTGCTGTTTTGCTGTTGTCATGAATTTCATCTTCTTTAGATAAAATCACTAAACAGCGTCCTTTATTTTTTACCCTGTATTGCTCAACACACTTAGTCGCAATATCTTCATACTCTTCAGGGCGATCGATGCGTCCAGTCATGTTTGTTTCCGGATGCAAGTTAGGATTAAACACCACTTGCTTAATTCCGCATAAGAATCCAATCCGCTCAGACCAGAAGCCGCCGAGGCCTACACCACAAATAATCGGATGTGGGTCATCAGACAACTCAATCACTTTATGCACTTCTTTTAGAAGATGCTGCATATCGTGTTTTGGGTGCTGTGTACTGTAGTTAATAAAACGGACATCGCTGTCAATAAATTGCAATTGCAGTACTTTTTCATGGTTTCCTGGGCTTGTTGAATCAAAACCGTGCAGATAAATAATCATAATAACTCCCCACTCCTTGAGGTTTTTAATCTACCACGAAGATTGTGGTTTCAAAGACTTTAACCTTAATTTACTGCAACAAAACGACGAAACAGTGATCCTAGCTACATAATGTGCGTTTTAGATGTTCGGCTTGTTGACGATAATAGTCATCACCCCATAATTGATGTGCTAACAAATACCATAACATGGCCATCATTGTTGCTCTTGGATGCCAAGCCACCACACCTTCGACCCAATCATCGACCCCCACAATCTCACGCAATTGACAATAACGGTAGACCGCCTCTAATGGTTTTTCTTCTGCAACATCAATGCTTAAAGCCAGGTCGAGTCGGGGGTCGGCAATTGAGGCGTATTCCCAATCAATCACGCGGTTACCTTCATCGGTTTTAACCATATTGTAGCCAGCCAAATCAAAGTGACACAAAGTCTGACCAACATCAGCAAGGTTAGGTGCGGTGCGCCAACGTTGATATAAAGCCGACAAGTCCTCACTTTTATACTCAGCTTTGAGCTGTAGCCAATAATGATCAACCCGAGCGATAAAACTGAAAGGGGCAACTGGGATGCGTGCTGTACTGAGATTATGGATCTTTATCTGTGTTTTTAATAGAGAATCGAAAGGTAAACCACCAGTAAGGGATTGGCCATCAATCCATTCAACCAATAATCCTTGATCATTAATGGAAAGTGGCTTGGGGCCTAAGTGAGAAGATTCGATAGCAGAGAGAATTTGATATTCTTGAAAACGCGAAATGGAAAAGGCTTGAGTGATCGGCGTATTAGGCCGCCAAACAAAGCTACATTCCTCCGTGACAATTTTCCAACATCGGTTTGTTAACCCCCCTGTCAGCGTTTGTGCGTAATCAGGGGGAGCAGAGAAGAATCCTTCTAGCGACGTTAAGGTACGATCAAGCTGACAAGCTTCACGCCAAGACATTCTCGCCATAAGGACCTCTTCTCTCAATTACTCAATTTTGTAATTAAAAACCGAGTAAACTTTTTGACTGCTGTTTACGAATTTCGGTTTCATCTGCCCATTCAATAAGGCCGCTTTGAAGATCCATTAAACGCATCGTCATTTTGTAATATACATCTTTATCACTGCTTGCGTTTTTCACAATACTCGACAAGTTGCCATACAGCATATATTGCGCGCCAACCATTTTGCCAAACTGAATGGCGGTACTTTGGTTGACCAACTCATCATTATTTTGGAAATTGAGCTGTTCGCGCACGGCTTCAACACGATCCATGTCGACGAAGCGGAACTTACCTGAATTCAACATCTTAGTACTGATGGTGTCAGTGATAGATTCAGTATCAATGTGCTCACTGGTTTTATTTTTGATTCGCTCAACAAACACGATAGGACGAGAATCACGGGTAATCGCTGCTACCGAACCTGACATCATCATGCTATCAACCATTTCCCCCGCGATTTTTTGTAAATCTGTTGAACCAAAATCAACTGTCGTCGTTTCAACGGATTGTGCATCTCCGTAGCTGACTTTATTTGAACAGCCGCCCAAAATGACAGCGAGCCCTAGCAATGCGATAATACTTTTGTTCATATTGGTTCCTTACTTTCCCAATTTAATTATTTGACCCACGGATCTGTACGCGAAACTGTTTTCCATTTGGATTGACAGAAATCTCCGACAACGACACCGTCTCCATCCCACTGATTATCTTTTGTTTCCAAGGACTTTGTCTGTTATTGACTTCAAGCCCATCATCGTCATACCAAGAAAAACGGTACTCGATAATTTGGTCACCTTGGTAATGACTCACTAAACGCACAAGTCCCCTCGTATGACCATCCACTTGGTTAGTTGCAATGTCTTCAACAACCAAGCGATTACCTAATACATTGTCGCCAAATAGCACTTTTTGCGAAGCGCCATCAACTCTTAATCCTGCGGTATTTTCAGCACATCCAATCAATGAGAATGTGACTAACAGTCCCAATATCCACTTTTTCATTACAATCTTCCTAGTTGTTTATGCCAGATGGTTGAATGACGTCCCTGACGAGAAACCCACACCAAAGTGGTGCCTTTTTCCGGTACAGAAAACTGATATTCTTGCTCTCCCACCTTTATTCGTTGCTCGCCTGCATTGACTTGCAGACTGGCCGTTTGCACCAACCCTGGCAGCGTTAGCCAACTGCGCGTATCGGGCTGCTCTGTCAGCAGATTCCAAACGTTGAAGACTAAATTACCAACATTGTCATCTTTGGCCGCTTCTTTGCGCAATTGATCTTTCGCCAGCACTCTCAACACTTGCCTTATTACTATAGAGGGCATTTTCTCAGACAAGTTTCGACTTGCCATTAAATTCACATCCGTCAGAAAATGAGAAGTGAGTACTTTGTCATTCATCGTCAGTGATGAAAATGATTCAACGGGTGTATTCGGATAATAAGGTAAGGCGAGAGAATACAATGCGCCATTTCCTCTGCTGTCATACAAGGGTAAAGATTGACGCCAGCTATCTAAGGCTTTCACCACACTCTGCTCTTCTATTATAAGCACACGACCTTGAGAAGCAGTCAGTGAATGAGATTTCCCGTAGCGTTTCTCTAATTGGATTAGGTCTTCTCTCATCCCTAATCGTTTCGCAACGCGTAATGTCCCCTCTATAACCTCAATATTATCGGGAGTGACGGCCAAAGCGCGTCGGTAGTCGACATAGGCACTGTTAAGATCACCAGAGGCTTCATAAAGCAAAGCAGAAAGGTAAAAAAGGTAACCATTCTGCACCGCCTGCAAAGCTTTTCCTGCATCAGGGTAGTTTGCTAGTACGCTGCCTAAGTTTGGTGTCACACCTTGTGATTTTAGCTCTTTTTGCGCCTTTTCAAGTTCCGCTTCTCTAGCCTGCCTTGCTTGCTCTTGTACCTGATTCGCTCGCCGAACTTCAACCAGAGCTCCATCCAAATCATTCTGTTGTAAATAATTCAAACCGAGATAAAGATGTAAAAAACCGAGTTCATAATCCGCAGGAACGTATTCCATCAAGTTATCATTCACAGCCAACGCACCGACACTTGTCGCCGTATCACTTAGTGAAATCAATGCCTTATCTTGTTGAATTTTAACCGCAGAATCACTCAATTCGAAACTACGCTTACTGTCTACATAATTCTGGTTAAGAAAATGGACTCGCCCTTTTTCCAGATTGTCCAGAATGTCACCCGTGACAAATTCCGCAAGTTCATTCTCCGCATCTTGATACTGCCCAGATTTAACTGACTGATAGACAGCGCCATTTTGAGCGCTGTAATGACTAAACAAGTTCCCCGCAGAAAAATTAGCACAGGCATTGAGAAAAAAAGGCGATAAAAAAACCGTAATATGTCGCACGTAACGCTTCACTCAATACTCCATATTTAACTCTAATCGTATCAATCGAGCGCCCAATAGTGGCTGGGCGACCCATGCATTAGCTCATCAAAAGCGGACCCAACGGGCGACCGCCAACCAAGTGCATATGAATGTGGTAAACCTCTTGACCACCATGAGCGTTACAATTCACTATCAAGCGATAGCCATCTTGTGCAATACCTTCTTGTTGAGCGATTTTTTTTGCCACTGTAAACATACGTCCCATAGCCGCTTCATGCTCAAGTTCAACATCGTTGGTCGTCGGAATAAACGCATTGGGAATGATAAGAATATGGCTAGGCGCTCTAGGGTTAATGTCCCGAAAGGCGGTAACTAAATCATCTTGATAGAGGATATCTGCAGGAATTTCTTTACGGATAATTTTGCTAAAAATGGTTTCTTCAGCCATGAAATACTCCACTAGTAAATAGGCCTACGCAGTCACATCAAAGTACATTAGATCGAGATAAGTGGTTCAAGGCTAATACCTAAGTGGGCCACGACAACATATCGACAACCGATAGAACCGACACTAATTTAACCTTAATGCTACTGAATATAATAGGTGTGTAGTTGGATTTGAGTATGCGTGAACCCTGTCAAAAGCTCAATAAAAAACACCG
This sequence comes from Vibrio sp. ZOR0018, assembly GCF_963865925.1. NCBI lineage: Bacteria > Pseudomonadati > Pseudomonadota > Gammaproteobacteria > Vibrionales > Vibrionaceae > Vibrio > Vibrio sp. ZOR0018. The sequence continues at coordinate 302,308 of NZ_CAWMCN010000118.1, read as the reverse complement.
TACGCGTAGCATAAATGACAGAACACTAATATAAAAAATGCGTTTTGCCAGGCCCGTCATAAAATGTACGTCTCACATTCAATACAATACTCATTATTTTGTTATTTTTTAAAACAAAACACTATTTTTCTAGGGAGAGGATTATGAAGGGTTCAGTGATTAGGCGAATGTACGCTGGTTTCACACTGATCATCATCATGTTTGCAGTAACGACCGCCATTATGATGGGAGGAATGAATCAAATTCATTCTAATTTCGAAAGTGTATCAACCACCGCCTTACCGCTCGTTTCTTTGTCAAACAAAACAAGTGTTCAACTGCTTTCTGCCGATAAATCTTTTAAGGACTTTTTGACGACACAAAACCAAGATCGCATGAATGTGATGCGTTCAGAATTTGCTAAAGCAAAACAAGATTTTGCTGACGTGCTAAACCAGCTCCAACAAGCAAGTGCAATGAACCCCTCTCTTGAAGAGCGGATAAGCCAACTTAAACAGATGGAACTCCGCTACTTTTCAGAAGCAGAACAAGCCATGAATAATTATCAGGCGATGTTTGAGGCGCAAGCTCAAGTGCAAAAATCAACTCGTGAATTTCAAAGACTTCATGCCGATTTAAGCACCGGAATGAAAGATTTTGTCGATGGGCAAAATAGTATTTCAGTTAAAGTCATGGCGAAAAGTTATTTCATTAAATTGAAAGATGCGGAATTAATCACTTCAGACGCTTTGGCCAGTTCGGATGTCGCCTTTGTTGACAAGGCCGTCACCATGAATAAAAAAGCGGTCACGCACCTCAACTACGCTTACCGAGGCTTATCGACCCAATTACCTGAACTGAAAAAAACCTTTGACGATCTTGTCCAAAAATTCTCTCAAGATATTGGGCAAAAGGGTGGTGTGCTTGATCAACACAATAGTTACTTACTAGCGAAAACAGCCCTTTATGAAAACATTGCGAATTTGGCTATCGAGGTCGATAAAGCAATGACGATTTTAGACTCTTTTAACGATACTGCGACCGATGGTTTAAATGCCTCTCTGCGAGAAGCCGGGGAAGTCTATAAGCAAGGAGTTATTAAAGCGATCGTGATTGGTATTGCGGTTGTGCTAGTGGCTACGGGTATTGGTTACCACATTGCGCAAAGTGTTCGTGAGCCGTTAAATCGTATACTCAAAACGCTAGAAGGGCTGACAAAAGGAGATATGACACAACGCATTGAAATTCGTTACAACAACGAGTTTAGTCGCTTAAGTGGCCACATCAATTCGCTAGCAGATAATTTGCACCATATTTTGGTGCAGTTGAATGATGCTTCTGAAAATTTAACCAACACAGCTAACCACAACCAAACCACTTCTTCAAAAGCACAGTCACAACTCAGCACCCAACGTGAGCAAACCGCGAGCGTGGCAACCGCAATGACAGAAATGGCTCATTCAGTACAAGAAGTAGCGCAAAGTGCTCAAAGTTCGCTAGAGATGGTGCAGAAAGTTGAATCGGCTTCTGAATCAGGCCGTAAAATTATGAGTGACAATATCACTACTATTAATCAATTGGAGACTCGCTTAAATCAATCGGTTGATGCTGTCGGTGAACTACAAAAGATGAGCAGCCAAATTGGTTCTATCTTGGATGTGATTCGTAATATTGCAGAACAAACTAACTTATTGGCGCTCAATGCCGCGATCGAAGCTGCTCGTGCTGGAGAGCAAGGGCGCGGGTTTGCAGTCGTAGCTGACGAAGTTCGTGTTTTGGCAAAACGCACAACCGATTCGACGTCTGAAATTGAAAGCATGATCAGCAACTTGCAATCCAGCTCATCTTCTGCCAGTACTGTTATTGAAAGCTGCATGACTGATATGGAACTTTCTGTCGAGCAAGCATCAACGGCGAATAGCGCAATGGAAGAGATCCAAGCGTTAATTCTAGAAATCAGTCAGATGAGTACTCATATTACACAGGCGGCCGCCGAGCAAAGTGAAACAACTGGTGACATTGCACGCAGTATCGAGGATATTAATTTAATCGCAGATGGTAGCTATCAAGCCATGTCTCAAATTGCACAGGCAAGCGCCAACCTAACTCAGCTTGCTAATCAGCAGAATGAATTAGTCCATCGTTTTACATTATGAGTGACCGTTAACAAACCCAACCCCATTTGTAAGTTGCATGTAAATTATGTCTCAAGGGCGGCTTTTAATCTAAAGTCGCCCTTGTTTTTTTGATGCCACATCGTTATATGATAACTATCGGCTTGCGCATTATTATCTACCTCCTACTCTTTGCAAGCCAAACATGAGGATGATCTATGGCTGTTCATGTTGGCATTATCGACCAAGACCCTATTCGCTTGGTTACTCCCCTGCTTGATAATCGAACGGTAAGTTCGCACATTGTCTTCATCGGTGATCAAGACCAAAAATCAATGTATTTACGTTTACACTCGGTATTGAGTCAGCGCGACATCACTTCTGAGTTTTTTGAAATCCCATCGGGTTCCAATACCTCAGCAATCAAACAAGCTATCCAGTTTTTAGCGGAAGATTTGAAAACCAGATACGATGAAGTCAAGCTGAACGCAAGTTGTGGTTTGAGACATCGTTTATTATCCGTTTATGAGGTGTTCCGTAGCTATCAATGGCCTATTTTTGTCGTCGAACCGAACAGTGATCAGCTGTGTTGGCTTTATCCCGATGGTCAAAATAATACCCAAGTGCAAGACCACATTACCATTTCAGACTACTTAACCATTTTTGGCGCACGGGGTGAATTTAGTGAGCATCATATTCCGCCACAACTTGACCAAAAACTTTACGAACTCGGCGAGCGCTGGGCAAGTAATGCATTAGAACTTGGTCCTGGTTTAGCCACATTAAACTATTTAGCGACGACGTGCCGCAAAGAGCAGCGGCTAGATGTTGCACTTTCAGAAAAACAACAAGGCTATCGTGAACTTCATATTCTGTTGACCGATCTGGTCGAAGCACAAATCGCCACCTATCAAAATGGCATTTTAACCTTCGCCAACGAAGATGCGCGCCGATTTTCCAATGGAGAATGGTTAGAAACATTAGTGCACAGTACAATAAGGCAGCTCCAAGATGATATGCCAACCATTCAAGATCGCTCTTTGAATGTTCAAGTCTACCGTCAATTAGGTGAGCGAGAAGTCAGAAATGAACTCGATGTCGCTGCAGTGGTGAATAACAAACTGCATATTATTGAATGTAAAACGAAAGGTATGCGTGATGACGGCGATGATACGCTTTATAAGCTAGAATCATTACGTGATTTGCTTGGTGGCCTACAAGCTCGCGCTATGCTCGTGAGCTTTCGCCCACTCCGCCATAATGACATTACTCGTGCAGAAGATTTAGGGTTGGCCTTAATCGGCCCAGATGAACTGAAAGATTTAAAATTACATTTAGCCGCTTGGTTTAAAGAAGCGGGTGGTAACGAAGATATCTAACCTACAAAAAAGCCCGTTTCATACGGGCTTTTTTACAGTAAAACGAATTTTCTAATGATCATCTTCTGTAAAATTTGTCGGTAACGTTGTTTTCATTTGATTCCATATGTGAGCGCTGTCAATACCGTAATGACGGATCACAATCGGCAACTGCTCACGATTGCCACTTTCACATACTGCTAATAATTCACGGTAAAACTGCAAGGCTAACTCGCGTGCTTCTGGATTAGAGAAATAATAGCTGCCAACTCGGTCATATAATTTCTTTAGCCCATTAAAAATCAAACCATAAATTTGATTTCCTGAGTGAAACGCTAAACGCTGAAATAACATGTAATCGTAAAAGTTAAAGGTTTTCGCAATCAATATTTGCTGACGTTTATATTCGTCTTTTTCACCATCATCTTTAATATGCTGTTGGATTTTCTGTGCATAAGGAGATAACTCCATAAAAGAATCCCAAGATTTGGCACTTAATAGTGCTTCACAGCTTTCGATAACATTAGTAATAGTGCGCTCGGCAGGCTCTTTGTTCACTTTAAATGCATAACGCATAAATATGGGGCTAATATTTGTCCGAGCCGCAAGTAAATCTTCCACAATACTGGTGGCATTTTCAGCATCGAGCGTCATTAATGTATCTAATATGTGTAAACCGGAAGTTTCCATAAATTGGTTTACTTTTGTTGGCTTACCATGCTGTATAGTCAACCAACCATCACGGGCTAAGCGTTGTAATACTTCTCGAAGCGTTGTACGTGTTACACCAATTAATTCTGAAAGTTCGCGCTCTGCAGGTAAGATAGAACCCGGTGCAAAGCGACCATTCCAAATGCTCTCAATTATGTATTTTTCAGCAAAACCTGCTGGGCTTTTTGCCTTAATGACCATTAAGTACTTATCCAGTTTTCTATTTATTTGGGTCGAATGGGACTCATCATACCACTAGTTGAACGTTATCGGAAACAAACCATCCGCGAAGTTATCACAAACAAAATAGAGCTTAAACTCTAATTTATTCATCTCGTTTATGAACAATACCGAGTCAATGAAATAGTATTTTTTAGCAGTTCTTCAAAAGGAAGAACACATAAGAGTAGAAAAAATAAAGAGATATAACTCACATTAATAAACTTAAAATAATCAATTTAAGCTTGCAAAATTCGCTCTTTTTAGTCATTTAGATGCCTATTACCTTAACTCCACTTCAAAATACGGCTCGGCGTGAATTTTTCACAACTCTTATGCTATGCTTACCCAACTTTGATCGCGTTTTTGACCAAAATATCGGTAAGTGTTTTATCAATAACCTGATTATTATTGACTAAAAAAGCTTGCGGAGTAGAGTGACGGTCGAAGTAAGGATTGCTTGTCTCACTCAAGGAGTGTCTTGGTAAAACTATAATCCCTAAACGGTTTGTTGTTTCACTAGAACATTGCCGATAGATACTATTTTCGTGTTTAACACGTTCTATTTGGCCACTTCACATAATGAATTAAAGATAAGCTGACAGCGTCTATCATCTCAACAGTAAGAGAACTACCCATGCCGATGTCCCTCGGAAGCGCTTTTCTCAAGAACTTTCTTGGTAAAGCCCCTGACTGGTACAAAGTTGCCATTATTGCTTTTCTCATCATCAACCCGATTGTTTTCTTTTTGGTCGACCCATTTATTGCTGGTTGGCTACTTGTGGTTGAATTCATTTTCACCCTAGCGATGGCGCTTAAATGCTATCCCCTGCAACCTGGTGGCTTACTGGCTATCGAAGCTATCGCCATTGGAATGACCAGTGCAGAGCAAGTAAAACATGAGCTTGTGAATAACATCGAAGTTCTGCTGCTACTGGTGTTTATGGTGGCTGGTATCTATTTCATGAAACAGCTATTGCTGTTCATCTTCACCAAAATACTACTTGGTATTCGTTCAAAAGCGATGCTTTCGGTCGCCTTTTGCATTACAGCTGCTTTCCTGTCTGCATTTTTGGATGCTTTAACAGTTATTGCCGTGGTCATCAGTGTCGCCGTTGGGTTTTACTCGATTTATCACAAAGTGGCATCGGGACAAGGGACAAGCTCCGCTCATGACCATACTCAAGATGAACATATCTCAGAACTAACACGTGATGACCTAGAAAACTATCGTGCGTTTTTGCGCTCACTACTGATGCATGCTGGCGTAGGTACCGCTTTAGGCGGGGTGATGACCATGGTTGGTGAACCACAAAACTTGATCATCGCCGATCAAGCCGGTTGGTTTTTTGGCGAGTTTATCATCCGTATGTCTCCAGTAACCGTACCTGTTTTTCTCTGTGGTATTTTGACCTGTGTGTTAGTTGAAAAGCTGAAGCTATTTGGTTACGGCGCAGAATTACCCGCTAACGTTCGTCAAATTCTGGTCGATTTTGACACGGCTGAGCGCAAAAATCGAACCAATCAAGACGTCGCAAAACTTTGGATCCAAGGCGCTATTGCTGTCTGGCTGATTGTTGGATTGGCACTGCACTTAGCGGCAGTGGGATTGATTGGTCTTTCAGTTATTATTTTGGCGACAGCATTTACTGGTGTGATAGAAGAACATTCGCTAGGCAAAGCATTTGAAGAAGCCCTACCCTTTACGGCGCTGCTGGCGGTATTCTTCTCCATCGTAGCCGTAATTATCGATCAACAACTCTTTAAACCAGTTATCGATGCTGTGTTGAATGTTGAAGATAAAGGGGCTCAGCTTGCTCTCTTCTATGTGGCTAACGGGCTTTTGTCGATGGTTTCGGATAACGTTTTCGTTGGCACTGTCTATATTAATGAAGTCAAAACAGCGCTACTAGAAGGTGTTATCACGCGTGACCAATTCGATTTATTGGCTGTCGCGATTAACACAGGTACGAACTTACCGTCAGTAGCAACACCAAACGGCCAAGCCGCTTTCTTATTCTTATTAACATCAGCACTTGCACCATTGATCCGCCTTTCTTATGGCAAAATGGTCATCATGGCTCTGCCTTACACGATTGTATTGGCATTAGTTGGTCTGTTTGGCATTGTCTTCTTAGTTGAACCCATGACTGCGCATTTTTATGACTTAGGGTGGATTACGCACCATTCAGCCAAAGCAGTTCAAGCCATCTCTGCCGGGCATTAAAATATTCGGTTGATAATGAAACTTATCTAAGTTAAAAAGCTCTGAACTATCAGGGCTTTTTATTCTTTACAGGTATTGAATGTGACTTTTTTTTCTACTCTGAAACTGTTCTCTCAATCGAGAAAATCTTGGTTTTTATTACTTCTTTTTGTGGTTTTTTTTGAGGCTTGTGCGCTTTTTTTTCAGCACATCATGATGCTCGCACCGTGTGTGATGTGCATTTATGAACGTGTGGCGATGCTAGGAATTGGCGGAGCGGCTCTGCTTGGCTTAATCGCACCCAATAATCCGATTGTTCGTTGGATTGGACTCGTTACTTGGGGAGCCAGTGCTTATAAAGGTTTGACCTTAGCTCTGCAACATGTGGATTACCAATTCAACCCTTCTCCTTTTGCCACTTGTGATTTATTTGTCACTTTCCCCAGCTGGGCACCACTCAATCAATGGGCACCTTGGATGTTCGAAGCTTACGGTGACTGTTCGAAAGTGGTATGGCAATTTTTAACGCTTTCCATGCCACAGTGGCTAGTGGTCATCTATGCTGCTAACTTGCTGGTGCTCGCTTTTGTTGTTTTAGCTCAGTTCGCGAAAACCCCCGTCAATAAGCTGCGGTAATAACCTGCTTGATCAAAAAAGGCATCTCGCTAAGAGATGCCTTTTGGCTGATTCACATCGCTTACTCTGACGCAAGCAGCGGATCAACATTAATATACTTACCAATTTGTTGCCGTTTTACCGTTGGCACATAGGGTATTTCACCAAGCTTAGGTGCTGGAATGCGCGATTCCAACATTGCAATAATTTCAGCGTAATGCTCAGTTCCGGGGTTCACTCGGTTGGCTACCCAGCCAACAATCTTCAACCCGTCGGCGATAATACTTTCCGCTGTTAAAATTGCATGGCTTAAGCAACCTAGCTTAATCCCTACCACTAATACAACGGGTAGTTGTTCTTGTTTAACCCAAGTAGACAAGCAGTCCGTATCAGAGATCGGAACACGCCAACCACCAGCACCTTCGATCAACACAATGTCAGCATTCGCTTTATGCTTAGCTAATTTGCTACTGAGTACGCCATAATCAATCTCGACCTGTTCATGTTTTGCTGCGATATGTGGTGATGTAGGGAGCGCTAAAGAATATGGATTCACATCACCATAGGGCATCTCTTGGGTTGCCGCTTTCATCAGATGTAATGCATCTGAGTTGCGTAAGCCAAATTCCGTTTTTTCGCTACCAGCGGCAACGGGTTTGTAGCCAATAGTCACCAAATCCTTGGCGGCTAATGCTTGTAGAATCGCTTTTGAAGCGACCGTTTTTCCAACGTCGGTGTCCGTACCCGCAATAAAAAATGCATCAATCATCGATGTATAACCCCTAAACAAACCTGATAAGTTGCAGGTAGAAGACCTTGATGGTTTTGAAATGCTTGGTATGCCTGCTCAATTTGCAGTAGAGCACTGCGGCTTGTTAACCCTTGTGAGCGTCCACTTACGTGATTTGCACCAATTCCTTTAAGATCTCTCATCAAGGAAAAAGCTTTGTCATACCAAACTGTGATCGAAGCCAAGTCTAGTTGATGGTGGTAACCGTGAGATTGCGCTAACGCAATTTTTACCTGATTGAGTGTGATGAAATCATTGACGTGTTGATGTGTATCAATTTTTGTCCACGCTTGTTTCAGTTCAAACAGCGAACCGTCCAATAATGTCGAAAAATAAGCCATCCCTTGTGGTTTCAATACGCGGTGAATTTGTCGCAGTGGTAGAACAAGGTCATCACACCACTGCAGCGCTAAGCTAGAAAAAACGTAATCAAAAGAGGCGTTGGCGAAAGGAAGCGCCTCAGCATCTGCTTGATAATAGGTGACGCCAACATCACCACAACGTCTTTTAGCTTGTACTAGCATCTCACTGGAGAGGTCAACACATACCACATACGCCCCTCTACGCCGCAGTTGCTCTGAAAAATAGCCCGTACCACAACCAAGATCGAGCACTCTTTTCCCTACTAGACTGTGCGGCATTTTGTCCAATAAACGGTGTCCTACGTCACGTTGAAAAGCGGCATGTACATCATAATGCTTTGCCGCGCGGCTAAAAGAATGGGCAATGGCGGCTTTGTCATGCAGCGCATTTATCTCTATCGCATGAGTTTGTGACATATTCAGCTCTCCTCTAGCGCACGTTGCAGTTGTGTGGTTAGTTGATCTATGTCAGCAATAGTGTGGTTGGCGGTTAGAGTGATACGCAATCGGGCACGGCCTTGAGCCACCGTTGGTGGGCGAATCGCGGTCAACCAACACCCGTGATGTCGCAATTGATCGGCGATATTCAATGCTGTTTGCGCCTCACCAACAAGGTAAGGTTTGATTGGCGTTAGCGTTTCAACATAGCCATCGAAACCTTGCATAGATTCAGCGTAATAAGCTTGCAGCTCAGTCAGTTTTTCTCTGCGCCAAGACTGCTGAGTGACCATTGAAATAGCATGAGTTACTGCATAAGCTTGCGCTGGCGGCATGGCTGTAGAATAGACGTGGTGACGAGCAAACTGCGTAAGAAAGTCACCCACCTCTTGATTGCATAAGATAGCTGCACCCGATAACCCTAAGGCTTTGCCAAAGGTCACCACTAAGAGCTGTGGCTTTATTCCTGCCGCACTGCAACTGCCGGCCCCACCCTCGCCCAACACACCGATGCCGTGTGCATCATCGACTGCCAACCACGCTTCACCTTGCAGTGCATCCGTGATTTCGCACAGCGGTGCACAATCACCATCCATGCTAAAGACCCCTTCAGTCACCACTAACGTATGACTATCGCGGTTAAACTGTTGCTTAAGATGAGTGACATCGTTGTGCCGAAAACGCTTCATACTGGCTGCGCAAAGCATTCCTGCTTCGATCAAAGAGGCGTGGTTAAGTTTATCTTGCAGTAGCAAATCGTCTTTATTGAGCAGGCTAAACAGCAGTGCCTGATTGGCACTAAACCCCGATCCAAACAAAATGGCTCGCTCATAACCTAGCCACTCACACAAGTTAGCTTCAAGGTTGCGATGGGCTGAGCTAAAGCCTGTGACCAAAGGAGATGCGCCACTACCGCAACCATACATACTCAGCCCTTGCTGCCAAGCGGCAATCAATTCTGAGTCGTGTGCAAGGCCAAGGTAATCGTTACTGGAAAAGTTAAGATACTGGCGGCCATCTTTGCACAATCGAACCTGGTTGCCTCCCTCAAGCTCGATAAGAGAGCGAGAAAGCCCAAGCTCGCGACGAGCACTGAGCGCCGCTGAAATACGTGAATTAAACGCTGGCATCGTAGAAAAGATCATCTTTAGTAGGACGAGCTGCCACCCGTTTTACGACACGCTCAAGCAGCTCACTTTCTGCAATTTCATCCGGTTTTTGGCTCACTTGTTGGCTATTGATACCCAGTTTTTTAAACAACTGCATATCGCTATCTTCATCAGGATTAGGAGTCGTTAGCAACTTGCAACCGTAGAAAATGGAGTTTGCACCTGCCATAAAGCACAGCGCTTGCATCTGCTCATTCATATTTTCACGTCCAGCCGATAAACGCACCGCCGATTGTGGCATCATGATCCGAGCAACGGCAATCAGACGAATAAAATCAAACGCTTCGACATCTTCGGCTTGCTCTAACGGTGTGCCTTTCACTTTGACCAGCATATTAATCGGTACACTTTCAGGATGGGTTGGTAAGTTCGCTAATTCCACCAACAGGCCAGCGCGGTCATTAGCGCTCTCTCCCATACCGATAATTCCCCCAGAGCAGATCTTCATTCCTGCATCGCGCACGTGCGATAAGGTATCAAGGCGATCTTGATAGGTTCGGGTGGTGATAATGTTGCCATAGTATTCAGGTGAGGTATCTAGGTTGTGGTTGTAATAATCAAGCCCTGCACTGGCCAACTCGCTTGCTTGATCAGGCGTTAGCATGCCCAACGTCATACACGTTTCCAAGCCCATCTCTTTCACGCCACTAATCATCTCTTTCAAGAGAGGCATATCACGCGCTTTCGGGTTTTTCCACGCCGCTCCCATGCAAAAGCGGGTCGAGCCAGAGCGCTTCGCTTTTTGCGCCGCGTCTAACACCCGCTCGACTTCCATCAACCGTTCTTTATCAACATCAGTCCGGTAATGCGCACTCTGCGGGCAATATTTACAATCTTCAGGACACGCCCCCGTCTTAATAGAAAGTAACGTGCTGACCTGAACATAATTTTTGGGATGGTATTGACGATGTACTTGCTGCGCTTCAAACAGTAGATCCATAAACGGCTTTTCGACCAGTGCGTTCACCTCAGCAACGGTCCAGTTATGACGAACTTCCACATCTCTTCCTTATTCAGTTTTATTATTTTGTTGCTTGGCTAGTCTACTGACAAGCGATAAACTGTCAACAAACAAAGAAAGCATAAGTTTACGTTTGATTAATTCTTAAACAAACCCAGCAATATGGACTGATCATGGATTTACTCTTCGACCGCCAACATATCTGGCATCCCTACACTTCAACGCTGACGCCATTGACTTGTTATCCCGTCACTCACGCTCAAGGTGTCCATCTTTATTTGGAAGATGGGCGACGCTTGATTGATGGAATGTCCTCTTGGTGGGCAACTATTCATGGTTATAACCATCCACACCTTAATTACGCTGCGCATCAGCAAATTGATAAAATGTCACACGTGATGTTTGGCGGTATCACACATCAACCCGCCATTACGCTTTGTAAAAAATTACTGGCATTAGCGCCAAGCAATCTTGAGCACGTATTTTTAGCCGATTCTGGCTCTGTCGCCGTGGAGGTCGGCTTAAAAATGGCGCTGCAATACTGGCATGCAAAAGGTCAACCGCGAGCGAAATTTCTCACCTTACGCCATGGCTATCACGGCGATACGTTTGCCGCGATGTCAGTCACTGACCCAGATAACTCGATGCATTCGCTCTACAAAGGTTTTTTGCCGCAGCATATTTTTGCCGATTCGCCAACTTGCGGTTTTTGGGATGAGTGGGATGAACGCGATCTCGATGATTTTCGAGATAAAATAATGTACGCTCATCAAGAGCTTGCGGCGGTGATTTTAGAACCAATTGTGCAAGGTGCTGGCGGTATGCGTATCTATCATCCTCAGTTTTTAAAAGGCGTGCGTGCACTTTGCGATCAATATGGTTTGCTACTGATTGCCGATGAGATTGCAACTGGATTTGGCCGTACTGGAAAGCTCTTCGCCTGTGAGCACGCTAATATCGCGCCTGATATTTTATGTGTCGGCAAGGCCTTAACGGGTGGCTATATGACGCTTTCGGCCACACTGGCGACCAAGCAAGTCGCCGATACGGTTTGTGCTGGCGAAGCGGGCTGCTTTATGCATGGGCCAACCTTTATGGCTAACCCATTGGCGTGCGCTGTCGCCTGCGCTAGCTTAGAGCTCATCGAACAGGGCGATTGGCAACAGCAAACCCAGCGTATTGAAGCGCAATTTGCTCATTTACTGCCCATGCTTAACCGTTTTGAGATGGTAAAAGAGACGCGCTGGCTGGGCGCTATCGGCGTGATTGAAACGCATCGCCCTGTCAATATGGAAATCATTCAAGCGCTATTTGTTGAACAAGGGGTCTGGATCCGTCCTTTTGGCTGTTTAATCTATGTGATGCCACCGTTTATTAGCCAAGTAGATGACATTGAAAAACTGATCAACGCTGTAGTGGTGGCATTGCAAAATTCGCAATGCTTTCAAATCGATGGGGCTTAAATAGAACCGACACATACTATTGATGCATAAAAAAACCGACTCGCAAGTCGGTTTTTTTACTGTGTTTAAGGCATCATGATTAACCGATGTGCGTTGCGCCACCCATGTATGGTTGCAGTACGCTAGGAACGGCAATACGGCCATCGGCTTGTTGGTTGTTTTCCAAAATGGCTACCATAGTACGACCCACAGCAAGGCCTGAACCGTTCAGCGTGTGCACAAGCTCAGGTTTATTACCGCCTTTGCGACGGAAACGGGCTTGCATACGACGCGCTTGAAAATCCCACATGTTTGAGCAAGAGGAGATCTCACGGTATGTACCTTGCGCAGGAACCCACACTTCGAGATCGTAAGTTTTGCGAGAGCCAAAGCCCATGTCACCTGCACACAACACCACTTTACGGTACGGCAGTTCAAGCAATTTCAGCACTTTTTCCGCATGACCCGTTAACTCTTCCAGCGCCGCCATTGAATCTTCTGGGCGCGTAATCTGAACCAATTCGACTTTATCAAATTGGTGCATACGGATAAGACCACGTGTATCGCGACCATACGATCCCGCCTCAGAACGGAAACAAGGTGTATGAGCCGTCATTTTAAGTGGCAGATCGGCTTCGTCAGAAATGGTGTCACGCACCAAGTTCGTTACCGGTACTTCAGCCGTTGGGATAAGAGACAGTTTACGTGGCTCTTCATCATTCACTTTTTCAGTTAGTGGCTCAGTATGGAATAGGTCTTGACCAAATTTAGGTAGCTGACCAGTACCAAACAGGCTGTCAGCGTTGACAAGATAAGGGACATACATTTCTGTATAACCATGTTCTTGTGTGTGCAAGTCCAGCATGAACTGAGCAATCGCACGGTGCAGACGAGCAAATTGGCCTTTCATCACGATAAAGCGAGCGCCAGTAATTTTAGTCGCACTAGCAAAATCTAAACCACCGGCCATTTCACCAAGATCAACGTGATCTCTGAGCTCAAAATCGTAAGTTTTGGGTTCGCCCCAACGATAAACTTCTACGTTGTCATTTTCATCTTTACCATCAGGAACCGATTCATCTGGTACGTTGGGTACAGACATAGTAATCGCATCCAATTGTGCTTGGATGTCATTCAACTGCGCTTTTTTCGCGTCTAAGTCACTGCCTAGAGAGCCGATTTGTAGCTTGACTGCTTCTGCGCCCGCTTTGTCGCCGACGGCCATTTTTTGGCCAATTTCTTTGGAGATGGAGTTGCGCGAGGATTGTAAATTTTCAACTTCTACTTGAATGGACTTACGTTGTTCTTCAAGTTGACGAATTGTCTCAACGTCGAGTTTGAAACCGCGACGCGCTAATTTTGCAGCTGTTTCATCCAGCTCAGTGCGAAGTAATTTAGAATCCAGCATTGCTAATCCTATGCTTTTAGTTATGAAAAACGCGCCTGCATCCCTTTCTAATAAGAGCGACGCGTAGAGAAAATTGAACCCGACAAAGATAACGAAAAGAGACTATTTTTCATAGCGCTTTTGTGGGCTTTTTGCATCTAAACTAGCCAAGTAATCTAACTTTTCACCAATTTTGGTTTCTAAACCTCGATTTGTTGGCTGGTAGTAGCGTGTATCGCTCATTTCAGGCGGCAAATAACTTTCGCCAGCCGCGTAAGCTCCCGGTTCATCGTGGGCATAGCGATATTGTGCTCCATAACCAAGATCTTTCATCAAACTGGTTGGTGCATTACGCAAATGAGGCGGCACCTCATACTCTGGCAAATTATGCGCATCAGCTAAGGCTTGCTTCCACGCGCTATACACAGCATTACTTTTGGGCGCGCACGCTAAATAGACAATCGCTTGTGCAATCGCACGTTCACCTTCCGCAGGACCAACGCGGGTAAAACAGTCCCAAGCAGCGAGCGCCACCTGCATGCCTCTTGGGTCGGCGTTGCCGACATCTTCCGAAGCTATCGCCAATAAACGGCGAGCGATATAAAGTGGATCACAGCCTGCTGCGATCATTCTGGCCGACCAATACAGCGCCGCATCGGGGTTGGAACCTCGAATCGATTTATGCACCGCAGAGATAAGGTCGTACCAAATATCGCCTTTATTATCAAAGCGCGACACTTTTTCGCCTGCCACTTCGGCCAACAGTTTGAGCGTAATGAGTTTTTCACCTTGCGCATTCTCTTCGGCCATGTCGTACAGCAGCTCAAGATAATTGAGTGACATGCGCGCATCACCATTGACCAATTCAGCCAAACGTTCGAGCACGTTATCCATAAACTGCGCTGCGACTTTACCTAAACCGCGATCGGCATCGTTGATTGCTTGATTGAGCGCCAGCAAAATTTCATCGCTAGCCAGCGAGGTTAATTTGTACACCCGAGCACGAGATAGCAAAGCGTTGTTGAGTTCAAAAGAGGGATTCTCTGTCGTGGCACCAATGAAAGTCACAGTGCCATCTTCAATGTGTGGCAAAAAGGCATCTTGTTGAGATTTATTAAAACGATGCACTTCGTCTACAAACAAAATAGTACGTCGACCCGCCATTTTATTTTCGCGTGCTTTTTCAATGGCAGCACGGATCTCTTTAACGCCAGAAGTCACCGCAGAAACACGTTCAACCTCTGCATTGGCGTAATTCGCCGCCACTTCAGCTAAGGTCGTTTTACCCGTACCGGGCGGCCCCCACAAGATCATCGAATGAATATGACCAGCCTCTAATGCACGCCGCAAGGGTTTACCCACACCTAAAATGTGCTGCTGGCCAATATACTGCTCAACCGTCTGAGGGCGCATTCTAGCGGCCAACGGACGGAAATCTTCATCACCCGAAAAATCTAAGCTGTAGTTACCCACACTATAATTGCTCACGCCTTAGTCCCTATCTCAATTACGTTGATCATCAACCTCGACACCTTGCGGGATCTGGAACGTGAAACGCGCTTTAGCGGCCGGTGTTAGTTGTACATCGCTAAACGTAAACAGACTCTTCTGCCCATCTTGTTCAATCACGTTAAAACCTTTCACGATCCCTTTCTCATCAATCGCTATCTGAAACTGCCCTTGGTTTGAATCTACCGCGGTTGGCGTTAGGGTGAAATCATCACCGTTTTGTGCAACCTTATAGTGATCCCAATCACTGGCGCGATTACGAGTCAGCAACACAAAAGGAGTTTGTTCCGTCGCTTGTTCTTGATTATAAATACTCACTTGTTCGATAAATGGACTGTAATACCACAAGGTTTTACCATCAGACACCAGTAAGTTTTCATCAGGAGCGGTCGTTTGCCAACGGAAAAGGCTTGGCCGAACAATATCAACTTTCCCCTGACCTTCCATCACAATATCACCTTCAGGGCTGATCACTTGCTGGGCAAAGGTAGCGCTAAAACCAGCGTTCAGCGCGAGGCGTTGGCTCAACTCGTCTTTTGGCGCAGCCAAAACAGCGACAGAAAAACTACACAGCAACAGGGCTAACACTCTTTTCATGATTACCACACTCCATGGATAACAATTTTTTGTCTACAACGTTTTCTATAACGTCTATTGATAAGACCCCATTCTTTTAAGAAGCATTCGCTTATAAGAACAGCTCGTTTATAAGGGCTTATTGGCTTGGGTTTGTCAGCGTTTTGTTGAGATTAAACCTCAGGCGGCGTACTTTACTGGCCACAGCACTGTTTGAATTTTTTGCCACTGGCGCACGGACAAGGATCATTGCGTCCAATCTCTTTAAATGGGTTAACCCGCTGCGTTTTCATGCCGAGCATTAATTCATCAGCCATTAACGCCACTTCAGTGAGCATGACATCCAACTGCTCAGCAAAATCACTCAAACTGGGTGGTGTTGCAAAACCCGCTTCGCTCATCTGCTGCTGTGTTTGTGTTTCATCGATGGCTAACATGAAGGTGGTCAACAAAGCTTGCAGCATGCGCAGGCTGCCATCACCAATTTGAGTCTCTAACCATTGCGGTTCAACGACTGGCCAGACGCTCATAAACCCTTCAGCAAAATCAGCCCACTGAGTCGCATTATCTAGCAAGGCTAACGCCGAATATTCGCTACGTTTGAGCAAGTTATATTGCAGATTAATTTGCGCCATCACCGCTGGTTCAAGTGCTTTGACTTGCTCCCCCACTAAAGGTTCTAACCAAGTTGTGGGTTCTAACGGCTTAGTGGCGAAATTGGATGCCAAAATAGCCCCTTCAAAAAAATGAGCGGATTGAGGAGTTGATTGAGGAAGAGAGAGCAATGAGTAGGTCATGAAAATCTGTACAGTTAAAATGGTTGACCAGGGATTATATACCAACTCTTGCATTTAGTGACTTTTGATTCGGTAACCACTACAATCTCGCCTCGAATTTTTAAGGCGAAATGATGATGCGTGTAATTTTGGGCCCAATGGAGGGTGTGCTAGACCACTTGATGCGTGAACTGCTCACCCAGATGAATGATTACGATCTGTGCGTGACTGAATTTGTGCGTGTCGTTGACCAATTATTGCCTGACCACGTTTTTTATCGCCTTTGTCCTGAACTGAAAACAGGCTCAAAAACGCAAGCAGGTGTTCCCGTGCACGTTCAACTGCTCGGCCAAGAGCCACATTGGATGGCAGAAAATGCCGCACGAGTTGCTGAATTAGGCGCGCACGGCATTGACTTGAACTTTGGTTGCCCAGCGAAAACGGTCAACAAACACAAAGGCGGTGCGGCGCTGTTACAACATCCGGAATTGATTTATCAAGTGGTAAAATCATGCCGAGATGCGGTACCGAAAGCGATCCCTGTTTCGGCTAAAATCCGCTTAGGTTGGGAAGACCCTAACGACTGCTTTGAAATTGTCGATGCGATTGAACAAGCTGGAGCAAACGAGCTCACAGTTCATGCCCGAACAAAAGCGGGCGGTTATCGCGCCAGTGAAATTAAGTGGGATTACATTAATCAGATACGCCAGAAGACGTCTCTGCCTCTGATCGCTAATGGCGAAATTTGGAACTATGACGATGGTCAAGCCTGTATTAAAGCGACGGGCGTAGAGTCATTGATGGTTTGTCGAGGCGCATTCAACGTTCCCAATTTAGGCAATGTGGTGAAACATAACCATAAAGTGATGCCTTGGCATGAAGTGGTTGATCTGCTCCTGCGCTATTCGCAATTTGAAATTAGAGGCGATAAAGGCTTTTACTATCCCAACCGAGTCAAGCAATGGTTTACCTACTTGCGTCAAGAATATCCTCAAGCTAACGAGCTATTTCGCGAAATCAGGACCTTCACCAAATCGGAACCTATCGTGGAGCACATTCAGCGTTACCGTGATCGGTTACAAAACACCTTGTAATGCGTTTTCTTCAGGCTTTCTCAACATCACGCCGAGAAAGCCTGTTGCTGCTTAGTCAACCACTGTGTTAACTAACCCTCTGTGATAACGAAATAAAACCATTAACTGAGTAGAAGGCTATCATCTGCCAGCTCTTCGCCTCGAACTTTCGAAAACATTTCCAGTAGATCAGGCACTTTCATATTGGCACGCTGCTCACCAGACACATCAAGAACAATTTCACCTTGGTGAAGCATTACAGTGCGATCACCACACGCTAAGGCATCTTTCATCGAGTGCGTTACCATCATCACCGTCAAGTTAAATTCTTTGACGATTGTTTTGGTCAAATCAATGATAAAGGCCGCCATTCTAGGGTCCAGAGCCGCAGTGTGCTCATCAAGCAGTAACAATTTACTGTCAGATAAGGTTGCCATCACTAAGCTAACCGCTTGACGCTGCCCACCAGACAGTAGGCCGATGTTATCGCCTAAACGATCTTCTAATCCCAAACCAAGGATAGCGATTCGCTCTTGAAACAACTTGCGACGTGATGAAGAAAGTGACAGCCCCCACCCTCGGCGCTTGCCGCGCATGTAGGCTAAAGCCATATTCTCTTCAATGGTTAAATCGCCACATGTACCGGCAAGTGGGTCTTGGAACACGCGAGCGCATAAACGTGCACGCTGATCCACGCTCTGGCGCGTGACATCGACTTCATCGATGAGTACTTTGCCTGCCATCATGGGCGTTTCGCCCGTTACAGCGCCTAATAAGGTCGATTTCCCTGCACCATTTGAGCCAATCACAGTTAAAAATTGATGTTCAGGTACTTCGAGGTGAACACCTCTTAACGCTCTATTTTCTAAAATTGTGCCAGGGTTAAACGTGACTTGAATATCTTCTAAACGAATCATAATGTTTCTCCTGACGCTTTATCCTGCTTAGCAACAACCGACTTCTGAGCAGGAGAATTACCCTTTTTTGCTTTGAAGTTCCTTTTCATTTTTGGCGCAATCAGTGCAATGGCCACCAGCACAGCAGTAACTAAGTTGAGATCAGACGCCTGCAAACCGAACATGCCCGAGCTCAAAGCAAAGGCGACCGCTAAACGGTACAGCACTGAACCGACAATGACCGCCAGCACTGCAACCCAGATCCGGCGCCCAGGGATCAACGTCTGCCCCAAGATCACAGCAGCAAGGCCAACTACAATCGTCCCTACGCCCGCAGTTACATCAGCAAAACTGTTGGTTTGCGCAAACAGTGCCCCAGCAAAACCGACAAAACCATTCGATAACGCAAGAGCAAAATAGGTATAAAACGAGGTGCTTCCGCCTTGTGCTCTCACCATGCGGGCATTAACGCCCGTAGCACGCAGTCCAAGTCCAAAGTCACTGTTTAATAATCGCACCACAAACCAGGCCGACATCAAGACCAATACACCCACGACCAGCGGGCGAATGTAAACCGAGTCGCCCATGGCTTCAAAGGGCGTAAGAATGGTCTCCTCCCCAAGCAGAGCAATATTGGGGCGTCCCATAATACGAATATTGATGGAGAAGGCGGCAATCATGGTGAGAATCGACGCCAATAGATGCAAAATACCGCAGCGAACCGCAAGAAATGCAGTCACCCAACCGGTAAAGGCACCCGCAAGTATTGCCATTCCTGTAGCGACCCAAGGGTTAATACCTGCCACAATCGCCGTTGCGGCCACCGCAGCACCCATCGGGAAGCTGCCGTCAACGCTTAAATCGGGGAAATCAAGGACACGGAAAGTGAGGTAAACACCCAATGCCACTAATCCGTACAGCAGCCCTATCTCTAGAGCGCCAAAAAAAGCAAAAGCAGACATAACAACTCCTTTCTCTGCTTAAACAGAGCTAAAGCCTTCGCTCTAGCTCTGAATGGTCTTTATTTTACGCTCGTAGCACGATCAAGTACTGACTGAGGAATCGTTACGCCCAGTTTTTCCGCTGCGGTTTTGTTGATCATTAAATCAGACCCTTTGGCCACTTTAACATCCAGTTTACCCGGTGCTTGGCCTTCCAAGATAGCGACAACATAGTCCGCGGTTTGTACGCCAATTTGGTAATAATCAAAGCCAAGGCTAGCAATCGCTCCGCGTTCAACATAAGAGGTTGCTGCGCCAAATACTGGGGTCTTAGCTTGGTTTGCCGAAACAATCATCCCTTCAATCGCACTGGCGACGGTATTATCAATTAAGGCATAGATAATGTCTGATTTTGAGGCAATCGCCTGTGTCGCAGTTTGTACGTCTGCGCTTTTTAAGGCTGTCGCTTCAATAAGTTTAATGCCATGTTTTTGAGTGCTCGATTTAAGCAGTTCCATCAAGCTCACTGCATTGGCCTCACCAGGGTTATACACTACGCCGATAGATTTCACGTTTGGCATGATCTCTTTGATCAGCTCAACGTGCTGTTCAACTGGCGATAGATCAGAAAGCCCGGTCACGTTCTTACCCGGCTGCTCAAGTTTTTTCACCAATTTAGCACCGACAGGATCGGTCACCGCCGTGAACACGACAGGAATAGTTTTGGTTGCAGAGACGAGCGCTTGCGCCGTGGGGGTTGCGATGCCGACTAACACATCAGGATTTTCCCCGACAAATTGGCGCGCAATTTGAACAGCAATAGCTGGGTTGCCTTGCGCGGTTTTAAAATCAAAATCTAGATTTTTGCCTTGTTCATAACCTTTTGCTTTTAAACCATCAAGTAAACCTTGTCTGGTTGCGTCTAAAGCTGGGTGCTCAACAATTTGCGATACGGCGACTTTCGCTGTTTTGGCCATGATGCTTGTGGAAGAGAGTAATACTGCTCCTGCAAAAACGGCGGTAACAATGGCTTTGCCTGCTTTCATCTTAACTCCTTGATTTAAGCATTATACCCTTCCTACTTAAAGCGGTAGCAGTGCTAGCAAATGCGCTCATCCCGTTAAACACTGTTAACCTGTGCCACATTAGGATTCATCCCATTGCAGATTGCTTACAACTTCATATTGTTTGGGTATACATGTTGGATGTTGTGTTTTTAATATTTTTATGTACGCGCACTGAGCGTCGCTGACAACATTATTACCAGTAACTCAGGCTAAAGGGAAGTGAGGTTTAACAGTAAAGTAACAAAAAGAGAGATAAGAATAAGGCGAAAGTTGAATAACAAAGAGGAGTTCACTGCGGAAGTCCTCTTTGCCTTTTATTCACATGCTACCTGGGTGGCTAGAACCAGCGTTCTAACGCGGCGTCATCTAACTGACGGAATGCTCGGTTGAGGATAGCAGCCAGCTCTTTGTATCTCGGTTTCGCTTTGATTGGCTCTAAAGCAAAACCAGTATCGACAATCTTCTGGTACAGCTCTCGGTACCACCCAGCAAGCGAAGGTGGAAGTTGGGTATTGGCGCGGTTTCCCAGCCACCACATACCTTGTAGCGGTAAGCTTATGGCAAAAAGTGCCACTACCACTGCTTGGGGCATCGCCTGTGTATTTTCAAAAACCATCTGTGTCAGTACACTGATTGCGGCGATAGCTGGCATAGCCTTAACGCCAAAACGCGTGGCTTTAATGATCCGTTGCTCAGGAAAAATGAGGCCTAGCTCTTTGCGCACAGGCCAAACATCCATATATTTCTGACCATCTTTCAGGCTGTGAACGATTCCAACTTTGTTATTCATAGCGCGCCCTCACTCTCGATGCTGCCCATTCAACTAAAAAATAGTTTAATGATTCAACTAATCTAGTAAAAAATTGATAGAAGTTAATATTATTTCAATTTTTTTTTGTTATATTGGCCCATTATCGCTATTCTTTGCGAGCCCTCAATCTCATTGTTGCCGTTATTTACAATTTAGGCAACTCCGAGATGAAATCTGCAAGGAATGCATCGACGACTTTACGTTAAAAGCCCCGTCTCATTATACGGAAATTCAAGTTTTATTGACCAAGATTAGTAGCGCTCCACAACGGTTCTACTATTCTTGTGAATGATTTTTATCCTAACCGATTATTACAGGTAGTCACACATGTCTAAGCTAGTTTTAGTTTTAAACTGCGGTAGTTCTTCTCTTAAATTTGCTGTTGTCGATGCAGAAACAGGTGCTGAGCACCTATCAGGTCTTGCTGAATGTCTTCACCTTCCTGAAGCACGTATCAAGTGGAAACTTGACGGTAAACACGAAGCGCAACTAGGCGAAGGTGCAGCGCACGAAGAAGCACTCGCGTTTATGGTTGAAACTATTCTTGCTTCTAAGCCAGAGCTTAAAGCTAACCTTGGCGCTATCGGTCACCGTATCGTACACGGTGGTGAGCAGTTCACTCAATCTGCACTTATCTCTGATGATGTACTGAAAGGTATTCAAGACGCTGCAACCTTTGCACCGCTTCATAACCCAGCACACATCATCGGTATCGAAGCCGCTAAGAAAAACTTCCCTGAGCTTCAAAACGTAGCTGTGTTTGATACTGCGTTCCATCAAACTATGCCTGAAGAGTCTTTCCTATACGCTCTTCCGTACAATCTATACAAAGAGCATGGTATCCGTCGTTATGGCATGCATGGTACTTCACACTTATTCATCACTCGTGAAGTTGCAGGCCTACTCAACAAGCCAGTTGAAGAAGTTAACATCATCAACTGTCACCTAGGCAATGGTGCTTCTGTTTGTGCGATCAAAAACGGTCAATCAGTTGATACTTCAATGGGTCTAACGCCGCTTGAAGGTTTGGTGATGGGCACACGTTGTGGTGACATCGACCCTGCAATCATCTTCCACCTGCACGATGCACTGGGTTACTCTGTTGATCAAATCAACACTATGCTAACCAAAGAGTCTGGCCTACAAGGCTTAACTCAAGTGACTTCGGATTGCCGTTTTGTTGAAGATAACTACGGTGAGAAAGAAGAAGCGACTCGTGCAATGGACGTGTTCTGCCACCGCCTAGCAAAATACGTGGCTGGCTACACAGCAAGCCTTGACGGTCGCCTAGACGCTATCGTCTTCACTGGTGGTATCGGTGAGAACTCAGGCCCTATCCGTGAAATGGTACTAAACCGTTTGGCTATCTTCGGTATCGAAGTCGACAGCGCAGCAAACCTAAAAGCACGTTTTGGCGGCGAAGGTGTGATCACAACGGCAAACAGCCGTATTCCAGCTATGGTTATCTCGACCAATGAAGAGCTAGTGATTGCTGAAGATACTGCTCGTCTGGCAGGTCTTTAATTGACTTTCTGGCTAACTCTCTGAGTTAGCCAGTTTTTTACCGGGGCTCAACCCTTAGTTTCTAGCGATTTAGGTCAGCAGGCTTATTTCCGAAGAAGGTCATGTTGGGCTTTGTTCCTTTTTCAATCTAGTTTCGGTTAGATTGATTTCAATAGTTTGAGGTACTCTACTCATGTCCCGTACTATTATGCTTATCCCTATCAGCGCTGGTGTTGGTCTTACCAGCGTGAGCATGGGTGTCCTTCGCGCCATGGAGCGTAAAGGTGTTAGCGTTTCTTTTTATAAGCCTATTGCACAACCTCGCTCGGGTGGTGATCAACCTGATCTCACTTCAACGATTATCGGTCGCAATAGCGACATCAGCATTGCAGAACCGATGATGATGTCAGCGGCAGAAACGTTGATCGGTAGCGAAAAGATGGATGTGTTGCTTGAAACCGTCGTTGAGCGTTACAACCACATCAATAAAGATTCTGAAGTAACGCTGATTGAAGGCCTTGTGCCAACACGCAAACACCCATTCGCGAACCAAGTGAACGCAGAAATTGCCAAAACACTGGGCGCAGAAATTGTGTTTGTCGCGACACCGGGAACGGACAACCCAACTCAGTTGAAAGAGCGTATTGAAGTTGCGTGCTCAAACTTTGGTGGAACAAAAAATAAAAACATTTCAGGTGTTATTATCAACAAGCTTAATGCCCCTGTTGATGAAGCAGGCCGTACTCGCCCTGACTTATCAGAAATTTTTGATGATGCAGATAGCGCGAAACAAGCCAATTTAGAAGTGATGCAGATCTTCAACACTAGCCCAATTCGTGTGTTAGGTTGCGTGCCTTGGAGTATCGATCTTATCGCGACTCGTGCTATTGATATGGCCAAACACCTGAAAGCTGAAATCATTAATGAAGGTGAAATTAAGTCTCGCCGTATTAAGAGCATCACTTTCTGTGCGCGTTCTTTGCCACACATGATTGAGCACTTTAAGCCAGGGTCACTCTTAGTAACATCAGCCGATCGTCCTGACGTGATTGTTGCCGCCTCTCTGGCCGCAATGAATGGCGTTGAAATTGGTGCGGTGCTGCTGACTGGCGGTTACGATATGCCACAAGAGATTGTGAACCTATGTAAACCAGCCTTTGAAAGCGGATTGCCTATTTTTAAAGCACAAGGTAACACTTGGCAAACGTCACTCAACCTACAAAGCTTTAGCCTAGAAGTTCCAGCTGACGATAAAGAACGTATCGAGTTCATCAGCGATCATGTTGCTAGCCACATCGATGGTCCTTGGATTAATTCGCTCACTGAAGGCACGCAAGGTATTCGTCGCCTTAGCCCGCCAGCATTCCGTTACCAGTTAACTGAGTATGCTCGTCGTGCAGGTAAACGTATTGTGCTTCCTGAAGGGGATGAACCACGCACGGTAAAAGCGGCATCTATTTGTGCTGAGCGCGGTATTGCGACTTGTGTTCTACTTGGTAACCCTGATGAAATCCGCCGCGTTGCTGCGCAGCAAGGTGTTGAGTTAGGTGCTGGCGTTGAAATTATCGATGCTGACTCAGTGCGCGAAAACTACGTTGCTCGCTTGGTTGAGCTGCGTGGTTCAAAAGGCATGACAGAAGTTGTGGCTCGTGAAAAACTGCAAGATTCAGTATTCCTTGGTACAATGATGCTTGAAGCGGATGAAGTTGACGGTTTGGTTTCTGGTGCGGTTCATACCACAGCCAACACCATTGTTCCTCCATTCCAAATCATTAAGACCGCGCCAAATGCCTCAATTGTATCCTCTATCTTCTTCATGCTATTGCCTGATCAAGTGTTGGTATACGGCGACTGCGCCATCAACCCAGATCCAAATGCTGAACAGCTTGCTGAAATTGCGATTCAATCGGCCGATTCTGCGGCAGCATTCGGCATTGACCCGCGCGTGGCGATGATTTCCTACTCGACGGGTGAATCAGGTAAAGGTGCTGATGTAGATAAAGTGCGTGAAGCGACGCGCATTGCTCAAGAGAAACGTCCAGATCTTATTATCGACGGTCCTTTGCAATACGATGCTGCAATCATGGAAAACGTGGCGGCTTCTAAAGCACCAAACTCTCCAGTCGCTGGTAAAGCAACGGTATTTGTCTTCCCTGACCTAAACACAGGTAATACAACTTACAAAGCGGTACAACGCTCAGCAGACCTTGTTTCTATCGGTCCAATGCTGCAAGGCATGCGTAAACCAGTAAACGATTTGTCTCGCGGTGCGCTGGTTGACGATATTGTTTACACAATCGCGTTAACGGCGATTCAAGCAAGCCAAGAAACAAAATAAAATTCTTAGCTTAACTTGCTGATTAAAAGGCTCTTATGTATCACATAAGAGCCTTTTTTATAGCACACTTCCACCCTCGTTATAACCCAATAAAGCCGCGCTCATGGGGCGTATCAAGATCAAGATCCGGCCCCTTAGGTACCACTTGCGTTGGGTTAATGCCGATATGGCTGAAATAATAGTGGCGTTTGATGTGGTAAAAATCGGTCGTTTGTTTGATACCGTCGATTTGGTAAAGCTCTTTTAAGTAACCGCTTAAGTTCTCATAATCGGCGATACGCTGTTTATTGCATTTAAAATGCCCGACGTAAACAGCATCAAAACGGATAAGTGTAGTGAATAAACGCCAATCCGCCTCGGTGATCTGGTTACCAACCAAGTAGCGATACGTCGCTAAATGATTGTTGACCTTATCTAATGCCGTAAAGAGTGCATCATAAGCATCGTCATAGGCCTCTTGCGTGGTCGCAAACCCACATCGATAGACGCCATTATTAATATTGGGGTAGATATACGCATTCCATTCATCGATAGCTTTGCTGAGTGCTTGCGGATAGTAGTCGTGCTGGTTACCCGTTAACTCATTAAATGCACTGTTAAACATGCGAATAATCTCAGAAGATTCATTGCTAACAATGGTATTGGTCTTCTTATCCCACAGCACAGGTACAGTTACTCGCCCTGAATAATCTACCTTTGCTTTGGTGTAGATTTGATGGAGCTTGGTATAGCCGAACAGAGGTTCAGGAATACCAAAAGACCAGCCTTCACTTAGCATGTCAGGACAAACGACCGTGACATCAATGTGTTCGGTGAGTGATTTGAGTTGGCGAAAAATCAATGTACGGTGAGCCCAAGGGCATGCCAAAGAGACATACAAATGATAACGGCCCGATTCTGGTTGAAATCGTGCATCTGGCTGGCTGTCGACCCAGTGTCTGAATCCTGCGTCTTCGCGTACAAAATGCCCAGCGCTGCTTTTGGTGTCATACCAAACATTGTGCCAGACGCCTTCAACTAATTTTCCCATGATCTCCACTCCTCATTCCGATGACTTTTTTATTATAAGTAGGATAGAAAATGGTAAAACCGGAGGAAGTTGTCCTTGTTATTCAGAAATTTTGAACAGTGCGATTTACCCCGCTAAGCGCACAGATAAAAAAAGCGCGACCCAGAAATGCGTCGCGCTTAAGCCTGTCACAGGCTAAATTTAGAGCTCGACATGCAAACAAGACACAGCATGTTCATCACTACCTTTAATCTGCGGTTTTTGCTGTGCGCAAATTTCCGTCGCTTGAGGACAGCGGGTACGGAAAACACATCCAGAAGGCGGGTTAATTGGCGAGGGTAAATCCCCTTCTAGCATCTGAATTTTCTTAGCACGCTCCAGTTTTGGATCTGGAATTGGCACAGCCGACATCAAAGCTTTGGTGTAAGGGTGTGATGGATTCGCAAACAACGCCTCCGAGGTGCCAAGCTCGACCGCATTGCCTAAATACATCACGAGTACACGATCAGAGATGTGTTTCACTACCGATAAATCATGGGCAATAAAAACCAAACTTAAACCAAGCTCATTTTGCAGCTCTTTGAGCAGGTTAACCACCTGCGCTTGGATTGAAACATCCAAAGCAGAAACTGGCTCATCACAGATGATCATTTTCGGTTTTAAAATGAGCGCACGGGCAATACCAATACGTTGACACTGACCACCAGAGAATTCATGGGGATAGCGGTTAATGACGTTCGGCAATAAACCGACTTTTGTCATCATCTCTTTTACACGATCCTTTACTTCTTGCTTCGAAAGTTCTGGATAGAAGGTTTGAAGTGGCTCTGCAATAATATCGCCAACCGACATTCTTGGGTTCAATGACGCCAGTGGGTCTTGGAAAATCATCTGAATTTGCTTACGGGTTTTGCGACGCTCAACCTCATGCATTTTCGTCAAATCATTTCCTAGCCACACCACTTCACCCTCGGTGGCTTCGACTAAACCAATGATCGCTCGCGCAAAAGTAGACTTTCCGCAACCGGATTCGCCTACTACACCGAGAGTTTCACCCTCATATAGGCGCACATTAACGCCATCTACGGCTTTTAGGTTGGATGGTTTAGACCACGGCCACGCGGATTTAGAGGCAATGTTGAAGTGAACTTTGAGGTTCTTTACATCCAGTAATAATGGTTTTTGTTCGCTCATTTAACCCAAGCCTCCCAATCAGAAAAACAGGCACGTTGGCGACCATCGGCAAATGGCAATAAAATAGGTGCTTCACGTTTACAGCGTTCTGTCACTCGGTGGCAGCGCTCTTGATAAGGGCAACCCGGTGGCAATCGTAGCAAGTTAGGTGGGTTTCCAGGAATTGTTGGTAATATTTCACCTTCCGTATCCAAACGAGGAATGGCTTTTAATAAACCTTCAGCGTAAGGGTGACTCGGGTTGTAGAAAATCTCATCCACAGAGCCATATTCCATCGTACGCCCTGCATACATTACCAATACTTTGTCACATGAACCCGCAACCACACCCAGATCATGGGTGATCATGATAATAGCGGTATTGAATTCGCTTTTGAGTTCATTCAACAAATCCATAATTTGGGCTTGCACCGTTACGTCCAATGCGGTGGTGGGTTCATCGGCAATCAGTAACTTAGGCCGGCATAACAACGCCATTGCAATCATAACGCGTTGACGCATACCACCAGAAAACTCATGCGGATACATGGTAATTCGCTTACGCGCTTCGGGGATTTTAACCGCCTCTAGCATACGTACCGACTCTTCAAACGCAGCCGACTTGCTCATTCCTTTGTGCAGCATCAGCACTTCCATCAACTGCTCGCTGACCTTCATATAAGGATTCAGTGACGTCATTGGATCTTGGAAGATCATCGCAATTTGTTCAGCGCGCACTTTGTTCAAGGCTTTTTCTGGCAAATTGAGGATCTCTTTCCCTTCAAATTTTGCGCTACCCGTGATAATACCATTTTTGGCAAGTAGGCCCATAATAGCGAACACGGTTTGCGATTTACCAGAGCCAGACTCCCCTACGATACCGAGGGTTTCGCCTTGCTCCAGTGAAAAAGTTAAATCGTTGACAGCAGTAACAATACCATCTTGAGTGGTAAATTCGACCCGCAGATCTTTGACATCTAATAAGCTCATTATTGCTTCCTTAATCTTTTAATTATCGGTCTTTAGGATCAAGCGCATCGCGCAGACCATCACCGACATAGTTAAAGCAAAACAGGGTGACCACCATGAACGCGGCTGGGAAAGCAAGTTGCCAAATAGCGACTTCCATTGTTTGTGAACCTTCTTGTAGAAGTGCTCCCCAGCTTGTCATCGGCTCTTGAACACCAAGACCAAGGAAAGATAAAAATGACTCTGTCAAAATCATACTTGGGATCAACAGCGTCGAATAGACCGCTACAATACCCAACACGTTTGGCACAATATGACGTGTAATAATTTTCCAGTTGCTGACGCCACACACATGCGCCGCTTCAATAAACTCTTTGCTGCGTAGGCTCAAGGTTTGGCCACGCACAATTCGCGCCATATCAAGCCATGCAATTGCACCGATAGCGACGAAGATAAGCACGATATTGCGGCCAAAAAACGTGACCAACACAATAACAAGGAACATGAAAGGAACAGCGTATAGAATCTCCAAAATACGCATCATAATGCGGTCTACTTTACCGCCAATGAAGCCCGACGCCGCACCATAAAGTGTGCCGATCAGAACAGCAACCAACGCGCCCATTACGCCAACCATCAACGAAATTCGCCCACCCACTAAGGTACGCACATACAAATCACGCCCAAGGCTATCGGTGCCGAACCAATGATCCGCATTGGGCCCAACGTGCATTGAATACCAGTCCGTATTGTCATAGGTATACGGGGCCATCATCGGTAGTACGATCACCGCAAGGGTCATCATCGTCAAAATACACAAACTGACCATTGCCGCTCTGTTACGCATAAAGCGAATTCGCGCATCTTGCCATAAGCTGCGGCCAGCTATTTCTAAGTTTTCAGAAAACTTCTCAACCGCGGCTAGGTTTTCTCTTTTCGTTAACATAACCATACGTCCCTGTTAGTAGCGAATTTTCGGGTCAATGACCGCAAGCAAAATATCAACAATGGCGTTGAAAAGAATAAATAGGAAACCAATTAAAATGGTTACACCCATCACCAATGAGTAATCGCGGTTAAATGCAGCGTTAACAAACAGCTTACCGATACCCGGTAGACCGAAAATCGTTTCAATCACCACAGACCCCGTAATAA
Source organism: Vibrio sp. ZOR0018 (assembly GCF_963865925.1). Lineage (NCBI taxonomy): Bacteria > Pseudomonadati > Pseudomonadota > Gammaproteobacteria > Vibrionales > Vibrionaceae > Vibrio > Vibrio sp. ZOR0018. The sequence goes on along the minus strand of NZ_CAWMCN010000118.1, from coordinate 272,762 downwards.
TACCGACAAACGCAGGCCCCATGTACGACACAACAGGCAGTAAAGCAGGCTTCAAAGCATGGTTAACAACGATATAGGGATAACTCAATCCTTTCGCGCGTGCCGTGCGAATAAAGTTACTGTTGAGTGTTTCTATCATTGAGCCACGGGTGATACGGGCAAAGGTGGCAATATAGAGCATCGACATACCCAGCACTGGCAGTACTAAATATTGGAAACTTCCATCTAACCAACCACCAGCTGGGAATATTTTCCAATGCAAGGAGAAGAGATAAATTAAAGCTGGGGCGAGAACAAACGACGGCATCACCACGCCAATCATTGCCGTCGACATGATGGTGTAGTCAATCCAAGTGTTATGTTTTAGTGCGGCAATCGTGCCAATGGAAACACCCGCGATAACGGTAAAAATAAAAGCGATAAAGCCGACTTTTGCCGAGACAGGCAAGGCAACGGCGATCAATTCATTCACCGTATAATCTTGGTATTTGAATGATGGGCCAAAATCACCTTGCAAAATATTGGTCAAGTAGGTGAAGTATTGCTCAGACACGGGTTTGTCTAAGCCATATTTGGCCTCAATGTTGGCCATCACTTCCGGTGGTAAAGGACGTTCGCTTGAGAATGGGTTACCAGGAGCGAAACGCATGAGAAAGAAAGATACTGTGATCAACACCAACATGGTTGGTATCGCTTCCAATATCCTTTTTGCGATGAATTTAAGCATAAACTCACTCTTTCAGTCTGTGACAATGAAAATTAGAAAGACGCTGCATGTAAATTACTATCTGAAGATAGCTACATGCAGTGTCTAAGTCGTGATATTGTTATCAGCGTAAGGGGCTTACTTTGCTTTGATATAGAGATCTTTTGAGTAGATCTTTTCTTCGGCGTTATCAATCGCAAAACCACCAACTTGGGGATTAAGCAAGCGAGCTCTTACATATTGATAAATTGGAATAATAGGCATGTCTTCCACCAGTTTTTCCTCTGCTTTTACGTATAATGACTCACGTTCTTGCTGAGAGGTTGATGTAAGTGCTTTATTGATTATTTCATCGTATTCTTTACTACCATAATGAGTACCAGCACTGGTATTACTGCTTGTCATTAAGGTCAAAAATGTTGAAGGCTCATTATAATCTCCAGCCCAACCAGCACGAGCTACTTCAAAGTTCCCTTGATCTTTCGTGTCTAGGTAAGTTTTCCATTCCTGATTTTCAAGAACAACATCGACATCTAACGTCTTCTTCCACATAGATGCAGCCGCTACAGCAAGCTTTTTATGGTTTTCAGAAGTGTTATAAAGAAAGGTAAACGCCAAACGATTCGATGAATCGAAACCGGCTTCCTTCAAAAGAGATTGTGCTTCTTTATTACGCTCTTTTTGCGACATTTTTCCGTAGTCAGGTAGCACAGGATTGAAGCCAGCTGTAATCTCGGGAGTCAGAAAATAAGCAGGTTTTTGGCCTTGACCAAGAATAGCATCAGTAATGATATTACGATCAATTGCATAAGACAGAGCCTTGCGGACACGAACATCATCAAATGGCTTCTTCTTAGTATTAAATTGATAATAATAAGTAGAGAGCAACCCAGTAATAGCAACCGATTCAGGGTGCTCCTTCCTCAATCGCTTAAAATGTTCGATCGGAAGCTCTGCTGTGAAATCAATTTCTCCAGCAAGAAAACGGTTCATTTCTGCTACTTGGTTTTCTATAGGTAAATAAGTTACTTTATCTAAAATGGTTTTATTGTTTTCCCAATACTGAGGATTTCGAGTAAGAACTAAACGTTCGTTTACCACCCAAGTATTAACTTTGAATGCACCATTACCAACAAAGTGTTCTGGCTTAGTCCATTGATCACCATATTTTTCGATAGTTGCTTTGTGAACTGGCTTCATAATTGTATGGCCAGCCATCATGACAAAGTAAGGGACAGCTTCATCTAATTGCACTTCTAAGGTGTAATCATTAAGAGCTTTTACTCCTAGAGTACTTTTATCCTTTTTTCCTTCAATAATATCTTTGGCATTAAGCATCTTAGTATATTCCATATACCAAGAATAAGGAGATGCAGTAGCGGGATCAACTGTACGCTGTAAGCTATATACGAAGTCATGAGCAGTAACAGGATCACCATTTGACCATTTTGCATTCTTACGTAAATGAAAAATAAAAGTTTTGTTGTCTGCTGTTTCCCAGCTTTCAGCCACACCAGGAATGGTATTCCCTTTTCCATCTTGGTTGACCAAACCTTCTAAAATATCCCTTATAACGTTTGACTCAGGAACACCTTGGGATTTGTGAGGATCGAGTGTGGCGACTTCAGTACCGTTACCACGAACGAGCTCCTGAACTTTGGCCAATTTAGTGCCGGCTGGAACATCAGCCGCGAGAGAAAAAGTAGAAGTGGCAGCCACTGCCATACCCGCACCTAGAAGAAGGGCTTGGGTGATTTTATTTTTATACATGCATAAACTCCAAGTTTTTATTTTTGCATCCATGACTTCCTTGAGAGCTCTCTAGCATCGCTAGAACTTTAGATTTATTTAGCGCAAAAACTAAGCAGAAAAATCTAAAAACTCCTAAGGATAGCGGCACACATTAGCAACCATTGAAGTAATTTGCCATAAAATCGTAGCAAAAAAATGCATAATTCCATGGTTTACCTAATGGAATAGATAAATAGCCCAACAATTAACTCAAACTCAGTGAATTAAAGTTATCAAGCGCCATCTGGTCAGACCATAGTGCTAAATCATCTAGTGTTGAGTACATTTTCAGCACGTTTCACTGGAAAATCAGCCTTTTTTTAACATCTTAGTTACGTTAGATCTAACTTAAAGGGATAATCCTGCCATCTGAAAATAAAATCCGTGAAGAGTGTCACTAAAATCAATTAACAATAAATTAACAACGTGTTGATTGGTAATAATAAATAAACACTTTCACCGAAAAGTGTAATCTAATGCTTACGCAAATCGACATTCAGTTTAAGCGATGCTCAAACTGGCACTAAGATGATCGAGCTCAATGTAACGAATCAGCTCCATGGCCGAACGAATGCCCAATTTACTTTGAATTCTCGCTTTGTAAGTACTGACTGTTTTCTGATTAATATCCAGTTGATTAGCTATCTGCTTATTGGTCAAACCTTGAATCAACAAATTTGCCACACTCAACTCTCTGCTGGATAGTCTTTCATTGAGTCGAAAACTAGGTTGAAAATTAACTGTTCGCCCAACCTCCCCCATTATGCTCTGAATGGTGTCAGTCAATGCAGCTGATTTCACAATGTGGCGCGCATGTGCAAGTTCTGCAGATATTGCTTCATGATATTCATTGAGAAAAATAAGTCTCCCCTTAAAATTCATCGATTCAATATGCTGATGCAACTGCAAACTAGCGTCTTTACTGCAGTAGCTATCCACAACCACTAAATTAAAAGGTAAATCACGCAATCTCTTTACAGCGCAAGCGAGATCACTTGCAACGACTACCTGCGTAACGCGTTTTTCTCTCATCAACATTTTTCTTAGGGCATTAGCGCTAGTCGAATTTTCTCCAACTAATAAGCAATACACACCATCTTCAATACTTTGATGGCTTAACTGCTTGCTGATATTTTTGCTATACAGTTCAGCGAGATCGCCAATCGGCATCGGCATCGCCGAATAATAACCTTGACAAGTATCCACGCCTAAATGACGTAAATATTGCCAAGTATCTTCGTCCTCCACACCTTCTACAACACAATGCAAGCCTAAGGATTGCGCTAGCAATAAGCACATGTTGGTGAGTTGCTGGTTTTTATAATTGGTGGAGAGATCACGGACAAAGCTTTGATCTACTTTAAGTTCTGTAAAGGGTAATTTCGAGAGCTGACTTAGAGAGGCATAGCCTGTGCCAAAATCATCAATGGATAAACCAACACCATGCATTCTTAAACGCGCAAGATTAGCCAGTGATGCTGTCGTACCGTTATAGACATGATCTTCCGTCAGTTCGAGCGTGAGTTTATCAGTGGGAAACGCGTATTTGTGACAGAGAGTAAGAATGGGGTCACAGATCAGCTGTTGTAAATTACTCTGGGAGATATTGATTGATAACTGGAGATCGGCTGACAAACTGCCTAAAGCCGATAATGCTTTATCCAAAACAATTAAAAACAGCTTATCCATCAAATTCAGCTCTTCAATAAGAGGCAGAAAATGCGCAGGGCTTAATACACCATGAACTGGGTGATCTAATCGGACAAGTGCCTCGACTCCAACCATGGCACCCGTTTTAAAATCAAACTGAGGTTGATAGTAATTGAATAACCAATCTTCACTGAATGCTGTTTCTATCTCTTTGTACCCTAATGAGATAGGCGTAATGCTTGCGGCCTGTTGTTCACACTTCACATGAAACGCATGAATCACGGTTTCAAGTTGCTCAATAGAATAGGGTTTTCGTAAAACATCGACAAAATTAAAGCTCGCTAAACAGCACATGTTATAAGTAAGGTCTAACACAGCATCGTCAACAGCACTCAATATAATAATTCCGAGTGAAGGATGTTTATCCCCAAGCATCGACAAAAGCGTAACTCCGTCCATTTCCGGCATATGAATATCACAAAAAACCAGCGATATCTCTTTGCGCAAGCATAAAGCCAACGCTTGGTGTCCATTTGCTGCAATATCGACGTTATTCAACCCAAGTTGTCTGAGTTTCAGTTTCAAACTCGTGGCTTGAATTCGATCATCTTCGACAATCAAAATGTTCATTCGTCATCTACTCGTTGCTGTTTATCTAACCATTCTTGTGCTTGTGTAATCACGATTTTTATTTCCATTATCAGTCGTTGTTTTGCAGATACAACAGCTTGTGGTTCTAATTCGCGCTCCAAGCTAACCGCAAGACTCGCGAGATAATCCAGTTGAAGCGCTCCGGCAGAGCCTTTAACACGATGGGCTATCATTTTGTAATCAGAATCATGCTTTTCGAGTCTATCGACCTCGGCCGCTAAAGATTCTGCCACAACAGAAGCAATTTCACTTTTTTCACCCGGTAAAAAGCTCTCAAGCCAGCTTTTTGAGTCAACATTTACTAAAGGATACATAGAAAGATAACCACTCAACATAGTATACAGCGACGCCAAGGAGTAGGGTTTATACAACACGTGTTCCATACCAGACTGGTGAGCCTTCTCTGCGATCAACCGTGAGTCTTCTGCCGTACAACCGATAACCACCTTATATCTCTCTTGCGGAATATGATTTTTAACAAATCTTGCTAAAGCGAAACCATCCATTTTAGGCATATGGCAGTCCGTTAGTAGTAAATCAAACTGGCTGTCTTCGTTTTGTAAAAGATGGCATGCCTCTTCTCCATCACCAACAATGGTTGCTTGCACACCAAGTTCATGCAGCTGTTTTTTTAATAACAAACGGTTAATAGCGTCATCATCAACCACCAAAACATGCCCACAAAGTTTCATTTTTTTCGGTTGAACCAGCACTTGTTCACTATCTTTTATCTTATCAATAAGCAGGTCAGGATAGAGATGTTTTTTGGTCATTATCGCGTCAAAATCGACCAAGGATACACCACCTTGACTCACCGAAACTTGCCAACACTTCAACCACTCGATAATGCGTTCGTTAGTGCAACGGTAGTTACGTTGACTCAACGGTTCAGATAGCGGCTCACCACAAATGGGAAGCACTATTGTTACTTGAGTCCCCTCATTCAGCGTACTGGAAACTGTAATATGACCATCCATTAGATTGACTAAATTCGATACTATTGACATACCAAGCCCAGTACCGCCATATTGGCGAGTAATGGTTTTATCCGCTTGCATAAATGGCTTAAATAACGAATCCAAGTGCGCTTCATTCATTCCGCACCCCGTATCTTTTACGGCAAAGACTATCTGTTCTTCCGTCAATTCAACATGGATGGAAACCGTACCTGCCGTAGTGAATTTAACAGCATTGGCTAATACATTGGTAAGAACCTGATTTAAGCGTAATGCATCAAACTTTGCGTAAATAATAGCTGTCGGCACCCAATCAACAACGAACTCAACGCCTTTCAACTTAGCACTCGCTTCAAAGCTTCTAATGGTGGGACATAACTCTTCTAAAATATTATGCTGGCGTATATCTAATTGTAATTGCTGAGCTTCCATTTTTGAAAAATCTAAAATCTCATGGACATGGTGCTTAATTCTCTCGGCAGAACGAATTGCATTCGTCAATAGCAAACGGCTCTCATCGTTTTTAATTCGAGTTGATAAAATCTCCATCAACCCTAGCATGGCCGCAATTGGCGTTCTAAGCTCATGACTCATTACAGCTAAAAAATGATTCCTCGCATCTACAGCTTCTAGTGCCTTATTATTAGAATCACGTAATGCCAATTCTGAGAGCTTGAGTTCTGTGATATCACTGCAAACGGTCAAGTAATGAGTATCCCCACTCTTGGGATGCGCAATCGATTCATGATTAATGACATAATATTTCTCATCAATCTGATAGTGTTTATTCGACAGATCGACAGATCCGATGCCAGTACATATGAGGCAATTCACATCATCACTAATTAGAGAAGCCTTGCTACATTGCTTATATGAACGGTTAGATAACACTACTTTCCCATTCACATCTGAGATGAAGATCATGCTGGGTATTTTATCGAGCAAATCTGTCAGCCATTGCACTTGAACTTCTGAAAGTTTTGAACTGATTTGACTGTATTTTAAGGAACTTTTTAACTTGTAAAATATAATTATTCCAAATAATAATAAAAACAAAAAAATACACATTGCAATCAAAGAATAGATTATAACTTGCTGCTTATCATAACCATAATTCACATTCACTTTCTTATGGAGTGATTTTAGTGCATTAATCTCAGACTCAGTTACCATAGTTAAAGATCGGCTGAGCATTTCAAACAATATCGACTCATCCTTTCGAAAGACCATACCGATATTAATAGAGTAACCTTTATTATCTACTGCGGGAAGTATCAAGAATTTATCACCAAGATATGCCATTTGCTGATTTATAATATCTTGATTCATTAAGGCATGAGTTATCTTGCCTGATTTTAAATCTAGAATAACCTTTTTAAGATCTCTATAAACTTTAACTTTTTTATTATCTTCATAGATTTTTAAGTGGCTATATAAGTAACCAGTACGATCTAATATCGCTAATTTTTTCTGTTGAAAAGGTTTTTTAGTTACCACATAACCAAATTGCAAATTAGTGTAAGGTGGGGTCGCTATAAAATCACGATTATCGATGTCATCGACATTTAATGAAGGCAATAAATCGACTTCATTATCGATAAGCATCTGTCTAATATCTCTACCATTGGCTGGCACATACTGAAATTTAAGAAAGCTTTTTGACTCAATGAGCTTGAGTAAATCATGGACATATCCCTTCACCTGATTATCACCCTCATCACAATAAGAGAGTGGATATATATCTTCTTCTATGGTGTATCTGACAATTTGATTGCTATTTTCTTGACTTAATAATTTTAGGCTATCTTTATTATTCAAAAAATAAATATTAGTCGAGTCTATCTTATTAGCTGTATTTCCTGTTGCTTCAGCAAGAATGAGTTTATCAAAAATGCTTTTTAATTCATTATTTCCCATCGGCAAAATGATTCTATTTATTTCGACACCTAATCGACCATCTGCAATAATCTCACCGTCATATCCAGAATTAGGGCTGATATAATGATTGAGTGATATATAGTTGGTTATCGTTGCATCGGCTAAACCTTGCTTCATCATTTCTGCTGATTCTAAGAAACTTTGTGCTGGTAATATGTGTGGGTAATGGCTCTGCTCTAATGTTTCACAATAAGATGAACCTTGTACGCAAACCCATTTCAAATGATTCATATCTTGCTGATTTAATTTTTTGTCCCTTAGCCAAATCACTCGTAGGTTATTATAGAGTGGCAAACTGAATAAAATGTTTTTTTCTCTCTCTTTTGTTTTGCTAAAACCAATAGCAAAATCCACATCACCACCATGCACAGCAGCAACAAGATCAGTTATCGATTGATAGCTACGATATTCAATTTTGACATCAAGCTCTTTTCCTATTCCTACCGCATAATCATGTTGAATACCGATTGTATTCTCAATGCCGCCCCAATAAGGTAGCCAAGGTTCAGACAATACACCCATTACAATGACTTTTTTTGTTTTTAAATAGGTACGTTCCGAATCTGATAAATAATCGGCGGCATAAACAGTATTAAAAAGTAAGTTAATTGCTAAAATTAACAACAAGTAGATACGTAACAAATTCATTCTCGTGATATTGATTCCAATATCCAACTAGTTTAACGATCCTGCTCGTCATTGCCAAGAATAGGGCATCAGAACAAAACTGGTTAAAATACATATTTATCAACACGTTAATGCAGTGTAGGAATAATCTTACAAGAGAATAAACCCATAAAATTAAAATGTGAGATGCATATCCGCACCAAAACATAATTTCGGTGCGGATATTATTAATGAGATGAAGTACGAATAATTTCAGCTAAACTTGATAAGCGTCGTTGATGCTCAGCGACATAAGGATTACTACGATCCCAAGCATATCCTGCAAGAATAGAGCAAATCATCTGCTTTATTCTTGAGTTGGGCGTTTGGTAAAAAATCACCTCTTGTAACATACCGTTGTACCAACCTTCCACATAAGTGCGGAACGTATCCACTCCGACCATTAATGGCTGAGAATACTCTTGCTGCCAATCTACACTTTCGTTTTTTAGTTGGCGTACAACACAAGACACCGCTAACTGAGCCGATTTCATGGCTATCGTTACACCTGATGAAAACACCGGGTCTAAAAATTCACCAGCATTGCCTAATAACGCATAATTTACCGTGGCCAACTGCTTAACATTTGCAGAATAGCCGCCTAGCTCACCAGCAGGATTAGGGTATTCGGACTTCGAAAGCAGTTCCGCCAGCTCAGGCATTTCATTCACCAATTGCTGGATCGCCGCAATTTTATCACTTGGATAGCCGTTAAAAAACGACGGTTCACCGACAACACCTAATGAACATGTGCCGTTAGAAAAAGGAATGAGCCAGTACCATACGTCAGGATTACGCGGATGGACGGAGATCAGTATCTTGTTTCGGTCGTAGTCTGGTTGTTCAGGGGAGATATGATCAATGATATGGGTAAAGATGGCTTTTCTCGGAGGTAAACACGATGGCTCTTCCAAATCGAGTAACTTAGGCAATACTCGGCCAAAGCCACTGGCATCCAGCACGAAGTCGGCTTCAATTTGATACGTTATACCGTGTTGATCCGTCACCAATAATTGTGATTTATTCTCTTCAAATTCGATATTCGTCAGTTGATGTTGATAACGAATTTCAACCCCTTGCTTAACAGCAGAATCCGCTAATACTTTATCAAATTGACTGCGCTGTACCTGAAAAGTGGTTCCCGGTCCATTCGAATATTTGTCGGTAAAATCAAACTGGGCGTATACACCATTTTTTCGAAAGGCAGCACCATTTTTATATTGAAAACCCGCACGCATAACATCAGGTAACATTCCCGCCGCTTCTATCACTTCCATACAAGCAGGTAATAAGCTTTCGCCAATAGAAAAGCGTGGGAAAAGTGCTTTTTCAATAACCAACACGCGTATGTTTTGTGCATGGAGTAATGCCGCGGCAGTCGAACCCGAAGGGCCCGCACCAATGATAACAACTTGAGTTATCTCTTTATTCATGAATTGACTCGCATCGATTTTAATTAAGCTTGGGCTTTTAGCTCTAACAAGGTGTGGCCAAGGCCAATATTGTCGGTTCGTTTGATCACCTGTAATCCTGCTGCTTGAACGATTTCTAAGAAATCTTCGCTGCGATAGAAGCGACTATTACCATTTGCAAGGCAGGTAAAATACAAAGAGGTGGCATTGAGGCTATAAGAAGCCGCATCGTACTTCTGTGAATCCCAGAACAGTTCCAAAATATAAACCGTCGAATATGCAGAAAGATTGGCGCGAACGCGTTTTAAAATACTCAAAATTTCCATTGGCGAAAAACAGTCTAAAAACTGGCTCATCCACCACACGTCCGCATTTTTTGGTAACGGTTGTTCTTTATCGAGCATGTTGGCTGGAAAAGGATGAATACGCTGCGTAAAACCTTGTTGCTGCGCGTTAGCCATCGCCATTTCCAACTGTTGTGGCAGATCCACAATCGTCACTTCAACGTCTGAATCATAGTGACAACATTGCAGTGCCCATTTACCCGTATTGCCACCAATATCGACCAAATGTTTCGGTTTTTTACGAAACACTTCTTTCAGCAAAATAGGAAAAGAACGATCGGAATAGAAGTGATCGAATTTGAACCAACTCTCTTTAGCTTGCTGGGGCAAACGCGATAAACCTTGGTAGATGGTATCCCAATCGCCGAGTTCTTTCAGACCAGCAGGCTTGCCTTCGGTGATCGATTCGGTTAAGTGCATCATGGCGGCATAACAAACGTCTGCCATGAAATCCATATTGGCTTGCGTCATCCCATCATGCAGCAAAAAAATGCCTAGATTAGCCAATGAATAATTCGGTTTATCCCATAAAACAATGTGGGCACTGATGGCCATATCGAGTAATACTTTAACGCCATACTCTGACACGCTCGTTTCTTGAGCAATTTGTTCTGCGTTTAAACCTTTTTCGCCAGCATTATCTAATGCAGCCAGTATGCCTAAGTCACGTAATGTGCGCGCCGTATGAAAAACGATGGGGGCAAAAGATAATTTTTGAGCTTCGGTTTTTGCCTCTAAAGCGTTATAAGGATCTATTTTTTGATTTAACACATTAAAACCTAACTTTAATTTGTGAACAATATCCAAACACTTAATCTAAGTTCGACTCAATTCTTAAAAATCAATATTTAAGTCAAGGATACAAACGTTTATAGTTGCGAAGAATAATCTTGTGCCATAGTATTTAACCCTATCAAAAACAATGCAATATCTTATGTCAAATCAACAGCAAATAATCACGTTAAATATTGATACTTGGGTTGCAAATTCTGCAGGCTTATCTCACCCTTCTGATTGGCAAAATTGGGCGAGAGAAGAGATATGGCCTGACGATAATACGCTCAACACAGACCATATTCCTCCAATGATGCGCCGCAGAATGAGTCGTTTGAGCAAATTAGCCGTGCAGACTGCACTGACTGCCATAGAATCACAACATATTGATTACATGGTATTTTCATGTCGTCATGGCGAACTTCATCGTAGCGTTGAAATCGTGAAGTCAATATTAACTGGCGAAGAAGCCTCACCAATGGCATTTTCACAATCTGTTCATAATACAGCGGCAGGCCTAGCAACCATCGCTTCAAAACAACCGATCCCGTTAACCTCGATTGCAGCAGCACAAAACACATTTCAAAGTGCCATATTAGAAGCTTGGCTCTATTTAAATGGGCACCCTAGTCACAAAGTGCTTTTGGTTGATTTTGATGAGCCATTACCTAGCGACTACCAACAATACGAAGAGTGGCAATTTCAAGGCTATGCCTTAGGGTTAACCCTGTCTCACGGTTCAGATTTTACACTCTCTATGCAGACATCTGATACCAAGCCACAACAGCCGCAAGCATTGTCGTTTCTTCACCACTATTTATCAGAAAAATCTGAATGGATCATTGAGGGCTCGCAAAGCGCTTGGAAATGGCAACGAAAATGTTAGAGTTCAACCGCTACTGGCGTATTGCTGCTACAGGTTTTTGTTTTTTTATATTTGGTTTAGGCGGATTAACGCTGAGTTTTATTATTATCCCACTGATTGCATTATTTTCATCGCAAACAGATCGTCGAGAATATAAAGTTCAAAAATCAATCCAAAACTCATTCAATATATTTTGTAAGTTGATGAAATTAACAGGTGCCATCGACTATAAAATAACCAACGCAGAACTATTAAAACAGGATAAAAGCTGCCTTATTATCGCCAATCATCCAAGCTTAATTGATTATGTTCTCATTGCATCACAACTTCATCAGTGCGATTGCTTGGTTAAGTCAGCTATCTGGGCCAATCCTTTTATGAAACGGATTGTTCAAGCCGCAGGTTATATCCCAAATGAAACACCTGATGATTTGTTAAATGTGTGCGAGGAACGCATGAGTCGCGGAAACGTATTATTGATTTTCCCTGAAGGCACGCGAACCACACCCGGCGTTAAACCCAAATTGCAGCGCGGTGCGGCGCAAATCGCAATCCGAACTCAAAGAGACTTACGCATCGTACATATTACCGTTTCTCCGAGTTTTCTCACAAAAGAGCAAAAGTGGTACCAAGTTCCTAAAACCAAACCCTTTTTCCATGTGGAGATAAAGGGTAAAGTTGCCGTCACACCTTTTATTGAAGGTGCTGATAACCCCACCACTGCAGCACGACGTTTAAATCGCCACCTTGCAGAGGTGATTTTCCCCCAAAACAATAACCAGAAATGACAAAACTATTGAAGTTATCGACCCATAACGTCAAGTTGCAGCGAAGCGGAAAGTGAGTAAGTCCCCATCCGTATAGATAACGATATGATTGGGGTGAGCGAACGTAGCCAACACCGCTGCAACTTTAAGTGGGGAAGTGTATATCAAGGTTTTGTTCAAAACGGCTAGAACATTATATAAGTAGGTTGAAGTGGAATTACTACACACAGAAATAAAACAGCTCATTATCGACGCACTAAATCTTGAAGATATCTCAGTTAACGATATCGAAACTGACGCACCACTTTTTGGTGATGGGTTAGGTTTAGATTCTATCGATGCTTTAGAGCTCGGTTTGGCCATTAAAAAGAAGTATAATATCGTCATTGACGCTGATGACTCCAATACTCGCCAACACTTTGCATCAGTGGCAAACTTAGCAAATTATATTTCATCTCAAACTAGCCACTAATAAATAGATAGCGTTATGACAGAAGTAAACCAACAACAAGTATTTGATCAAGTTAAAGAAGCTCTCGTTGAACTATTTGAAATTGATGAAGCCGATATTCAACCAGACGCTCACCTTTATCAAGATCTCGATCTCGACAGTATTGATGCTGTAGATCTTGTCGTTCACTTACAAAAAGTGACTGGCAAAAAAATCAAGCCTGAAGAGTTTAAAACCGTTCGCACCGTCAATGATGTGGTGGAATCGGTTATTGAACTTGTTAAGGAAAGCTAATGCGGCGATTGCTGACGATTTTGTCTGCAATCGTCCTGCTTACCTACCCACTCGCGGTCTACTTCGGGATTAATCAGTTTGGTTTGCAAGCTATAGGGGGTTTCTTAGCCGCTATTTTTGCTTTAAGAATTCTTTCTGGTTGGCAAGCCAAACTTCAAGAACTGAAGCAACTGGCTTGGATTAGTGGGTTCGTTGGTATCACTTTGGTGACTTTGGGGATGCTCTTTCAGCAGCATGGTTGGCTACTGTTTTACCCTGTTGTGGTTAATGTATGTCTTTTGGCTCTTTTTGCCTTGAGCCTAACGCAACCGCAAACAGTGATTGAACGGCTGGCGAGGCTGCAAGAGCCTGAACTTCCTCAAAGTGGCATTGAGTACACACGCACGGTCACTAAAATGTGGTGCCTCTACTTCATCATGAATGGAGCCATCGCACTTTATACCTGCTTCCAATCTATCGAGATCTGGACGTTGTATAACGGATTGATCAGTTATCTCCTTGCTGGCAGCCTCTTTGTAACGGAATGGCTAGTAAGACAAAGGATTCGCAAAGGCTAGGTACGCTATGACTTTCGGCAACCCCGATTTTTGCTCGCTTGCAACATTACTCTCCTCACCAAGAAACGATTCGCATTGTGTTGCTTTTGACCTCAATAACACCATTAACTGGGCAAACTTTGTCGCCGATGTCAGCCAACTAAGCCGGCAATTAGCGTCGCGAAATGAACATCATATTGCACTGTGTGCTGGCGATAGCTATCAATTTTCAGTCGGTTTTTTCGCCGTCTGCTGCACGCAAAAATCATTAATTCTGCCCGGTAATTATCAACCTGCGGCACTGGCAGAACTGAATCAACACTTTGAGTTGTTGCTGTGTGATGAGGCGATAACAATACCCAATTCTACGCCAACCCTCTCTCTTAACCATTTAGCGCTACCCAACGACATGCGCGATGAAGCCGTTTGTTTTGCACCACTTTCATTAGAGACACAAACCGTGACGCTGTTTACGTCAGGCTCCAGCGGTCAGCCTAAGGCTATCATCAAAACACTGCGGCAGCTTGAAGCTGAAATTGCCATTTTAGAACAGCTTTGGGGCGAACAGCTCATTGGTGCAAAAGTGGAAAGTACAGTTTCTCATCAACATATTTATGGGCTGCTATTTCGTGTGTTATGGCCACTGTGTGCAGGGCGAGCATTTGCCCGCCACAACTTGGAATTTCCAGAACAAGTGACCGCACATGCGCATCCGGACACTGTGCTGATTAGTAGCCCTGCGCTATTGAAACGCTTATCACAAGAGCATCAGCCAAGCCCAATGCGCACACTGTTTTCTTCCGGTGGCCCGCTTCCCTACTCTGCTTCTTGTCACGCAAAAACCCTGTTTGGGCAACGACCTATCGAAGTGTATGGCAGTACGGAAACTGGCGGCATCGCTTTTCGGCAACAGCACAGTGCAACGCAGCAATGGCAGCTTTTTCCTACTGTTGAAGCAAGACTTAACAGCGAGCACTGCTTAGCCTTGCGCTCTGCACATATTGATCCAAATCATTGGTATCAAACAGCCGATGAATGTGAGCTTTCCGACCAGCAGCACTTTACCTTGAAAGGTCGCACCGATCGCATCATCAAAATCGAAGAAAAACGGATCTCACTGGTTGAAGTGGAGCAGCGTATTGAACAACTGCCGTGGATCAGTGAAACAGCCGTGTTACCACAGCAAGACGGTGAACGTTTGATCTTAATCTCAGCGATTGTACTGTCAGCCAGCGGCACTGAAAAATTAGCTCAACTTGGAAAGGGGAAGTTCTGGCTGTTGCTGCGCTCTGAACTGCGCCAATGGTTAGAACCTATTGCTGTACCTCGACGCTTTAGAGTGGTAAAAGAGATCCCTCTCAACAGCCAAGGTAAGCGCCTTGTTGCTGAACTAGAAACACTATTCCAACCATAAAAATAACGAAGCCCAATAGATTATGGCCAAAAGAACACCCACATTATTATGTGCTGAAACTCAGCCTCACACGGTGAATTTGACGCTGCGCGTTGACGCCGACATTATTGATTTTTCAGGACACTTTGCACATTTTCCATTGCTGCCAGGCGTTACCCAAATCGATTGGGCACTGCGCTATGCACGAGAATACTTATCTGTACCCACAAGCTTTCAAGGTATGGAAGTGATCAAATTCCAAGAACCTATCTTGCCAGACATGACCGTTCAACTGGCATTAAGTTGGGATGAGGAAAAACAGAAACTCGCGTTTAGTTATAGTTCGCAGCGTGAGGGTTTAAACATCATTCACTCATCAGGAAAAATGAAGTTGGGTGAAATCTGTGGCTGATTATCAAGCTTGTTTTTTAATTCCGTGCTACAACCACGGCAGCACAGTAGCAGAAGTGGTCTCATCACTCAGCGCATTTGAACTTCCCATTTTACTGGTTGATGATGGCAGCAATCAGCAAACAAAACAGGCGTTGAGCAACGTCGCCCAGCAAACACATGTTCACCTCATTACCCTAGAACAAAACCAAGGAAAAGGTGGCGCGGTAATGGCTGGCATTCGCCAAGCGCAGCAGTTGGGGTTTAGCCACGTCATCCAAATTGATGCCGATGGCCAACATGATTTACAAGCGCTGCCTAAATTACTGGCCGCGTCAAAGCAACATCCAAACCACCTAATTTCTGGTCAGCCGATTTACGATGACAGCGTACCCAAAGCGCGTTTATATGGCCGTTACGCAACGCATATTTGGGTTTGGATTGAAACGCTATCCTTTACGATCAAAGACAGTATGTGTGGTTTTCGCGCGTATCCTGTAGACCTCACCGTTGAGGTGCTCAATAACCATAAAATCGGCACGCGCATGGATTTCGACATCGAAATCTTAGTTCGCATGTATTGGCACGGGGTCGATATCGATTTTGTGGAAACTCGCGTCATTTATCCTGAAGGAGGCGTCTCTCATTTCGATGCACTATGGGATAACGTCAAAATCAGTTGGATGCACAGCAAATTATTTTTTGGCATGTTACCGCGTATTCCTCAACTGCTGAAACGCAACCAAAGCAGGCACAACAAAAGTGGCGCAGAGCCAAACCAGCACTGGTCAAAGCGTCAAGAACGAGGAACGGTTCTGGGTATTAAAGCGTTACTGGCGGTATATAGCCTACTCGGGCGACCGATTTTTAACCTGATGCTGAAACTTGTAATGAGCTATTACTACCTTACCGGAAAACAAGCTCGCCAAGCCTCTGAACAGTATTTACAGCACTTACAAAGCTACGCAAACCGTCGCCAAATCACGCTGCCAAATCATCTCTCTAGCTATAACCATCTGCTCTCTTTTGGCCACACTATGCTGGATAAATTGGCGGCATGGAAAGGCGATTTTTCGGTAAAAAATTTGACCATTCATGGTCAAGAATCGTTCCAAACTTTAGCAGAACGAAAACAAGGTGTGCTTCTTTTAGGATCTCACCTTGGAAATATTGAACTGTGCCGCGCTCTGGGACGTCGGCATTCTCATATTAAGATCAATGCGTTAGTCTTCACCGAGCACGCCGAACGCTTCAATGCGGTAATGAAAGCGATCAATCCCAACTCAGAACTGAACCTCATTCAAGTGAGCCGTTTGGGCCCCGATACTGCTATTTTGCTTCAACAGAAAATAGAGCAGGGAGAATGGGTGGTGATCGTCGGAGATAGAACGTCCACCAGCAAAGAGACCCGAGCCGTATGGGCCGATTTTTTAGGCCAACCCGCGCCGTTTCCACAAGGCCCTTTTATGTTGGCCTCGGTGTTGAAAGCTCCCGTCTACCTTTTGTTTGGCTTAAGAGACGAACGTTCTAAAACTCCACATTTTAACGTCTATTTCGAGCACTTTAGCGACAACATAGATTTACCGAGAAAAGAGCGACAAGCGGCGCTAGCGCAGGTAGTACAACGCTACGCTGATCGGCTGGAACATTACACACTGCAAGCTCCACTGCAGTGGTATAACTTTTTCAACTTTTGGACTCTAAGTAAACAGCAGCATGATGATTCAGACAGATAACCGCATAACTTTTGGCGTCGATCGCCTCACCATTGAAGATGTTGTCGCGATTTCGCAAGGCGCGCAGGCCAACCTCAATTCTTCAGCGGAATTCACCGCTAAAATTGATCGCGGCGTCGCTTTTCTAGAACGACTTTTAAAAGAAGAAGGCGTGATTTACGGCGTAACCACCGGCTATGGTGATTCATGTACCGTTGCCATTCCGCCGAATCTAGTAGACCAATTACCACTGCATTTGACTCGCTTTCACGGCTGTGGCTTAGGCGAGGTATTAAGCCATCAGCAATCTCGCGCAGTATTAGCAACGCGCTTGTGTTCACTAGCGCAAGGTGTCTCTGGTGTGAGCCATGAACTGCTTAACCAAATCGTCACCTTGATCAACCACGATATCGCCCCTCGTATTCCACAAGAAGGTTCGGTCGGGGCAAGCGGCGATTTAACGCCACTCTCCTACCTCGCGGCCACACTGATTGGTGAGCGCGACGTGCTTTATAAAGGTGAGATGCGCCCAACTCAAGATGTGTTTAACGAACTGGGTATTCGCCCGATCAAGCTAAAACCAAAAGAGGGATTAGCGCTGATGAACGGCACATCAGTCATGACTGCTTTGGCCTGTTTAGCCTATAAACGCGCCGAGTATTTAACTCAACTCTGCACCAAAATTACCGCCATGGTGTCTGTCGGTATTCAGGGTAACGACTTCCATTTTGATGCCGCACTATTTGCCGTCAAGCCGCATCCTGGTCAGCAACAAATCGCAGCATGGCTACGCGATGACTTACAAGCAGAGCGCCCACCTCGCAACAGTGATCGCCTGCAAGATCGCTATTCATTGCGCTGCGCACCCCATGTGATTGGCACCGTACAAGATGCACTGCCGTGGCTACGTCAACTGATTGAAAATGAGCTCAACAGTGCCAACGACAACCCCATCATCGATGGCGATAATGAACGCGTACTGCACGGCGGTCATTTTTACGGCGGCCACATTGCCATGGCAATGGATACCTTAAAAACACAGGTTGCTAACCTAGCCGATTTGCTCGATCGCCAAATGGCGCAATTGATGGATTACAAATTCAACAACGGTTTGCCTTTTAACTTAACTGGCGCAGAAGGTGAAAGAAAACCGATCAACCACGGCTTTAAAGCCGTGCAGATTGGCATTTCAGCGTGGACGGCCGAAGCCTTGAAACATACCATGCCTGCCAGCGTTTTTTCACGTTCGACTGAGTGTCACAATCAAGACAAAGTCAGCATGGGAACCATTGCCGCGCGTGATTGTCTACGTGTGCTTGAACTGACAGAACAAGTGGCGGCCGCCTCGCTGTTGGCAGCGACCCAAGCAATAGAATTGCGCAAACGTCATCATGAGCTGGATGAGCAACACATGAGTCACAATATCAAGCAGATGCGCTTAGCCGTGTTACAAGAGTTTGACTTTGTGGTGGAAGATCGTCCGCTAGAACATGATTTGCGCCACTTTATTAGCCGCATTCAACAACGCCACTGGACACTTTACTAGGAAGCGCGATGAGCGATGTACTCCATCCATTGGAAAGTGAGGTGACTTTAGTCACCTCGTTTCAAGATGCCGACCCAATGGGCGTTATCTACCACGGCAACTATTTTCGTTTTTTTGAAGAAGCACGCCGCGTGCTGATGGAAAAAATTGATTACAGCTATCACGCGATGACTCAGTCGGGCTACCTATGGCCGGTGATTGATGCCCACGTGAAGTACGTGAAAGCGATCCCGTTCAACCATACGATTCGTGTCAAAGCGACCTTGACAGAATGGGAAAATCGCTTGCGTGTTGACTACATGATTTTTGATAGCCAGACCGGGCAACGAATGTGTAAAGCGCACACCACTCAAGTAGCGGTTCGCATCGACACGCAAGAGATGTGTTTCGCTTCACCAACGCTATTTACCGACAAAGTGCAGCACTGGCATACCTATGGGAAATTATGATGCGCCGTTTTCTCTGGCTAACTTTAGCTCTATTCTCGCCCCTACTCTGGGCACAGGTGACCGACCTTGCTTCACTGCAAGCGCAGTTGGCGAAACACCAGCTCGTACGCGGAGAGTTTACTCAACTCCGCCATATTGAGATGTTCGAACAACCATTGTCGTCAGCCGGGAAATTCTTGCTCGATAAACAAAATGGCTTACTTTGGCAACAATACTCACCATTTCCAGTTAATTTGGTGCTAACTCAAGACAAGCTTCGCCAAACTTTTGCTAACCAACCACCACAGGTGATTACCGAAAAAGAGAACCCAATGGCGTTTTATTTCAGCCATCTCTTTTTGTCGGTATTTCATGGTGACACGCAGCAATTGAATGAACAATTTACGATGACGCTGCACAGCGAAGATGGCCAGTGGCAGTTAAATTTAACGCCGAGAAATGCGCCACTGAGCTCGGTGTTTACCTCGATAACATTAACGGGGAGAGATGACATTGATGGTTTGATCCTGCAAGAAGTGCGAGGCGACAAAACCGAGATTCAGTTTACTAACCAAAACCACCAGCCAGAGCGTTTAACCCATGCTGAGCAAGCACAGTTTAACTTCTAAATCGAACCGGCTGGCATTGTTCTGGTTGGCTTTTGTGACCCTTTGTCTTGGCTTACTACTCAAGCAGTGGGTCTTTTCGGCGGCTTCACCGATCGAGACGGATATCCTTAAGCTACTGCCGGTCAACCAGCAAAGTGTGCTCGCCGAGCAAGCGTTTGAAAAAGTCACTACCAGTATGAGCGATAAGGTGGTCTTTATTGTCACTGCGCCCAATGAGGCTGACCGACTCAAATCCTTTACAGCGCTAGAAAGCGAGCTCAAGCAGAGTGGCTATTTCAAGGATGTGGTTGGGAAAATCGATGCCACTCAACAGAGCGCTTGGGCCAGTTACTACTTTCAACATCGAGCACAACTGCTCACCAGCGAGCAACGCAATCAGCTCAGTCAACATCCCGAACAACAAGTGCAAACGGTGGTGCAAGCCCTATATAACCCTTTTTCTGGGGTAACAGGGCAAGAGCTCAGTCACGACCCTTTTCTGCTATTTCGCGACTACTTAGCGCAACTTAGCCAGCTATCGTCTCATTTTCGTTTGCAAGATGGATACTTAACCCGCGAGTATCAAGGCCAAAAATACGTGCTGATCACTGCGCAGCTCAACGACTCACCATACAGTTTCAAAGCGCAACAAGTGGTGCCCGATATTGCTCAATGGCAACAACGCATCAAGCAACAATTTAGTGCGGACATTTATCATACTGGTGTTTTATTTTACGCCGATTTTGGTACTCAAAGTGCCAAGTCAGAAATCAGCACTATTGGCCTTTTCTCATTACTCGGCATTGTGCTGTTGGTGATGCTAGTTTTTCGCAGTGCCATGCCTTTACTGTTGGCACTGCTCTCGGTATCCGTTGGATTAGTGGTTGCCATGGTGATCACCACCGCGTTTTTTGGTCAGATCCATCTGTTTAGCTTAGTGTTTGGGGCCAGCCTGATTGGCGTTTCAATCGACTACGCCTTTCACTACCTGACCGATCGCCTTGCCGCAAATGAACACTGGGACAGTGTGCAAGGACTAAAGCATATTCTGACTGCCATTACCTTAGGGTTAATCACCAGTTTAATTGGCTATCTCGGTCTACTGGTCGCCCCTTTCCCCGGCTTGCAACAATTAGCGCTATTTTCCGCCTTAGGGCTCGTTGCCGCTTACGCGACGGTCGTGGCTTGGTATCCGATTTTGGCCAAAAAACCAAGTTCATCGAGAACGCTTCCCGGCATCACTTATTGGTCATTATGGTTTGCGCTTTGGCAAAAACCATGGGTTAAATGGGGCCTACCCACGGCGTTATTGATCATCAGCAGTCTTGCCCTGACGCAAGTGCACTACAACGATGACATTCGACAATTACAAGCCATGCCGAGCGACTTGAAACAGCAAGAGCTGCAAATCAGCACCTTGACTGGTATTCAATCATCACAGCAGATGTTGGTCGTCAGTGCCAACGATGATGAAGCATTAATGCAGCAGTTAGAAAAATTAGATACGCAATTTTCACAATGGCAACAACAAGGCGTACTTTCTGGCTACCAAAGTTTAAGCCAAAACATCAGCTCGCTTAAGCGTCAGCAAGAAAACTACGCACTGGTTGAAGCACTGTACGCAAACCAAGGCGCAGCACTGGCTCACACGCTGAAACTATCTTCGGCTCCTAAACTGGAAGCGTCATTTTTGCCCATGACACTGGCGCATTATTTAGCCCATGATGTTTCCCAACCGCTGCGCTTTCTTTATTTAGGTAAAGTTGAGCAAAAAGTGGCGGCGGTAGTGCTGTTGAAAGAGGTTCACCAAGCAGCAGTAATTAAGCAGTTTGCGGCGCAAAATAGCGACTACGCCTATTTGAATAAAACCGAAGAGATCTCAACCCTGTTTGGGCAGTATCGCCTTAAAGTGATGGAGTTAATTGCGCTGGCTCTGACCTTGATCAGCGCTCTCACTATTTGGCGCTACGGCGTGAAACATAGCATTCGCATTATGTTACCTTCGCTGATTGCTTGCATCGCTGGGTTAGCCGTCACCGTCGCAACAGGCTCTACGCTCAATTTATTCAATCTATTAGCACTGGTATTAGTGATAGGTATCGGTATTGATTACACGCTCTTTTTTGCCGAACAAGCCCGCAGTCACAGTACCTTGCTTGCCATAACCCTTTCGGCACTAACGACTTTGCTCTCGTTTGGTCTGCTTGCTCTTAGCCAAACTCACGCCATCCACAGTTTTGGTTTGACGGTACTGAGCGGCATTTTCGTTGCTTGGTTGCTTTCACCAATGGCGATCAAATCACAACCTGCCGCCATGAAAGCGCATGAGGAAAAACTATGATGATGAGAATACGCCGTGCGCTGCCCTTGCTGTTACTGATGTTGTCTGGCTGCTCTTTAGTGCCAAACCAAGCCTCCACGCAGGTAGAAATTAGCCCCAACACATTCGTTACTCTGCCCAAACCTGCGCAACTTGGGTACCAAGTCACGGCAAGTCAGTTGATCAGCGCCCATTGGCAAGATGATAACGGCCAGCATAACCAACAGCTTCCGGTCCAGTTGCAGGTCACCGATGACAAGATTGTGCTGGCAGGGTTTTCATCTTGGGGAACGAGGATTTTATCGCTCAATTATCAGCAAGATACTATTGAGACCAGCGTACTCAATGGCTTAGAAAACACCTTGCCGAAGCCCGAACAGATACTCTTTAACCTGATGATCACGCTCTGGCCGCGAAATGCTTGGGAAGCCCCGTTAAATAAGGTAAAGTGGCAAATCATTGATGATGAGAATAGACGAACACTCATCAATGAACTGGGTGAAACAGTGATTGTTATTGATTATCAACATCCCTTCTCGATGAAGGGCGATATTCGCTTCCACAATCAATTATTGAATTACACCATTACGATTACAACGCTCAGTGCCCAGCACCCTTTGCCGCCCACACAACCGTAGATAGCTATCATGAACTCATCCTCGACTTCTCCTATTGATTCTCGCTCACCTATTTATGTCCAAGACTGCGGTTTTCACTGCGCGATGGGGAGTGACTCGTCGCACATTCACCAAAGTTTAGCGCAGGGCTATTGTGACAACATGGTGGTTGACGGCACGTCGCTCAATAGTGGCACCGCAACCATCGTAGGCCGAGTAAGTGAACCGCTACCAGAAATCCCAGCGCATTTAAGTGCATTCAATACGCGCAACAACCAACTGGCTTTATCGGCACTGCAACAAATCGAACCGAGCGTCCGCCACGCGATTGCCACCTATGGTGCAGATCGCATTGCAGTGGTGGTTGGCACGAGCACGTCCGGCATTGCTGATGGCGAAATCGCACTCGCCCACAAGTTAGAGCAGGGCGAATTCCCAAGCGACTACCACTACTACAAACAGGAATTAGGCAATTGCAGTGATTTTATCGCTCGCTATTTTGCAATAAGCGGCCCCTGCTACGCCATTTCAACCGCCTGTTCGTCCAGTGGCCGCGTCTTTATCACCGCCAAAAGAATGCTTAATGCTGGGTTGGTTGATGCGGTGATTGTCGGTGGTGCTGACACTTTGTGCCGCTTAACTCTCAATGGTTTTAACGGTTTAGAAGCGCTGTCTCAACATTTGTGTAAACCGTTTGATGCACAGCGAGATGGCATCAACATTGGTGAATCTGCCGCTTTTATGCTGCTGGGTAAAACGCCGTCTCAGCAACACGCTCACGCCATTGCGCTATTGGGCGCAGGCGACAGTTCCGATGCACACCATATTTCTGCGCCCCACCCAGATGGAAACGGTGCAGAACAGGCAATGCGTAACGCGCTGCAAGATGCCAAATTAACCGCCAGTGATATCGGCTATATCAACGCTCACGGCACCGCAACACCGCTCAATGACAGCATGGAAAGTAAAGCGATTTTCCGCGTTTTTGGCCAGCACGTTGCGGTGAGTTCAACCAAACCACTCACTGGACACACGCTCGGCGCGGCCAGTGCAACCGAAGCCGCCATTGCTTGGCACATACTGCAATACCAATTGCCTTTGCCCATTCAGCGCTGTGCTAACAAAGCGCCAGACATCGATATTACGCTAGTGGAAACCACTCAATATTTAGAAAACAAGGCCATTTTAAGCAACTCCTTTGCTTTTGGTGGCAACAATATTAGCCTCATTTTTGGTTACGTTAATGACAAAGCTTCCTGCAATTGATCAACTGCTGCCTCATCAAGCGCCGATGATTTTGATCGACCGCGCGCTTGAGGTACAGAGCGAATCTATCCACTGCCAAGTGGATATTGAATCGCACCACCTGTTTTTTGACCCAGCGACACAAAGCATACCGGCCTATGTCGGTATCGAGTTTATGGCACAAGCCATTGCCGCATGGTCTGGGTATCACTCACTTGTCCAAGGCATTCAACCGCCAATTGGCTTTCTGCTCGGCAGTCGCCGTTATCGAGCGCTGTGCGATGCATTCCTGAAAGGGCAAACGCTCGATATCTACGCTGAACAGCTAATGCAAGACAATGGCATGGCCGTGTTTAAGGCAAGAATCGAGCACCAACACCAGCTTTTGGCCGAATGCCAATTAAATGTGTATGTGCCATCAGAACAAAAATTAGAAGAAATGAAAATGAGGAGTCAAGCATGACCCGACACGTATTAGTGACTGGTGCGAGTAAAGGCATAGGCAAAGCGATTGCGATTGCGCTCGCCAAAGATGGTTTTGCCATCGCTGTCCATTACATGGGCGACCAGCAAGGTGCCCTGCAAACACTAGCGACCATCGAGCAAAACGGTGGTTCAGGCCGACTGATTCAATTTGACATCAGCAACCGAGCTCAGTGTCGCGAAGTATTGGAAGCCGATATTGCTCTACATGGCGCTTATTACGGCGTGGTCAATAACGCGGGCATTACTCGTGACACGGCGTTTCCCGCCATGACAGAACAAGAATGGGATGGTGTAATTCACACCAATTTAGACAGCTTTTATAACGTCCTCCACCCTTGTGTGATGCCAATGGTGCAAAAACGCCAAGGTGGGCGCATTGTGACTTTAGCATCGGTGTCGGGCATCACGGGCAACCGAGGTCAAACCAATTACAGCGCCGCTAAAGCTGGCGTGATTGGCGCGACCAAATCGCTCGCGCTTGAACTGGCTAAGCGCAAAATCACCGTCAACTGTGTTGCTCCAGGTTTAATCGATACAGGCATGGTGGATGAGCACGTCAAAGAGCACGCACTGCCACAAGTTCCTTTACGCCGCATGGGTGAACCTGAAGAAGTTGCAGGCCTTGTGAGCTATTTAATGTCTGATATTGCTGCTTATGTCACTCGCCAAGTTATCTCGGTTAATGGAGGCTTAGTATGACCCGCCGCGTTGTCGTTACAGGCATGTCCGGCGTGACTGCTTTTGGTAATGACTGGTCCAGTATTGAGCCAAAACTCAGAGCTTGTGAAAATGCCACTCAATATATGCCCTCCTATGAGCAGTATGAGGGTTTAAACACTAAACTCGCCGCGCCAATAATGGGCTTTACACTGCCTAGCCACTACAAACGTAAGCAAGTCCGAGGTATGGGCCGTGTGTCACAACTGGCGACCGTTGCCACCGAAAATGCGCTGCTACAGGCGGGCTTAATTGGTCATGAAGTGCTGACGAACGGCCAAACCGGCATCGCTTATGGTTCATCAACAGGCAGTACCGATGCCATCGGTGCGTTTGGTGTCATGCTCAACGAAAAAACCACTCGAGCCATTACCGCCACCACTTATGTGCAAATGATGCCTCACACTGCCGCGGTGAACGTAGGTCTATTTTTCGGGCTCAAAGGCCGCGTCATTCCAACCAGTAGCGCCTGCACGTCTGGTAGTCAAGCCATCGGTTACGCGTACGAAGCGATCAAACACGGCTACCAAACCGTAATGGTGGCGGGCGGTGGTGAAGAGCTCTGCCCTACCGAATCGGCCGTATTTGATACCTTATTTGCCACTAGCCTCAAAAACGACCAGCCAAAAACCACCCCCCGCCCGTATGATACTCAGCGTGATGGTTTAGTGATTGGTGAAGGTGCAGGAACTTTAGTGCTTGAAGAGTATGAACACGCCATCGCACGCGGTGCCGTCATTCACGCAGAAATCATCGGTTTTGCCAGCAACTGCGATGCCGCCCATGTCACTCAACCACAAATGGACACCATGCAAATCTGCATGGAGATGGCGCTGCGTGATGCCAATTTAAGTGCAGATAAAATTGACTATGTTTCGGCTCACGGCACGGCGACCGACCGGGGTGATATAGCCGAAAGTCACGCCACCGCAAACGCGTTGGGTAAAGTGCCGATCAGCTCGTTGAAAAGTTATTTTGGTCACACATTGGGCGCATGTGGCGCGGTTGAAGCTTGGTTAGGTTTAGAAATGATGCGCAGCGGTTGGTTTAATCCAACCCTTAACCTAGATAACATCGACCCGCAATGTGGCGATCTTGATTACATTACAGGCACAGGACGTGAGCTGGATGTGCAATACCTAATGAGCAATAACTTTGCTTTTGGTGGCATCAACACCTCGATTATTTTTAAGAAATTCAGCGAATAATCCCATAAAAAGCCGTTGCCCACACAACGGCTTTTTTTACGAGTTTATTTATCCGGCATTTGCCTCTTCAATATTGGTCGCCTGCCAAATACTCGCCAGCAATCAGCCAATACCTTTCGCAAGCACTTCAAGGATTTGCGGTCTGAAAATAAAAAACACCGCGCCGAGCAAACAGAGCCCTGCCCACACAAAATCAAGCCTGAAAGGCTCTTTCATGTAGATCAATGCAAAAGGCACAAACACCGATAAGGTGATCACTTCTTGCAATATTTTCAATTGGCCAAGGTTTAATACCGTATAGCCAATCCGGTTAGCGGGTACTTGGAAGAGATATTCAAACAGGGCAATTCCCCAACTGACTAACGCTGCAATAATCCACGGTTTGTGGCTGAGATCTTTTAAGTGAGCGTACCAAGCAAAGGTCATAAATACGTTGCTGATCAACAAAAGCCCAATAGTCATCACGACGGGAGGAAGGGTGAACATTAAGACAAACTCCAAAATAATCAAACACGAACTGGACTCACAAACGAGCGGAGTCTGCGCTCAACGTTTCCCTTCGTCAATATTATTGATGAGCGCTAAGCTGCCTAAAATACGAACCAATTCGGCCAACATAACCGCTGGCTTGGTTTTGCTACTTTATGCTTTAGAGGTGCTGTTCCTCCCCCCTTTTAGGGGGAGGTTAGGGTGGGGTGTTTTTTCAATAACTTCAATGAGTTTTATGGAGACGGCAAACCCCTCTGCTAGCCTCCCACTAAAAGATGGAGGAACTCGATGATCCTAATCAGCAATTAGCGTAAATCAGCGCGAAAGTGTCAACAGCCCTTGTAACAACCGCTTCAATTTCATTTTTGCTTGGTGCTGCAATAACGCCAAGTTCATACGGCTCTAACAACTCAGCTTCAAGCAACACTTTCAGCTGTCTTGCCGCTATCCACTCATCACATTCACGCAATTTCCCTTGTTCGATGTAAGAGCGCAGAAAGTGACTCACTTCTAGCCATCCTTTACGTGGGCCATTGTGATAAAAATAACGTCCAACATCTGAATGTTCTGCTTCTGAAAGGGCCATTTTGCGAATTGCGGTGAGATCAGCCGACAAAATGGACTTGAGATAGTGGTAACCAAATGTGGTCAATGTCTCTTTGAGTGGTTTATTTGTCGATAACGTTTGGAACGCAGTCGCTCGCAGCTCAGCAGCGGTAGATTCCATTACGGCAAGGAAAATTTCTTCTTTAGAGCTGAAATAGTTATACAGCGTCGCTTTTGAACCACCGACGGTTTTCGCTATACCAGACATAGAGGTTCGGGTAAATCCTTGCTTTATAAATTCTTCTCTTGCCACATCGATAATAGCCTGTCGACGTTCTTCACTTTTAACTCGCATAACTACCACTACTTTCTAATTTGTAGCTTTTGATTTTCCCTTGACAGCGAAACCTTGTCAAGTATATAACTGTACCGTACAGTTCAGTTATAAGGAAGATACATTGAAAATTCATCGCCGTGCCCACTTCACCCTTGGAGGGCGGCCTATTCATCTGCGAGTGTTCTCGATACTTAATATCGTTTTACTCTCAGCCTGTTCTGCTCCCTCTTATCTTGCTGATCCTTCTCAAGATTTAGCAACACACTTTCAATATGCACAGGCGCTAAATGAGCTAAATGCAATTGACTGGCCAAACGATCACTGGTGGCAATGCTATGACGACGCACAACTCAATGCATTAGTAAATGAAGCCTTGCGCAGTTCACCTAATATGCAAGTAGCACAAGCACGCTTGAAATATGCGCAAGGTATGGCGCAGCAAGCGGGCGCGTTGAATAAACCCAATGTGGGTATGGCTGCTTCTGCGTCTGAAACCAAAGTCAGCTACGCCTACCAAGCGTATATGCCCCCAGAAAATTGGAATGATTATGGTTCTGTCGGCTTAGATTTTTCTTACGATTTTGATTTTTGGGGCAAAAATAAGGCGCTCATTGAATCCGCTCAGTTCGATTATGCGGCCGCTCAAGCGCAACAAAGAGCTGCAGCGCTGATTCTCTCCACTTCCGTGGTTAATCACTACATTGAGCTTGCGCGTTTATACGCAAATCAGGACACAACAACTGCGGCGCTAGACATCAAACATCACACGTTAGATCTACTGACAAAACGTTATGATAATGGTCTTGAAACACAAGTGGCCGTCAACCAAGCACGCTCAACCGCCGCTTTAGTCGAAGCCGATCTCCTGAGTATTCAAGAAGCAATTGCGCTACAAAAAAACGCGATTGCGGCGTTACTTGGCAATGGGCCGGACCGTGGATTGTCACTATCAAGACCTGCTTTGGTGTTCTCAAACGCTATCGGCATTCCCAGTAACTTAGCGCTAGGGTTACTCGGTCATCGCGCTGATATTTCCATCGCACGTTGGCATGCTCAGGCGGCGGCGAATCGCATCGACTATGCCAAAGCACAGTTTTATCCCGACATCAAATTGTCTGCGTTTATCGGCTACCAATCATTTGGGTTAAACAGCTTATTCAACAGTGGCAATGATGCCGGCAATGTTGGTGCCGCGATTTATCTTCCTCTGTTTTCGGGTGGACGCCTTGAAGGCCAATTGACCGTTGCAGAATCACACTATGAAGAAGCCGTCGCCTTGTACAACGCCACACTGATCCAAGCACTGCAAGAAGTCGCCAACGCCATCACCAGCAACCAAAAACTCAGTGCACGTATCGCTAAAATGCAAGAAGCGGTTGATGCCGCCAGCGTGGCTTACCAAACCTCTCGCCATCGCTACAGTGGCGGCTTATCAACTTACCTTGATGTCCTGACAGCCGAAAATGCATTGATCAACAGCCAACAAGCCTTGGTCAATTTGGAATCACGCTCTTTTAGTTTAGATGTCGCACTTATCCATGCTTTGGGTGGTGGTTACCACTCTACCCCACTTTAATTTCCATAGGTCTATTCATGAACACGACACACGCACCATCTGATCACGCGCATCAAGCGCGCCGTAATCGAATTACAGGTTTTGCCGCCTTAGCCATTGTTATCCTTATCGCAGCCCTTGGTTGCACTGCTTATTGGTATTTCATTGCCTCACGCTATGTCACTACCGACAATGCTTATGCCTCAGTAGAAATTGCAGAAGTGACACCAGCCGTCAGTGGCATTGTGACCCGAGTTGACGTAGTGGACACCCAATGGGTAAATGCAGGGGATGTGCTAGTAACGCTTGACGACACCGACGCACGTTTAGCACTGATACAAGCAGAGGCAGATCTGGCTTTGGCAAAACGCCGAGTCGAAAGTTACATTGCCAACGATGAAGGTTTGAATGCCCTAGTGCGAGCGCGCATGGCCGATGAAAACCGGACTAAAGCCCAATTAGCCGTAGCACAAGCTAATTTTGAACGTGCTAAATTGGACTTATCTCGCCGTCAAGATTTAGTAAAATCAGGCTCAGTGTCTGGTGAAGAACTCTCGAACGCCCAAACGTCTTTTACTCAAGCCCAAGCCAATTTAAATGCAGCGAAGGCCGCGGCGAATCAATCGGTAGCGACTCGACTTTCGACCATTGGTAACCAAAAAGCCAACGCGGCGTTGATCCAAGGCACATCAGTGGAAACTAACCCCGAAGTTCTACTCGCTAACGCGCGTTATCAGCAAGCACAAGTCGATTTAGCCCGTACCGTCATCTATGCCCCCATTGCTGGTGTTGTGGCAAAGCGTCAAGTACAAGTGGGTAGAAAAGTGCCCGTAGGCGCTCCACTGCTCACCATTGTTCCTATCGACCAGATCCATATTGATGCCAATTTCAAAGAAGGTGAGCTGCGTGATTTGCAGATTGGCCAAACCGTCACTGTAACATCAGATCTGCATGGTGATGCTGTGCGCTATCATGGCTTAGTGACGGGTATTTCTGGCGGTACGGGTTCTGCGTTTTCGATGATTCCAGCTCAAAATGCCACTGGCAACTGGATAAAAGTCGTGCAACGCCTCCCCGTTCGTATCGAGTTAGATCCTCGCGATCTGCATGACCACCCACTGCAAGTTGGCCTCTCAATGACAGTGACTATCGATACTTTGTCACAAGAAGACGTGAGTTACCTCACTCGTGCTCGCTACGATATTCGCGGCGATCAAGGTTAAGGTGTCAAGATGACTCAAGCATCCGAAGGCATCAAGCCACTGACTGGTAGTGCCCTCTTTTTTGGAACCTTGTGCCTTGCGATGGCTAATTTTTTAGCCATCTTAGACACCACTATTGCGAACGTTTCGGTTTCAAGTATTGCGGGTAGCCTTGGCACTTCCACCAGCCAAGGAACGTATGTCATTACCTCTTATGCGGTAGCAGAAGCGATTTCAGTGCCTTTAACGGGTTGGTTAGCCTCTCGTTTTGGCGCAATCAGAGTGTTTGTTACCTGCTTTATCTTGTTTGGCATTTTTTCACTGCTGTGCGGATTTGCCACCAACATGTCGACCTTAGTGATGTTTCGGGTCTTTCTCGGTTTAGCTGGCGGGCCATTGATGCCTCTGTCGCAAACACTGATGATGCGTATCTTCCCGAAAAACAAAGGTCATGTTGCCATTGGTATTTGGAGTATGACAACCTTAGTGGCTCCGATCATGGGCCCAATATTGGGAGGAGTGTTGTGTGACCAACTTAGTTGGCCTTACATCTTTTTTTGCAAAGTGCCATTTGCCATTATTGCTGGGATCGTTTGCTGGCGCATTTTGCGTAAATTTGAAACTAAAACCAGTAAAACACCCGTTGATGTTATTGGCATAATCCTCTTAGTTATTTGGGTCGGTGCGCTGCAAATTATGCTCGATGAAGGTAAGGACCATGATTGGTTTGAATCAACACGCATCGTGGCTTTAGCGGTTGTGGCCGCAATTAGCTTCGTCTCTTTCCTCATTTGGGAGTTGACCGAACGTAACCCAATTGTCGCGCTGAAGGTGTTCCGCCATCGAGGCTACAGCACCAGTATGGTCACACTTTCATTAGCCTTTGGCGCGTTCTTTTCCATCTCTGTTATCACGCCTTTGTGGTTACAAATTTACATGGGTTACACAGCCACAATATCGGGCTACGCAACAGCCGTGATGGGGATATTAGCGGTCTTTCTTGCGCCATTGATCGCCAACTTATCGAGCAAATATGATCCTCGTCCGTTTGTCTTTTGTGGTGTGTTGTGGTTGGGTTTATGGACTTTCATCCGAAGTTACGCCAACTTAGATATGACGTTTAGCCAAGTCAGTTGGCCCATTTTCTTCCAAGGGATTGGTATGCCGTTGTTCTTTGTACCGCTCACGGCCATTGCCTTAGGGAGTGTCAAAGAGAGTGAGATGGAATCGGCGGCAGGCTTAATGAACTTCATTCGGACATTGTCCGGTGCATTTGCCACTTCGATGATCAATACCGCGTGGGAACGAAATACCCGCTATGTCCACTCTGAATTGTCGGGGCTCACCGACCAACATGGTGTGGCGACCCAAACCATGCAATCTAGTGGAATGAGCTTAGATCAAGTGCGTAATGCGATTGATTGGATCGTACAAAAGCAAAGTGTAATGGTGGCAACTAACCAGCTCTTTATGACGATTGCGACCATTTTTATACTCGCGGCTTGCTTTATTTGGCTGGCTCCCAAACCCAAATACGCGGTTGACACCTCTTCGGTACACTAATTGGTACCTCAGCCCGATAAGTACACTGCTTCTTATCGGGCTTTTTTACGTCATAAAAGATTTTCTCTTTCTCTGTAGATAAAGCAAAAATACTTATCTGCTTTAAGCGGAATCTAAGATATTTTCACCTTTGTTCAATCACCACAAACAAAAAAACACCAGATTAAAACCGGTGGACACAAAAACTTACTCCACCGTTTTAACTCACCATTTCAAAGATTAACTCACCATTTAAAAGATATACACATAATTAATTAATGATCACATCATTGATAAGTGACGATTATTCTTACTTATGTAAAAACCAGTTTACACTGGTTGCATTGAAATTGTTTGCATATACAAAAAAGCTAACCTAGAGTTTTTGAACCTGATGTATTGAGCCGTGAACGCTCAAAATGGTGTTCAAATTTACTTTTAACTTATTTTAAGGAATGACAATGAGTACTACAGTTTGGAATGATGGACGTAGCATTTCACTAGCAAAAGGTGATACCGCAACTTGTGAAGCACTTAAAGCTGGCCAGCTATATGCCATCTTTTTGTATAACGCATCTGGAGAGGATCATGATATTCCGGTGAATGTTAACATTGGTAACGGCTACCCACCCAAAACAGTGACAGTGCCTGGTACAACGGGTAATAAAGGCTTAGCCGCCTTAGCCTTGGTGTCAGGTAGTAATACTCAAACCGTTTCGATCTCGATCTCTGATCAGCAGTCTGGAGGGAAGGTTGATGCGTGGATTGGCAGCGTAGGGATGCCAACCAATACTTCAGGTATCAATAACATGCCATTACCCTTCAATGGCGATACCAACTCGTATGGTAAGCGTGATCGCTACTACGCCGTGCCAGAAAGCCGTTGGTATCAACTAACCATTAGCAGTCCACAAAATCAGTTTATTTCTGTTCAGTTTATTGAAAACAAAGCGAAAGTCTTTATCAACAACCCAGTAGGTGACCCAGGTAACGTCATAATACCGACAGGTACAGTGACCGAAGGCGCCGACTACGAGATCATCAAACCAAAAGACTTACCTCAAACCATTACCTATGATGACCAAGGTAGCGGCCGCCAAAAAGTGTGGATGAATGCGGATAGTCAGCAAAACTCTTCAAATTCGACCATTGTTGCTCAGTACCTATAAATAGCCATGATGCTATAGAAGATTAAGTACATGGCGAAAACAGGCCAGCCAGTTCCGCTTGTCACGTCATTGCCCAGAAGGCGTTTCTTACGTTCATCCGTCGGAATCGCCTGTCTGGGCGTATTTCATTTACTCTCACCTTCTTCAGCATTCGCCACTTTTGATCCAAGCTCTAGTGATCCAGCGTCTGGTTCTCGCATCGATTGGGATGATGGCCGATTAATTCAATTGGAAGAAGGGCAAACCGCCAGTTGTACTTCACTGGTGTCCGGTCAAATGTATTGCGTGGTTGTCTACAATTTATCTCAACACGACAGAAATGTTGAACTGACCATAACTTGGAGTAACCAACAGCCCCCGGCTACGCTTATCGTTCCCGGAACCACAGCAGGCGAAGGTAATGCCTCTTTGATTCTCATCTCTGGCAGCGATACCTCTACCATTTCTATCTCTATCACTCAAGGCAATGGTGGCAAACTCGAATGTTGGTTAATCAGTACGAGTATGCCTACAAACTTCCAAGGGCTAGAAAGCAAAGAACTGCCAGCAGATGGTAGCGCTTACCACCTACCCAAACAGCTTATTTACCATTCGGTGATGAACAGCGGCTGGTATCACCTGACCATTATCAATAAGCAAACTCAATCCTTTGTTATTCAGGTTTCATCTCAACAGTTGATCATTTTTGTCGTCAATCCGGTTGAACACCCAAATCTCAACCTATTGGCGTTAGGTTCAGTTCAAGAAGGGAAGCAGTATTTGCTTCAAATGCCCGCCTCGGGTGAGCAACCTCAGTACTCAAACGCGCTTATACAGGGGAAAGGTGAACAACTGATTTGGTTTGGCGCATCCAGTCATCAAGACTTGGAAAATACCATTATTTCATTACAGTCACTGTATTTACCAAACAGCGATGACTCAATAATAATCCCAGAGACGATAAAAGGCGGGCTAATTTGTCGACCTTTAGGCGATGTGCAATAGAGCCACATCGTATTCAATGCCTACAGCCCAGCCCACACCTTGACTCTAGAAAGTATGCAAAAACCGTTTTGAAAGATTAGCAATGATTTTAGCGATGACGAAAATGGCCCATTCGATAGAAAAGAAGCGAACAGAGCAGCAAGCCGCAGCCGAAAATCTTATTCGCTGGCATCGATTCATCATAAATCAGCACGCTCAGAACCAGTGTCCAGATTGGTTCAAGCAGCATTAATATCGCCGCATTGGTGGGGTTGGCGTGCTTTTGACCTATGGTTTGCATCAAATACCGCAAACTGGTGGCGAGTAATACGCTCAGAGCAAGCCACTTCCATGTCATCAAACTTATTTGATCTGGCCATGACTCAAACAGTAAAGAGAGTAATACCCCAAGGCAGCCGCCAACAAACAGTTGTAATGTAGTGAGCAACATCGGCGGCAGATTAGCCGAAAAACGACTGTTAAAGTTAAAATGCAATGCCAGGCTAAAGGCCGCAGCCATAAACCACAGCTGGCTAGTCGCGACGACCCACTCCCCGTTCCACGACAGTAAAAAAAGCCCAATCAGTGCAATGGGTAGCGACAACCAAAATGCGCGCGCCGGTTTAGTGCCAAACAGCGGCCATGCTAATAACGGAACAAACAGCATAGAGAGGCTCATGATGAATGCGCCCTCGCCTAGCGTATCGCTAATGGAAATCGCGTGGATCCAGCAAAAAATCGAGCCACCTAGCAACACGCCCACACTCATCGATTTTAAACAATCGTGCAGTGAGGCTTGGCGCAGCGCTTTAAGACAAAATGGCAGTAGGCACAGCGACGCTAAAAGAAAGCGCACGCCAATAAAGCCAAAAGGCGGTAGGCCTTGAATGGCTTGTTTGGAAAACACCCAGCCCGCAGCGGCCAATAAGGTCGTGATAACTAAAATTAATTCTGCGCGTCGGTTTGCGTACATAGCTTGGCTTATCGTGAAATGAGTAGGAGAACGATTGTAACGAGATTTTTGATCGCGCGTTACTCTCGATTACTTTTATCGTTAATGGTCGGAGGTGCGCACGGAATAAAAAGACGGCCTACCGAAGCAAGCCGTTGTTCTTAAAGAAAATAGAAAGGGCTATAGCGCTTTCACCAATTCCGCAATTCCCTGCCAATCACCTTTATCCATTAGATCTGTCGGTACCATCCACGTACCGCCACACGCCACTACGGATTTAATCGACAAATAATCTTGAACGTTACTTGGGCTAACACCACCTGTTGGCATGAAATTGACCGGATAAACGGCCGTCAATGCTTTGAGCATCGCCACGCCACCTGAAGGCTCGGCTGGGAAGAATTTCAATGTGCGCAAACCCATTTCCATCGCTTGCTCAACCAAACTTGGGCTATTGACGCCCGGAACAATTGCCACATGACGCTGTTGGCAATATCTCACCGTGGTTGGGTTAAAACCGGGGCTGACTACAAAATCCACGCCCGCTTCAATGGCTTGGTCTACTTGTGCCGTGGTCAGTACTGTCCCTGCGCCAATCAGCATCTCTGGGTAGGCGGCACGCATCAAACGAATCGATTCTGCAGCCGCTTCTGTTCTAAAGGTCACTTCCGCGCATGGCAACCCATTTTCAACCAATACTTTGGCCAAAGGAACCGCTTGGCTAGTATCATTAATCGCAATCACAGGGACGATTTTGATTTCTTTCAATCGTTGTTCAAGAGTTTTCATTTCATAACCTTATAGTAAAACGCTTTTTATAATAAGAAGCTTAGGACAGCGACAATCACAAACGCGATGCTACCAAGCAGTGTTTCCATCACAGTCCAAGTTTTGAGTGTGGTTTTCTCATCCATTTCCATCAAGCGAGAAACCAGCCAGAAGCCTGAGTCATTAAAGTGAGATAGTACCGTTGCACCACCAGCAATCGCAATCACGATAAAACATAAATCCAACTCACTCAAACCCGTGGTTTGTGCCACAATTGGCGCAATCAAAGCGGCGGTGGTGGTTAATGCCACGGTGGCAGAGCCTTGCGCCACACGTAAGCAAGTTGCGATCACAAATGCCGCAACTATGATAGGCATGCCGGTATCGGATAACACGTCAGCCAATGCTTGGCCAATGCCACTGGCGCGTAACACACCACCAAACATGCCGCCCGCACCTGTCACAAGAATTACCGCACAGATAGGCGCTAACGAGTCACTGCACAGTTTTTCCAGCTTGTTCATTCCAAAATCTTTGGCAAACACCAGTAAACAAGTTAGCAGAGTCAGCAACAGTGCCACCGGGGTTTTACCCAACATGCGCAAGAATTCAACCAATGGTGCTTTGCCGTCAATCACGCCTGCTACCGCAAGGGTATTAAGACCTGTATCCATAAAAATGAGCAGCACTGGCATCACTAAAATCGCTAATACCGTGGCAAATTTTGGCAATTTATTTTCATCAATAATTTGCTCGGTATTAAAAAACGCTTTGGAGAGTGGAATATCAAATTTCTTACCCGCATACAGGCCAAAGAGGTAAGCGCCAAAATACCAAGTAGGAATCGCGACCAAGATACCAACAATCAGCAGCAGACCAAGATCAGCACCTAAAAGATCTGAAGCCGCAACTGGCCCAGGATGAGGCGGCACAAAGGCATGCATCACGGCAAAAGCACCGGCTGAAGGCAGCGCGTATTTCAATGGTGAGCCACCAAAGCGCTTCGCTACACTAAAGATGATCGGCATCATCACGATCAATCCCGCATCAAAGAAGATGGGAAAACCAAACAATAATGAAGCAATACCCAGTGCAAACGGCGCTTTTTCTTCACCAAAGCGGCCTATCAAGGTATCGGCCAGCACTTTAGCACCGCCCGTCACTTCTAAAATTTTGCCAATCATCGCACCTAAGCCGACCAGCAAAGCAACAGACGCTAGGGTTCCACCAAAACCAGACATCATGGTTGGAACCACTTTTTCCGCCGCAACGCCGGTGGCAATTGCAGTGCCAAGGCTGACTAAGGTTAATGAAGCGAAGGCGTGTATCTTCAACTTCATGATTAAAATCAGTAGTGCTGCAATCGCACATCCCGCGATTGCTAATAGGTAAGCAGGGTTACTGCTTTGAGTCATCAATTCCATGTTCTTCACCTTATATCACGTATTGTTTTGTTTGTGTTTCAGTTCACAAATCTCTAAGTTACGGGTAACATGTTACCGATAACATGGATAAGATAAAGTCATATTTCCAAGTGAATTTAAAAAATGAGATCCAGCTCAGAATACCACTCAAGGAGTCCGTATGACTGGTAGTAGCATTATTGTAATGGGCGTATGCGCCTGCGGAAAAAGCACTGTAGGCGCGAAACTGGCCCAGAAATTAGGGGCGAAATTCATCGACGGTGACGACCTTCATCCAAAAGCCAATATTCTCAAAATGGCAGGCGGAGATCCGCTAAATGATGACGATCGCAAACCTTGGTTAGAGCGCATCCGTGACGCGGCTTTTAGCTTAGAGAGTAAAAATGAGCACGGCGTGATTGTTTGCTCTGCGTTGAAAAAAACCTACCGCGATCAAATCCGTGA
This sequence comes from Vibrio sp. ZOR0018, assembly GCF_963865925.1. Taxonomy (NCBI): domain Bacteria; kingdom Pseudomonadati; phylum Pseudomonadota; class Gammaproteobacteria; order Vibrionales; family Vibrionaceae; genus Vibrio; species Vibrio sp. ZOR0018. The sequence goes on along the minus strand of NZ_CAWMCN010000118.1, from coordinate 234,897 downwards.
CGGTAACCAAAATGTGACCTTTCTCTTTCTCGATGGCAGTTTTGATTTAATCATGAAGCGCATGCAAGCGCGTAAAGGCCACTTTATGAAAGCGAACATGGTGGAAAGCCAGTTCAATACGTTAGAGCGCCCCGACAACGAAGTGAAAGTCGCTATCGTTGATATCGATACGGATATTGATGAGGTTGTAGAGCGCGCCCTAGTGGCATTGCGCGAGCTCACTTTAGATGGTCAAAAGGTGTCAGCATGAGTACAACCTTAAACCCAACCATCACAGCCGTCACCGAACGAATTATTCAGCGCAGCCGTACTTTGCGTGATGAGTTTCTCAACCGCGCCAAGGCACAGCAGCACAGTGGCAAGGGTAAAGCGTCACTCTCTTGTGGTAATTTGGCTCATGCCGTCGCCGCCTCTTGCTCTCAAGAAAAAGCGCACATTCTCGATTTAACGCGTTCTAACTTAGCCATTATCACAGCATACAACGATATGCTTAGCGCGCACCAAGTGTATAAAGATTACCCTGAGCAAATCAAAAAAGTGCTCGCCCCATTTGGCCACACGGCTCAAGTTGCTGGCGGCGTTCCTGCGATGTGTGATGGCGTAACGCAAGGCCAAGCGGGCATGGATATGTCGTTGTTCTCACGCGATTTGATTGCACAAGCCACGGCATTTTCACTCAGCCACAATATGTTTGATGGCACATTACTGCTCGGTATTTGCGATAAAATTGCGCCCGGACAACTGATGGGCGCGCTGGCGTTTGCGCACCTACCAACGGCTTTTATTCCCGCAGGGCCAATGTCCACTGGCATTACAAATGATGAGAAAGTCGATGTTCGCCAAAAACACGCAGCGGGTTTGGTTGATGATAGCGCGCTGCTGAATATGGAGTGCGCTTCGTACCACTCCCCAGGCACTTGTACTTTCTACGGCACTGCCAATACCAACCAATTAGTGTTTGAGGCGATGGGTTTAATGCTGGCAGGGTCAGCGTTTGTCGCTCCCTTTTCCCCATTGCGCCTTGCATTGACGCAACATGCCGCAATCCGCCTTGCCGCCATGAGCGATGGCACGGCGCATTTCCGTCCACTTTATGAGGTGGTGACAGAAAAAAGCGTAGTCAATGGCCTAGTGGCTTTGCTCGCCTCTGGTGGCAGTTCAAACCATACCATTCATTTACTGGCTGTTGCTCGCGCGGCGGGTATTGTGCTGACTTGGCAAGATATCAGTGATCTGTCTGACGTCGTTCCTCTTGTGGTGAATGTTTACCCCAATGGTTCGGCGGATATCAATGAATTTGAGCTCGCAGGCGGCGTACCCATGTTGATGAAGCGTCTGCATCAAGCGCAGTTACTTCACAGCGACGTAAAACCCGTGTTTGGTGAATTTGCAGATCAACTAAAATCACCACAATTAGTGGGCCATACGTTAGAATGGCAAGCGTGTACTCAAACTAAAAACCCCAAGGTAATCGCCCTGCCTGATAAGGTATTTCAGCGCTCTGGTGGCATTAAAGTGTTATCGGGTAACCTTGGGCAAGCAGTGATCAAAGTCTCTGCCGTGGCTGAGCAACATCGCATTGTTGAAGCGCCCGCCAAAGTGTTCGCTTGCCAACATCAGGTTGAGCAGGCGTATCAACGCGGCGAGCTCAATCAAGATTGCGTGGTTGTAGTCCGCTTCAATGGGCCAGCAGCCAATGGCATGCCTGAGCTGCATAAGTTAATGCCGATTTTGGGCAACTTACAAAAAGCGGGCTATCAGGTTGCGTTAGTGACCGATGGTCGTTTGTCCGGCGCTTCTGGCAAAATTCCTGCGGCTATTCACGTCTCACCGGAAGCATTAAGAGGCGGCGCAATTGCGCTTATTGAAGAGGGAGATAGGATCCGCGTCGATGCGGTGACAGGCCGATTAGAGAACTTAACGCCAACCGAAGGCCGCGATATCGCCACTTGTGATACTGAGCTCACACAGCAAACTTGGGGGCGCGATCTGTTTAAAGTGTGCCGAGATAATGTCTCTGCCGCCAATCAAGGGGCTTCGTTCCTCTACCCTAATTGATACAACATGAGCTTGATGTAGCCATTGAAGTGACAAACCCAACCACTTCAATGGCTGAATAACAAGCTGACTACAGGCTCTCGCCATCGGTGACACTAAAGCCTAAGTCGAACACTTTCTGCTCAATCACTTCACCAGCCAGTGCGGACAATAATAGCTCAGCGCTTTTCTTGCCAATCTCAAACCGAGGCGTTTCTACGCTGGTTAGCTTTGGTGAAATCGCTTGACCTATATCGAGCGCGTTATACCCCACGATTGCAATATCTTGAGGAATCTTCAACCCTCGATGTGCACACTTCATCATGGCACCAATTGCAATGTCATCATTAGTACAGAAGATGCCGTTGATCTCTGGCCGCTCTTCTAGGGCTTGTTCGAGTAAATCACCGCCGAGAGTAAAACTTGAATGCTCTTGAGTTAGGATATGAACTGCGGTTAAGCCTGCATCTTGCATTGCACGATCATAGCCATTCATCCGCAACTGCGTTCGAGTATCAAGACGCGCACCGAGATAGGCAATATGCTGTTTGCCACTATCAATCATCTGCGTCACCACATGATACGAGGCCTGTTCGTGATCCAACCCCACCGCCATATTGATCGGCTTGTCTGGCAGCTCCATCGTTTCAACCACCGGCACACCCGCCGCTTTTAGCATCTGGATGGTACGTTCGGAGTGGTGCGTTTCGGTCAAAATAAGACCATCGACTTGATACGACAGCAACGAGGCAATTTTCTCCTCCTCTTCTTGCACGTTATAACCAAAGTGAGCAATAAGTGTATCGTAACCTCTTGCTTTGGTTACCGACTCAATCCCTTGAACTAAATTGGCAAACACTTGGTTTGACAAGGAAGGCAGAAGAATACCAATCGCCTTACTTGACGATTTCGACAACATCGCCGGGGCGCGATTTTGTATATAACCTAATTCTTCAATCACTGCGGCAATTTTTTCTTGGGTTGCCAATGCGACCGAATTGGGGTCGCGTAGAAAACGGGAAACGGTCATTTTCGTCACCCCCACGCGGTCTGCGATATCTTGCAGGGTAGGCCTAGTTTTACGTTGCATACTGCTCATTTTTATTCTGTTTTCCAACTGAATGTTACCGTAACATTAAACCTCATGACGACTGTGCATTTCAATCTTTATATCACCTCGTTAAGCTCATACACACAGAGGCAATGGCGTAATTTGTGTGACCAACTCGCACAATTATCAACAAACTCATTAATAATCCCTAAAATGGACTTGCTTTCTTGCCTCCTCACCCCAAAAAGAGAGTAATGTGAGGCAGAAGCTCTCCTTTTCATGGATCTTTGATTCATCGCAAGGCGCTTTTCCCCCTGCCAGATTAATTAATAGCTTCTGATTTTGAAGCTGCATTCTAAGGAAATAATAATGTCTGATACACCCACTACCGTTGAATATACCGTTGAAACCCTAAAGCCTGTTGTTGAATCTTCCGGTTCTATTTGGGGTTATGTGGCGGGCGGTGTCGTGCTTGCAGTAGTTCTTGGTTACTTTGCTTTTAAAAAGCTCAACAAACCGTCCTTTGTCATTAAACAAATGCGTAAACGTAACCGCAAAGAGATGAAAAAACATGGTGTGGAAAGTGCCGAGGCGATGGTCGATCTCGATCTTTTACTCGATGCAGTACAAGAGTACGCCACCCAACAAGCGATGAGTGGCACAACCATGGTGCAACTGTTAGCACCATTAAATGACGCCAATAAAATGAAATCCGCAGGAGATTTCTATCATTCAATGGCCTACATTGCCAAAAGCATCAATAACCCGACGCTGGCTAAAACATTACAGAACAAATCAAAACAGGTTCGTTCAAGCTCGCCACTGATGGCTGGCCTGCTCAAGCGTGCTGGCGTTTAACTGGCACTACTGCAAAACCTGCGATGTGGGTGTATTACCATCACCCACATCTAAAAGTTTTCCCCTCAGTTAAGGCTGAAATGGCAGTGATGAATGGTGCAGAACAATTCGCAGTTGGCCCTGTTCATCTTTCTTAAATGCCCAGCTTTTATCCACCACGGTTTGCTTTCCTTTATTGTCGATGAGCTTAACATGCCCCATGGTTAGGGCTACATCGCCGTTGATATAGACTGCTGCATTATCAAAGCTGTACTCCTTCCAACCTTTTAGTGCAAAGCCAGAATCTTGTGGGTATTGCTTATCACTGCCGACAAAATACGATAGCGCTCCGTCCGCTTTTGTACGAAAGGTTTGATCCCCACTGGCAAGCGTAGGTTTGAAAAGCACCGCACCTTGTTGGTAGCCATACGCTTGGTCTAACACTTGCTCTGCCAATTTCTTCGCTTCAGCATGACCTTTTTGTTCATAAGTCTGGCTGATCTTGATTAACGCTTCTCCCCAAGCTTGCTGGGCATCAAGCACCTCTTGGTGGTTAATGTTGTTATTAACTAATACGTTAGAAGCTTGAGCGGATAGCGGTAACAACCCGCAAAGTAATAATGCTGAAATAGAAATTCTTTTATGTGTACGTTGCATGATGAAGGCCTTATCTAATTATCTAGTTGATGGGAGTAATGTGGTTGATGGGAGTAATTTACGGCCTCTCGATGAACCTAAACCATGCGCTTAGATTAACTTCAGATGAATATTCTTTACCCAATACCAACGGATCGCTTACTCTGCTCACCTATTGAATTTATGCGGCGATCATTATGTTTCGTTATCAATTATCTCTCGTACTGGCTCTGTTACTCACCCTAATCTTAGCCCAAGCTGGCACCGCTTTATGGTCAAATAACGTCGCTAATGAGCACATTCAGCGCGGACAGATCTCCAATCAAATCTTGCAAAGCTTTATGCAGTTGAGCACGGAAAAACAGCAGTTAAAAATTTGGCTTGCCGAGTATTTATTGACGAAAGATGGCAGCACGCTCAAACGAGACATGCGCTTTTCAAAGATTGAAGATTTGCTCAGCGAGCTCTATTTGCTAACCGAGCAAGCACAACAACACGGTATCACCAACCAAGACTTTGCCGAGATCACTCAGCAAATCAAAGTCATTTCTCTCTTTGAAACTAACTTTGGACGATTAAAAACAGCGCTTCGATCCTGGGAAATCGCAAAAATCACAGACAATAATGATCGCTGGCTTTTACTCAGTGACACCTTTGATAAGGTGGATAACACCGACCTACGCCAGCTGCTGAATCAAGCTATTTCTCTACAGAAACAACGTACTGCACGCTATGAAGCGGCAGCGATGAAATCATTATCTGATGTAGAAAATGTCATTGTAACCTTATCATTACTAGGGGTAGTCTTGGGCTTGCTACTCGGAGGCTGGTTACTGCGCACCTTATCCAAACCGTTAGCTGAACTGCTAAAAAGCACTTCAGCTTTAGAACAAGGCCATCTTAACCATCGAGTATCGGTCAGCGGGCCAAGTGAGCTCAGAACCCTAGCCCAGCATTTTAATTACATGGCACAAAGCCTTGAAAATGCGCAGCAAAAAGAGATCGCTTCGCGTCAACTCATTGAGCGAGAAGTCACCGCACGCACCCAAGAACTCGCCAATGCACTCGAAACATTGGAGCAAGCTAAACGTCAGCAGAAAGAGTTTTTTGCGAACGTCAGCCATGAATTGCGTACTCCCGCAACGGCCATTTTAGGAGAAGCGCAAATTACCCTTCGCAGTCGTCAAAATAGTGATGAAGAGTATCGACAAACGCTACAGCGTATCAATGAATCGGCAACCCACCTTTCCTACCGGATCGACGATTTATTGCTGCTTATCCGTCAAGATGAAAAGCTGTTCCAACCGACTCTTAGCCCTATCACCTTAGAGAACCTATGGCAGTCGGTGACGAGACAAGCCACCCTTTTAACTCACGCGCATCAAGTGCAACTTGAATGTCTTCACCCACAACAGGCAAACTGGCAAGCTCGAATCTTTCATACTGATTTAGATAAGCTACTGATGACCGTGCGAATTATCGTCGATAATGCATTGCGCTATGATCCACATCACCAGCCTATTACGCTCACTCTGCTAGTTGAGCCCCAGCAATTTCATCTTCAATTGCAAGATCACGGTATTGGTATTGACCAAGAGGACCTCGCACAGATTTTCCAACGCTATTTTCGGTCCGAAAACGGCAAACGCTATCGCCCTGATGGTTTGGGGATTGGTTTAACACTGGCTTATAACATTGTGCAACAGCAACGCGGAACCATCGCATTCCAAAGCCAATTGGCTCAAGGCACAACCGTTACACTTACCTTTGAACTGGAAGAGGAAGAATCATGAGAATTCTTTTAATTGAAGATGATGCCAGAATTGCCAACTTTATTGAGCGAGGGCTCAAAGCAGAAGGTCACCACATTCAGCGACTAAATGATGGGCAATACGCACTTGAAACACTCATAAGCGGCGAGCCCGATATTTTAATTTTAGATCGAATGCTTCCGCACACCGATGGATTAACTCTTTGTCAGCAAATACGTGAAGCCGGTATTGATGTGCGAATTTTGATGCTTTCTGCACTGGGCGAAGTTGAAGAACGGGTTCGGGGCCTACGCATTGGTGCGGATGATTATCTGGCAAAACCTTTTCATTTTGAAGAGTTACTGGCTCGCCTAGATGCGCTGCAACGTCGACATTCTGACTCTGCGCCAATGCCCACTCTACACATTGCAGACTTAACGCTCTGCTTATCAACCATGGCCGTAACACGGGCAGGGCAAGCCATTGAGTTAACCGCCAAAGAACTCTCCATATTAGAGCTATTGATGCATAAACCCGGTCATATTTTTAGCCGAGAACGGATTCTTGCTAATGTTTGGGGTCTCCATCAAGATCCCCTAACCAACGTAGTCGATGTGTATATGCGTCGTCTACGCAAAAAAATTGATGACCCTTTCTCATCAGCACTGATTAAAACTAAACGCGGTATGGGCTATTTTCTCGATAAAAATAGTGGTGAGCAACGCACAGGAAATGGATAAATTTAACTCTTATCTAACAATTAGTTATCTGAGAAATTTAATATTCGTTCCGGTGCACAAATTTGCATACCTATAGTTAACATTTGTAGTTCATTACAGTATTACTGGTCATAAGTTCAGGGCAACCACAAAACGACATCGAGAGTTCATTTCACTAGGTGACTTCTCAATGCCGTATTTGAACCCTCCAGCTGTAGACATAACCACTAACCGAGTTCTTACGCCTACCCCTGTCGTTCATTAAGCTTGCCCACCAGCCGTTTTTTAATTGTTCAGGAGACTCATCATGAGTGACATTGCACTTTCTATCAGCATTCTCTCGCTGGTAGCTGTGCTGGGTTTGTGGATAGGGAATTGGCGCGTCTACGGTGTTGGTTTAGGGATCGGTGGGGTGCTGTTTGGCGGCATTCTCGTCGGCCACTTTACAGGCATGTGGGGTGTGGTTCTTGACTACAATACGTTGCATTTTATTCAAGAGTTCGGCCTTATCCTATTTGTGTACACCATTGGTATACAAGTCGGACCCGGTTTTTTCTCTTCACTTCGAAGCTCAGGACTAAAACTCAACGCCTTTGCCGCACTGATTGTGTTGCTGGGCTGTGTGGTGACGGTCGCGCTTTACTATCTGTTTGATGTGCCTTTACCCGTTATTCTTGGTGTATTCTCCGGTGCAGTCACCAATACGCCATCATTAGGCGCGGGGCAACAAATCCTGACTGAGCTAGGTGGCCAAGAGAACATGCTTGACCTGACGGGTATGGGTTATGCGATTGCTTACCCCTTTGGCATATGCGGTATTTTGCTTACCATGTGGCTGCTCAGAATTGCCTTTCGTGTCAGTGTTGACGCCGAAGCCGAAGAGTTTGAGATCCACAACGGCCACAAAAAAGAGAGCTTACACACCATTAACGTTGCGATTAAAAACCCCAACTTAAATGGCCTGCTCTTAAAAGACATTCCCGCGCTCAGTGATGGCGATATTGTGTGCTCGCGCCTCAAACGTGGTGAACACCTTTCAGTACCCAAACCCGATTCACGAGTTGAAGTGAATGATTTGCTTCATCTGGTCGGCGATAAAAAAGCGTTAGAAAAAGCACGCTTGGTGATTGGCGAAGAGGTCGATGCATCACTTTCGACACGCGGCACTGAGCTGCGAGTACAGCGCTTAGTCGTCACTAACGAGATTGTGCTTGGTAAAAAGCTGCGCGATCTGGATTTAAAAGAGAAATACGACGTCGTAGTTTCGCGTTTAAACCGTGCCGGGGTTGAGCTTATCCCAACCAGCCAATCTACCTTGCAGTTTGGCGATATTCTCAATTTAGTCGGGCGTCAAGAAGCGATTGAAGCGGTCAGTGGCATGGTCGGCAACGCGCACCAAAAATTACAGCATGTGCAGATGCTACCAGTCTTCGTTGGGATTGGACTTGGGGTATTACTCGGATCTATTCCGTTTTATCTACCGGGATTCCCCGCCGCCATTAAGCTCGGCTTAGCTGGAGGACCGCTGATTGTTGCACTGGTTTTGGCGCGTATCGGCAGCATTGGCAAAATGTATTGGTTTATGCCACCCAGCGCGAACCTTGCTCTACGAGAAATTGGTATTGTGCTGTTTTTAGCCGTGGTCGGGTTAAAATCTGGGGGCAATTTTGTTGAAACCTTAGTGCAAGGCGATGGCGTCAGTTGGATGGGCTACGGCATGTTGATCACGGGTATTCCATTGATCACTGTTGGAATACTGGCTCGTGTTTTAGGCCATATTAACTATCTCACTATCTGTGGCATGCTAGCAGGCTCGATGACCGATCCACCCGCTCTTGCTTTTGCAAATGCGCTGCACGAAAGCAGCGGCGCTTCTGCGTTAGCATACGCCACTGTCTATCCGCTAGTAATGTGCCTACGCATACTCTCACCGCAAATATTGGCGTTAATTTTATGGGCAATATAGCGAACGGTTAATATCAGGCAAACTAGATAAACAAAGTGGGTCGCTCAGTACCCACTTTCTTTTGCTGCGTTGATAATGCTCCCACACAGCAACGTCTCACCAAATCTCTACAACATAGGAACAACGGACAGTAGCAGCAACGCGCCCATCGCGCCGTTAAACCAGCGGACATAACTTGGGTGATTCATCCAGTGGCTCAACTGTTTACCCGCCGCAGTCCAAACACTGACCGACGGAATGTTCACCAAAGCAAACACCAATGAAATCAGCATTAACTGCACCCAACTCGCACTTTGGTTAAATACACTCACCGCAGTCAGCGCCATCGACCAACCTTTGGGGTTGACCCATTGAAACAGTACAGCCGAAACAAATGACATCGGTTGATACTGCTTCTCTCCCTGCGAAGGATTACTCAGCGCAATTTTTATCGCCAAATAGACCAAATAAATGGTGCAGGCAATTTGCAAGCCTTGTTGCAACATAGGATAACGATGGAATAAACCCGTTAACCCAACACCAACCAATAGCACCATAATGCTAAAACCAAACGTTACACCAAGCATGTGCGGAATAGTGCGCATAAAGCCCACATTTGCACCAGATGTCATCAGCATGATGTTGTTTGGACCCGGTGAAAAGGTCGAAACAAAAGCAAAAGCCACCAGTGGCCACCATTGTGTGTAATCCATCTTCTTTCTCTATTTAATAATGATGAACAAATAATAATGGTATCGGCTGGCAATATTGTGCTTATATTGGTCAATACCACTAATATTGAGCAATAAAAATAAGCCATGGACAGATTTGACGAGAGAATATTGCAAGAGCTACAACTTGATGGCCGAGTCTCGAATGTCGAGCTAGCCGAACGCATCGGCTTATCGCCCTCCGCCACGTTGCGCCGCGTGCAGGATCTTGAGCGTAAGCAGATCATTAAAGGCTATCGAGCGGTCTTAAATAAAACCCAACTTGATGTCGGGTTTGTCGCTTATGTGGCAATTGGCTTAAACAGCCACACGAAAAAAGCGCAGCTCAGTTTCGAAGAACATGTGCGCTACGCCAAGGAGGTGGTCGAATGCCACAATATTACCGGGATGAACGAATATTTGCTGCGTGTCGAAAGCAAAGATCTCAGCGCCTATAAACGTTTTCACGCCGATGTGCTTGGTGAGTGCTTAACGGTGAAATCGATCACCACCATGGTGGTGATGGACTCTCCTAAAGACGAACGGCAATAGTATTTACGCCATCACTTTTAGCATTCGACAAGGTGCGCAAGGTACTAAGATAAGTAACTACCAAAAACTCATCTCATTCTAACGATTGAATTTCTTAAGCCTTTATTAAGAAAAGATCTTTATAAGTTCCATAACGTCTTCTCATCACACGGTATGTTATGGAACCCACAATGAAAAATCCTCGCTTCTCATACGCAAGTATTACCTTGTTGCTTGCTCTCTATTTCAGCTTGGTACTCAACATCCCTATTTATGCCAAATTGGCACAGATTTTTTCGGCTGCTGAGCAGTTCAATTGGGGGTTTGCGTTCTCAATACCGATTTTTTTCTTTTTGGCGCTGAACGTTATTTTCCAACTGTTTTCGTGGCCTTATTTTCTAAAACCTTTTTTTGCGATCTTACTCATCCTTTCTGCTGTGGTGAGTTATGCGAGTTACAATTACGGCACGATTGTCGACCGAGACATGTTGATCAATGTCGTTGAAACCAATAGCAGTGAGGCAGGCTCTTATGTCAGTCTCTATTCCATTGTCTGGATCTTTGCGTTGGGCATCCTCCCTGCCGCTCTATTACTGCTTTCGCCACTTAAAGTAGAAAAATCCATTTCCCGCTTTTTAGGCTATAAAGCGCTATCAATATTGCTCTCTTTACTCGGCATCATCATTATTGCGGCGCTGTATTATCAGAACTATTCGTCGGTTGGACGCAACAATAGTTACCTCAAGAAAATGATCATCCCCACTCACTTTGTCTATAGCGCTTATGGTCTTGTGAAAGACCGTTATTTTACCGAGCCCGTGGTGTATCAAATTATCGGCGCTGATGCGCAGCAGCAACCGAAAACTACCCATAGCCGTGATGCAGAAAAACCAACCTTAGTCTTATTTGTGCTAGGAGAAACGGCTCGCGCACAAAATTACCAATACTACGGCTACACACGTGATACCAATGCTTATACCGCGCCTTATCAGCCTATATTTTTCAGTGATGTCGCCTCTTGTGGTACTGCGACAGCGGTCTCTGTACCTTGTTTATTTTCCAATATGGATCGTCATAATTTTGATCGAACCAAAGCGGATAACCAAGACAATGTCCTCGATATCTTGCAGCGCGCAGGCGTCGACCTCTTATGGAAAGAGAATGATGGAGGCGATAAAGGCGTCGCGAAAAATATTCCGCAGAAAGAGCTGGATAAAACTGCGCGAGAAGGCCGATGTGACGGCAGCACTTGTTATGACGTCACAATGCTAGACAACTTAGATGAAGAAATTGCCAACCAAACTGGTAACCGAATGATTTTCATGCACATTATTGGAAGTCACGGGCCAACCTACTTTAAGCGCTATCCTAAAGACATGGCGAAATATCAACCTGATTGCCCAAGAGCGGATATTGAAAATTGCAGCGTTGAGCAGATAGTGAATACTTACGACAACACTATTCGTTACACAGATTTTGTTTTGGCGCAGCTGATTGAAAAGCTAAAGTCACTGCAAGCTCAATACAACACCGCATTGATTTATGTCTCCGACCATGGGGAATCGCTGGGAGAAAATGGACTGTTCTTACATGGCATGCCGTACAGCCTAGCACCCGATTATCAAACTCAAGTACCGCTTTTAGTCTGGTTATCTGACGAATTCGCCCGTACGAAAGGCGTGAATCAAACCTGTTTACGTCAAACAGCCACTCAGCCCTATGCTCACAGTAATCTCTTTCACTCTTTACTTGGCATTATGGATGTATCAACCAATGCATACGAGAAAGCGCAAGATATTTTTGCGCCATGCCGCTAAAGAGTATGGATAAAAACAGAAGAGATCCGTTAACTTAGATGAAAACAAACCCTGAAGATGTTGCTGTCGTTGTGTCTCGGCAGCAACTCGACGGTGGCATTATGCAGCGCGGCGATATCACGGCAAATCGACATTCCAAGCCCTGCCCCATCGCCTTTTTCACTGTTAGCTCGATAAAAGTTATCAAATATTTTTTCTCGGGCTTCGTTCGTGATGTTGGGGCCGCTATCAGTCACATTCACTTGAATAAACTGATCATCGCCATGCAACGTAATATCAATGTGGCTGTGTACGCCAGAATAGCGCATCGCATTATCGATTAAGTTTTTAAACAACACGCCGAGTAATAGCTCGTCGCCTTGAACCGACAAACTCTGCCCTTCAAAGCTCAATTGTTGGTCGTGCTTTAACGCTAACGGCGCAAGGTCTGCGATAACTTGCTTAATAGAGACTGAGAGATCGACCGTTTGTGATGACAATTCCATAGTGCTTTCGACTTTGGCTAACATCAACAACTGATGAATAAGGCGGTCAGTACGCTCAATACCCTTAAGAATCATGTCCAGATCATATTTCAGTTGCTGCTCATTCTGGCTGAGCATGGCGTTTTCGGCATTTAATCTCAATACCGTTAGTGGTGTTTTAAGTTCATGAGCAGCCATGCGCGTGAAGCGTTTTTCTCGCTGCCAAGCCAATTCTAATTGAGCCAACAGTTGGTTGAGTGTCTCTACTAATGGTGAGAGTTCGGTGGTTTGTTCTGTAACGTAAATGCGATCCAACTTATGGACACTGCGAATGGCGATTGCTGATTTTAGTTCTTGCAGTGGTTTGAAACTTCGTCCAATAAGCATCACCAGCACTAAGATAACGCATGGGATCAAGATCAATTGCGGCAACGCGGTCGACAGTGCAATTTCATTGACCATTTCATCACGAATACTCTGTTTTTCCGCAACCAGAATGTATTCCGAACCGTGATCAGGATGAGGTTGCGCCAATTGAAAATAACGCCATGTTTGGCCATCAATGGTGACATTGCCAAATCCATTATTGCTGGCATTGCTGCTAAAAGCGGGTTGCTGACTATCAGAGCTATACATCAACTGACCATCTCGATAAAACTGAAACAGAATGTACCGCTCATAAGGGTGACCATACTGCGTTGCCATCTCCTTGTTGGCTTGCGAAAGACGTTCAATGCTTTGCATCCACTGATCAAACTGTTGATGAAGATCGGCATTGTCTCCTTCTTTTATAGAGACAGAAGTCGCCATCAACAGTAATTTTGCCGATTGACCTAAGCGCGCATCGTAGACCTCCTCAACTTCATGTTGAGCAGTAGAAAAACTGAAATAAAGAGAAATGAGCAGTAAGCCACCGCTTAACCATACAGCCGACTGTGTTAAACGACGTTTAATCGAAAATATTTTTTTATTTTTCAATCATATACCCCACACCACGGATATTTTTGATGACATTTTCTGGCATTTTTTTACGCAAGTTATGAATGTGAACTTCGATAGCGTTGTCACTGCTGCCTTCGTCCCAACCATGAAGCGCTTGTTGCAATAGCTCTTTGCTCATCACTCGCCCTGCTTGAGTGATCAAACTGGCGAGAATTTTATATTCATTACGCGTCAGTTTGAGGGGTTGCTGACGATATTCAATCTCCTGCTTGGAAAGAGAGAGGCTCAGATCACCAATCGAAATCAGAGCCTCGGCGCTGCCCGAGCTGCGACGAATGATAAGCCGTAAACGTGCCAATAGCTCTTCTAGCGCAAAGGGTTTGCCAATGTATTCATCGGCTCCACCATCTAACCCTTTGACGCGATCGCTAATATCATCACGCGCCGTTAGGATCATCACAGGCAGCGAATAACCAGCGTTTCTAATGCCACGCAACACCTCAAGACCATCCATATCCGGTAAGGTTAAATCCAAGATCACCGCCGAAAACTGTTCAGTTTTGAGCGCACACGCCACGCCGCCACCTTTTTCTAGCCAATCCACCGTATAACCTTGGCGAGTCAACGCCACCTGCATTGACTCGCCCAGTTGTTTGTCATCTTCGACTAATAATAAACGCATACGTTATTTTAAATTCTCCAACAAAAGAGCAATTTCTTGCTGACGCCCAGCATCGGCAATCGCTCTTTGTGGCCTTGCTGGTGCTTGTTGTGCTTGCAACAGGTACTTTCTTGCTTCATCGGTTCTGCCCTGCTCGGCAAGAAAATCACCGTAAAAATAGTTGGCATCAATTCCTGTCGGGTTAATCAGCAGTGCTCTTTGCAGCAACTCTTCCGCTTTAACGTCATCGCCAAAAGCCACTGGCCAGCCGGGCACTTTGTAATATAAGGTGCCTAAACTTGTGAAAGCCGAGCCATCTAAGGTATTAGGCGCTTGATCGATAACCTCTTCGTACAATAATTTCGCCTCTTTCACTAAAGATAGCGCACCCAACCCACCTTTTACGCCCGCTAATGAGGATTTATTGATGGCAAGCCACACTTTGAGTTCTGGGCTGTTACTTGATTGCATCTCTAAGGTGTTACGCATAATGACACGTTCAAAACAACGTTCTTGATCATCGCTCGACTTCATTTTGTATTGGCATTTGGCCCAATCAGATTGAACCTGAGCTAAAGGGGTGATCGCAAAAGCGGGTGTCGTGCTTACCGCAAAGATGACCAATGCACTGACCCATTTAAACACAGTTTTCATATGTTGTTCTCCTTGAATTATCACGCTTTAACGGTTTAAAAAGGCAAGAATGGTTGCTTGCTGCTTTTTAATTGCCGACGAAATCACTGCTGGCCATAGTTGATTTAATCGCACCAACACTTTTTCTGGCCAGCCAATCCAGCGAGTTGTTGATTCGCTTTCGAGCATACTAAGCACATGCTGGGCAACAACCTCTGGCTCATCACAGTGATTGCCTACGGCTTGGTTAAACTGGTTCACCGTGTCATTATTCAGCTCGGTATTGGTCGCTCGCGGCGCTAGGTAAAGTACCTTGATACCCGTCCCCTCAAGCTCACGCTGCATCGCTTCACTAAAACGGTGCAACCCTGCTTTGGTAGCGCAGTACGTGGCATAACCCGGGTAACCAATAGCCCCTAAACTTGAGCCAATATTTAAAATAATCCCCGGTTTATTCAACCAATGTATCGCCGATTGAGTCAGTTGCATCGGAGCAAGTAAATTCAAATGCAGCTCCTGTTGCACTGAAACTGCGGTTCGTCTGGCTAATAAGCGAAACTGGTTAATGCCCGCATTATTGATCACCACACTGATTCGTTTCTGGCCCATAAAAAAGCGCTGAATGAAGGTGTTGATCTGCTCTATTCCTGACTCTGTGCTTAAATCTGCACTCAAAATCAGATGCTTCTCAGGCATGGGTAGCGTTTGCCGAAGTTGCTCGAGTTTTTGACCATCGCGAGCCACCAGAACTAGACTGGCTCCTTGCTTAGCAAGCAGCAATGCGATGCGTTGCCCGATACCACCGGAAGCGCCGGTGAGTAAAACATGTCGATGATTAAGATCCATATTGCGACCTTACACCTTGCGAAGCTAAATCTTGCGAACCTGCATGCACCATTGACTCGCAAGGAAGCGGTAGTTCTCGCAGCATCTGCCCATACAGATCAAACACCATGTTTGCAGAGCGGATGATGGCCTCTTGATCGGATACACACTGAATGTTGTTCATTAACGATTCAAAAAAGCGGATGTGCCCTTGGTCAAGTTCACTGTGCGAAGTGAGATAGGTCATCGCCGCATCAGGAAGCTCCAAACGCTGTTTGACTAACCGTGCGATATTCCCACCGACACCCACACTGGTTCCTTCAAGTACCCACACCATGCCAAATAAACTCAACGGGTTGGCGCGATCAATCTGGTGATAGAGATACGCCACCATGAGTTCGATAGATGCGCTGACCCGCCCTGCGCCCTCATTATTACGTACTGCATCCACATCACCACCGCACGCTTTAATATCGTTCAAGATCCACTCTTGGTGGCCTTTTTCTTCATCGATGTACTCGGCAATCGCCGTTCGTACCCACTCATATTCATCGCCTAAGCGGCTGCCACATGCCATCAGCAGTGGCACCGTATGTTTAACATGGTGATAAGCTTGAGTGAGAAAACGAATATACATCTCTAGGCTGATCTCTCCTCTTGCGCAGGCATCAAATACCGGAGCTTGCAACATCTGCTGCTGTGCTGGCTCAGTTTGTGTTTTTAAAATATGGAAAAATTTGCTCATTTTAAAGCTCCTCAGCCATTGAATAGAAGGAAGGAATAGAGATAAAAACCGTCTGTGGATTAGTGGTGTGGCGCGCCAAGCGAGCCTCTTGCAGTGCGTTTTCAATAGCTAAGCGTTTTGGACGACCATTAGCGGTCAGCCACTTTTGCCAGCAATGAGTATCGCTCACCAACCAAAGCTGCGTGATGTGTGCGTAATCGGGCAACACGCTATTGAGCTGTTGCACGCGCGTAACGAGATCAGGTAAAGGACTGTCACTGACGGCCGTGAGGCCTGCCTGCCCGTCGCCCACCACCACAAATCGATGGTGCGCAATCAAAGCTAATGCTTGAGATTCAATCCATTCAGGGGCCACGTTACGCCCAAAACTGGTGATGATGAGGTTCTTTTTACGCCCGATGATAGTTAAAAAACCCTCATCATCGATTGTGGCCATATCGCCAGTTGACAACCACTCGTGGCTAAACGGCTCACCTAAATACCCCAAAGCCGTGTTGCCTTTAACTAACAATTCGCCATCTTGTGCCAGCGAAACCTGAAGATGAGACAGCACCTGTCCACACGACCCCGGCTTATTTTGTTGGGGTGTATTCATACTCACGACCGAAGCACTTTCAGACAAACCATACCCTTCAAAAGCGGGAATGCCGAGCTGGCGAGCTGCGTCAATTAATTGGGGAGCCACTCGCGCCCCGCCCACGGCAACCCAGCGTAAAGGCAGCGCAAGAGCTGGGCTCTGCTTGACGACTTCAATTAATGCCAACAATAACGCTGGCGTTAACACCAAGCTTGACGGCTGAAACTGCTGCAGTGCGAGTGCGAACGTTGCGCCACAGAACTGGCTAGAACCGGTCAAACCCACTTCGCTGCCACAGACAACTGTTGATGTCACACCCAGAACCAAAGGAACATACACACCCGTGATGTTTTCTAACAAGGTTGAGAGAGGCAGCATCACGAGGTGACGCTCAACTTGCGCGGACATGTTCTCTGCGATCGCCAGCGTGACCGCTTGCATGTTTTCGTCACTCAAACACACCCCTTTTGGCGTTCCGGTGGACCCAGACGTAAAGGTAATTTTTTGCGTCAAAGGCAACACCTGTGCTGATGGATTCGCCAAATAGACAAAAGCAGGTAGATGACTGAGCGTTGAGAAAGGTTCACCTAGCGTTGGCCAATCACCTAAGCAAACATCAACACCCGATTCATACAGTAAGTGTTCAACCTGTGCCTTACTAAAGAAAGTAGGTACAGGAACGAGCACTATTTTTGCGTGCATGGCCGCAAGGTCGATGATCACCCAATCCAAACTATTTTCAGCTTTTAATGCAATACGCTGAACCTGCCACTGGCGTAATGTGCGTACTGTGGCTTCCACCTTTTCTAAGAGCTGTTGATAGCTCAGCGCTATCTTTTCTTGTTTGGCATTGTGCCCAATGAAGGCAATGCTATCTGGCTTTTGCTGCGCATGTTGATGAAGCGCCGATAAAATTCGGTTCATAGCAAAGGCCTCACGCTTGTTTCTGGTTTAAATGAAATCGGTTGAGCAACGCCAGCCCCTGCGCCAAATTTCCCGCTAAAATTCGAGGGCTGTGTTGGTAATAACTGCCCCAAATTTGGTTGGCGTTAGGAATGCAAGATGCTGACGCTTTCGCGATCAATGTCGGTTGTAAACCAAATCGACGCATCAAAGCATGCAGTGGATCCGTTGCTGTAAAAACGCACCATTCATACCCTAAATCAACCAGCTGTTGAGCGATCAAAGTAAAGTGCAGCGCCGATAAACCACGACCAAAAGAGGCCAGTTGGCCAAATTCAATCAAAGCACTTCGGGATACTCGGCAATCAAAACGCTGCGATAAAATTTCATCGGCAGGTTGGTCAAGGTATTGTTCGAGAAATAGAGGCTCTTGCTGCGCTACGCGAAAACCACATACGGATTTCATTTCGTCATGATCAAGCAAAGCTAAATAAGCAGGCATAAAAGTAATAAGGCGTGCATCAAACGCTTGCTGATAACGCTCGCGCACAAGGTGTATGGCTTCCAACCAGCGAGGATGAGAAGGATCAATTACGGCCAATTGCAGATCAGATGCTGAGCGTATGGTTTTCATCGGCATTTCCTTTTTGCTTACTCTGTGAACAAAAATAACGGACGTAACTTAAGAATCCCTTAATAAGAGATTTTTCTTCAACTCAATGGATGAGGAGCCGTTGAATATCCGATACCACTTAGCTCACTCGCAAATGTGTGGCCAAATCTGAACTGAACGATTTTTCTAAATTAGCCTGTCACGGATTGGCTTAGATACGGAAAATTATCATTTTCTACTATCGCCATTTGTATTGGTTCTAACACGGTGACATCTTACGTTTCGCTTATAATTATAATTTATCATTTTTATAATTACTGATAATTTTATTTAATCCATTAATCTCCATATACTCCGATCTATCGAAACGAAGCCAAAAAATCAAAGGTATTAGGAGCGAATTATGAAAATGAATCACGTCGGTATTATGGTTGGCGATATGGATAAAGCTGTTGAGTTCTACACTCAGGCTTTAGGTTTAAAAATCGTTATGAATAATACACAAGTTATTGAAGAGCGAGAGTCAGCGATTGGCCGCATGTGTATTGCTGTTTTTGGTGAGGGTTTCAAAGGTTTCAATATTGCACATCTAGTAACAACTGATGGTATTGGTGTTGAATTGTTTGAAATGAAAGAGCGCGAAGAGCGTCACGAAGTAGACTTCTCTCGCCTTGGTATCTTCCACTTCTGTCTACAAACCGACGACTTTGAAGGCGCGATTAAGCGCATTGAACAATATGGCGGTAAAGCGCGTATGGATATCATGCGTTACCATCCAGAAGATGATAACAAGCTCGCTAAAATGGTTTATCTAGAAGACCCATTTGGCAACCTATTTGAGCTTTACTCGCACTCATACGAAGAAACTTATGCCTCTGATTACGAATAGTCGATCTGTGATGCATTAATAAAATTTCAAGGGCAGGTAGCACAACCAGCCCTTTTTAGTTTCTATTGCAAGGTCAGCTATGAAGCTTTAATGCCAATATCATCTGCTTATGTGAGGTTCAATCAAGTCAAACAACCTTAAAAGAGTGATCAATAACATCAATGACTTGCTCATAACGCCTAGCAAGAGGTGAGTTAAGTTTGCTAACCAAGTAAACAGGTTCTTGTATATCTTCGGTAATGTTGAATATTTTTAGCTGCTCTTTATCCGCGAACAAGTTAACGCACCATCGAGGAACCACTGTAAAACCAATCCCTTTAGCTATAGGAACTAATATTTGGTGCACTTGGTTAATATAGCTTTGCGTCGAAACATCCTCCAAATCGACTAGACGAAGCAAATCATTATTCGCTTGATTGACATATGTTTGGAAGTAGTGAGCGAAATCTGGATGACGAACGACTCCCAATTCTATTAACAAGTCATTTATAGGCAAGCTTTCGTCTGCGGACAGTGGCAATACAAGAGCAAGACACTCCGCACCAACAATACGGCTCGCGAAATATTTAGGGTTAGGTTCTTTTGTCACTAGACCTATATCCAGTTTCCCCTGCAATATCTGCTCAAATATACGATGGTTTGGCGTTGCTTCTAACTCAATGGATAAGCCTGGATAGCTCACTTGCAAAGAAAGTAATTGTGAATAAATCAGCCACGCGAAAGTCCCCGAACAGCCTATAGTACAGCGACCACGGAAAGGTTCGTCGTGTGCCAGATTCTGTAATAACTCAAACTCTTCTTCAAAGTGTTTGACAGCATAATCGTAAACTTTACGCCCATAGATTGTTAACTCAAATTTCTTGTTAAATCTCTTTATCAAAGGATAACCGCAGGCAGCTTCTAGTTTATTTATGTGCTGGCTTACCCCGGGTTGCGTCATATGGAGTAACTCAGCCGTTTTAGTAAAGTGCCCAATATCGACTAATGTTTTAAAAGTGTTTAACCAAATAGGATTGAGCATAGTCATAAACCAATAGTTATTAATAAATCAACTTTCAATAATAATTGATTATAAATGAATCAGCATGTCTTTGGACAAAATGTATGTTTCAGATTGCAATATGATAAAACATTATTGCATTAGCTTTTGAAACGAAGAAATCGGGAGTGTACGGATAAAGTTTGTCAGCGACAAAAAGGGTGGAGGCCCCAGCCACATCCCGGCACACACGTCGCCTGCTGCGGCTGCTCCCTTCCGGGCCTGACCGAGTTCACAAGTTAGTGTTGCGGGAGGACCAGAGCCTCCATTGATTTGTTTTCTTGGCTTGCTAGCCAAAGAGTGCGGCGATTATCAAGCATCATAGTAATGATTGCAAGCCGAAATCCCAATGGATGGAAGCTTTTTGTTTTAAGTGAACACCATTTGAGCAAATCTTCTATTTTCTCTTCTACTCAATAAAATAGGTGGACTATTTTAGCTCTTGTTTGAACTTCTGATTATCTTGAGAAGAGGCTTTGTACTATCTCGTTGGCCGCTACCGTGGTGCTTACTTTGGTACATGGCAATATCAGTTTGGTGCAATACTTCTTCCAGGCTCATGAAATGATCTCTGTAATTCGACACACCAATCGCCACATTGACTTTTATGTTTAAATTTCGAGCAGAATCGCTGTAGGTAAAGGACTCTAACTGCATTAACACAGGCTCAAGCTCCTCATCACTATATTGCCCAATCAGGATAAACTCATCACCCCCGATTCGGTAACTACGACCACGCCAAATAGAATCGATACGGCTGGCAAGTGCTTTCAACACTTCATCCCCCACTTCATGACCATAGTTATCGTTTATCGGCTTAAAGTTATTCACATCTAAATAAATCAAGGTTAGATCGCTGTTTAAGCCTCTCGAATAACGGCGATATAAAGCTCGGCGATTACGCAGCTTGGTTAAATTATCGGTAACAGATTGTGAGTGTAGATAGAAAGCGACCACTAACAAGAAGCCAAATACCAACGTAAACAGCCATTGAGTGTGGCGTGAAAAAGTTTTCTCGGCCGCTAACGTTGCTCGCCAATTCGGTTGATAATCATAAGTGTTGATGATTTTCTGCGTATCAATCATCTTAATAGCACGAGTAAATAAAGGAGCCAGCGAAGCGCCCATGCTATTTTTGGGAAAGCCCATTGCAATCTCAGACGAGTAAAAACTGCCGATAAATAGATCTTCCTCCAACGGCAATAAGTTATCCGCTTCGCGCAATATTTGGTTAAAGTTAGCACGGTTTAGAACGATGTAATCGACCTCCTTACCGAGCAAGGCTTTGACCAATTCATTTTGAGTTTTATAAACATGTAGCACTTTATTGGGCAGCATTTTTCCTAACAGCTCTTCAAAGAAATCTTCTTTAATCACGCCGATGCGCTCAACAATTAATTCCGACACATTGCTGTAAACATTGTCTTTGTAATTTTCACGTTTGATCAAGACGGCTTCAGGCTGGTAATACGTGTCACTGAAATAAACGTCGGATTTTCGTTGTTGAGAGACGGTAATTGGTACTAGGATATCAATGCGTTTATTGACCAAATCGGCATACATACTCTCCCACGTTTCGTCTGGCTGGCTGGCCAGTTCGCATTTGAGTAACAGAATGTCACATGCTTTAAAAACAATGTCCGCGTTTATTCCTTTCACTTTACCATCGTGCTGATACTGAGCAAATTGGCTGATGTTCTCCAATTTTACTTTTAACGGTCGCTGCACGTTTAAGCCACTATCGATGACGGATTGACGCAACGCCTGCTTGCGGATATCAAATTGGTATTTTTGTACTGATTCTCTAAGCAGTTTTTGTACCGACGCTGAGTGTACATATTCTTGAATTTTGTTGAGTAATAAAGTGTTGTGCCCTTTTGGCGTAATAATGGCAACCGGCTGAATAGGCAGTTGGTCATTAAGCAATTGCGCATCGAGCCCTGCCATCAACATCGGCTTTAATTGATTAATCGCGTCTACGACCACATCGACTTCAGCCGTGCTTAAAAGTTCTTTGGCACGCCGAGCACCATCATACTCAATCTGTATAATATGAGGAAAATAAGCGGCAATCAGCTCACCATAAATCGTTCCTTTGGGAACCCCGACCCTCGCCAGATCGGTTAACTGTACGTTGCTGTGGCTAAATGCATAGGTATATTCAATATTGGTAGGACTTGAGAAATCAAAGCGTTGAGCACGCTGTTCGGTGTAAGTCACATTGGCTGCAAAATCGCTCTCCCCTTGTTCGATAGCGGTCAAGATCGCATCAAAGCTGGGGTAATTAACATAGTCAATCTCAAGGCGAAATTGGTAAGCAATGGCATCAAACAAAATACGCGTGACAACATCGTCCGCTTCTGTCGCTACTCGATATGTTTTAGCGTTGATTATGGGAGCACTGATGACGCTGTGTGCCGCCGTTGCTAGCCATAAAAGACCTATTAGCCGAAATGCACGAACCATGACGTTTATATTATTGTAATGAGAGGTGAGCATCATATACTAATGCTCTATATATGCATAAGAATGAAGTCACAACTTCACCCACAACATGCTCTAATCTACATTCAGTTGTGTTCTGGTCATTCGGTATTCTCTTCGGTGCTCTTGAGTAGATAATCAGTCATCCAAGCAGTAGCCAGTAAACAGATCCAAACCACGAATACTGGGTTTGGTACATCACTTGTGGGCGAGACGACTAAGCTTGCAAAGCCTACCGTTGGAAGTGTCCAGCATAACAAACCATTCCAATTCACCGCGACTGGTTTGGATTGGGTTAAACTTTCCATCGACGCCATAATGCCAGTAATGCTTAACGCAACTAACACCGCATACGAGAAATCGGCCATCCATAGCGGTAGCAGTAACCCTAACGCCCACCAACGGTGCTTATTGGATGGCTTCCAGTGCGCAACCGACCACCAAACAACGATAGCAGAAAGAGTCTGAATAACAGTCAGCCAGCCTGTACCGCCTAATTTCCCAGCCGATTGAGTAACGATGATACCGACTTGCAACGTCAATACGATCAACGTGCTCACTAAGATAACGCCCATGCTACTGCGTTTAGAAAAGGCCACCGTCAACAAAGGCAGCAACACCCAAACACTGACAGAAAGAGCGATTGGCTGATAAGATAAAGTGAAACCATAAGCGGTCATTGCAGCCAATAACAACACACCCGCGACGCCCCCTTGCGGTAAAATCCACAGCGCAGGGATCACGATGGCCAGCACGGGGATGTCCCCTTCGCTTAAACCTATGGCTCTTGCACAAACCACAGCCAACACGGTTGTGATTAAAAATTGAAAGGTAGAAAATAGCATGCCCTCTCCTTATACCGTTCCTTGGTAACTATCGAACTAGGACACTGCTAGTATGGACGAATTGTCAGCATGAACCAATTTTTAGCGCAGATTTTTGCAGTTATACATCAAATTCCCGCAGGAAAAGTGACAACCTATGGGGAAATTGCTCGTTTAGCAGGATACCCCGGCTACGCACGCCATGTTGGAAAAGCATTAGGTAACCTACCTCAAAACAGCCGATTACCTTGGTTTCGTGTGATCAACAGCAAAGGAGAGATTTCGCTAAAAGGAGAGGATTTATTACGTCAACGACAGAAATTGATCGCCGAAGGCATCGAAGTGAACGAGCATGGAAAAATAAAACTTCGATTATACCAGTGGCGCCCCTAAGCCCCTTTCGGTCAAGCGCCTTTCCCGCTTATCTAGCACGGGAAAGGGCTGTTTTACTATTTCTTGTTTTACTGTTTTTATAGTATTGCGTCTATTTTATTGCTTCTGTTTTTACTACTGTTTAACACCAACCAAACGCAAATCAACACGTTTAGTGTTATTCTCATCAGTAATCACGGCGTAATGGGTATCCGTAATGAAGCGCAGTTTTCCATCTACTTCGATACGAGCACTGACGCTGTAACGGTGGCGAGCATCAATTTTTCGGTTGTCGAATGCCAAGTCAAACTGAAGCGGCACTTGCATTCCGTTAGTTTCAAAGCGGTGTTTTGCGATCACTTTAGCGGGTGCATCAGCCAATGAAACATCTTGCAAAGTGATAGTGACAAGCGCCTTATCCGGCAGTGCAATACGCTCACGGTACGAAACCGTACCCATGATAGATTGAATATTGCTCTCGGAAGAGGTTGGTTTTTGCGCTGACTGGCAACCCACAAGCATTAGACCCAAAACAGACGACATAATCAGCAACAGTGCCTTTTTCATAAGGATAAAACCTCAGTTATGGTGTTAGATAGGTGATGATTATAGGTTCGGTTTTATCTGCTGTCATGGTCGTCCATTTGGTATTAACAAGATATTGACTTAGTCAACAATGATAATAATTACATTAAGAATCTCGGTGAGGGTCTATGAGTAAACCATTAAATGAACTATTGGATTTGCTGCAACTGGAAAAGCTAGAAGAAGGTTTATACCGAGGTGAGAGCGAGAACTTAGGTCTGCCACAAGTGTATGGTGGGCAAGTGATTGGCCAAGCACTCTCGGCGGCTCGCTATACGGTTGATTCCGACCGCACTGTTCACTCATTTCATAGCTATTTTCTTTACCCCGGGGATCCTGAAAAACCAATCATTTATGATGTTGAGAATTTAAGGGACGGACGCAGTTTCAGTACCAGACGAGTCAAAGCCATTCAGAATGGTCGGCCGATTTTCTATCTCACTGCTTCTTATCACGGTGAAGCGCCCGGTTTTGAACATCAAAACACCATGCCTGACATCCCTGGTCCTGAAAATTTTGCCTCTGAATCTGAACTGGCAGCCCAGATTGCACACTTATTACCTGAAAAAATAAAAAAGGTTTTTTGTGGCGAAAAAGCGATTGAGATGCGTCCAGTGACCGTAATTAACCCGCTCAAACCACAAAAAGCGGAGCCAAAACAGTACCTGTGGATACGCGCTAATGGTGAGTTGCCAAACAACCAACTCATCCATCAATATTTGCTCGGTTACGCGTCTGATTGGGGGTTTTTAGTTACAGCGTTGCATCCTCATAAAGTCTCTTTGATGACACCTAACTTTCAAGTCGCGACGATTGATCATTCGATTTGGTTCCACCGCCCATTCAAAATGGATGAGTGGTTGCTCTACGCAATAGAAAGCCCTACGGCCAGCAATACCCGTGGTTTAGTGCGTGGCGAGATTTACAACCGCCAAGGAGATTTAGTCGCAACAGCAGTGCAAGAAGGTGTGATGCGCTTCACCAAATAAAAAGACTCAGACGAGCAGGCTATGCCAGAGGCAATTGGGTAGTGTACTTCAATGACTCCATTGCAAAGGTTGAAGTCACGTTATTAATCCCTTTCACGCCATTGACCAGTTTTTTATAAAACTGGTCAAAACACTTCATGTCTTTGACCAACACTTTCATCATGTAATCGTACTCACCCGCCATTCGATAGAACTCCATCACCTCAGGGTACTCAGACACAGTCACGACAAAATGGCTGTACCATTCGTGAGAGTGATCGCTGGTCTTAATCAACACAAACGCGGTAAAACTCAAATCTAATTTTTCTGGGTCAAGCAGGGCAACTCGCCGCGCAATCACGCCAGATTCTTCGAGCTTTTTCAACCGCTTCCAGCAAGGTGTGGTGGTTAAGTTCACCGCTTCAGCCAAATCATTTAGCGACAAAGTGCTGTCTTGTTGCAGTAATGAGAGGATCATGCGATCAATTCTATCAAGCTCCATAGCTTCCCCAGAATAAGAGAATAATTTTCTCTAAAACTACAAAATGACAGGCAACATAGCAAAGTTTTTCTCTCACATTAAGGGTAAATTACCCTCACAATAACGATGGAGAGAGAACCATGTGCACCGATCATCAATGGATTAACAACGCAATTCGAAAAATAGAAGCGGACTACCAACGCTCGGCCGATACTCATCTGATCAAGCTCGATTTGCCTTGTGTCGCTGGGGTCGATATTTATCTCAAAGATGAAAGTACGCATCCTACGGGTTCGCTCAAACACCGCCTAGCCCGTTCTCTTTTTCTGTATGCCATCTGTAACGGCTGGGTTGGCCCTGAAACGACTATCATTGAATCTTCATCGGGCAGTACTGCGGTATCAGAAGCTTATTTTGCTCGTTTACTAGGCTTGCCTTTTATTGCTGTAATGCCCAAATGTACTGCACGTAAAAAAATTGAGCAGATTGAGCTTTATGGCGGCCAAGCGCATTTAGTCGATCGCTCTGATCAAATTTATGCCGAATCACACCGCTTAGCTAAAGAACTGAATGGTCATTATATGGACCAGTTCACTTATGCTGAACGTGCGACCGACTGGCGTGGTAATAGCAATATTGCCGACAGTATTTTTAACCAAATGCAAATGGAAGATCACCCCGTTCCGACATGGATTGTAATGAGCCCAGGCACAGGCGGAACCTCAGCAACTATAGGCCGCTTTATTCGCTACCAAAAACACAATACCAAACTGTGCGTCGTCGACCCTGAAAACTCGGTATTTCATGATTATTTCAAAAGCCGAGACCCAAGCTTAACCTTGCAGTGTGGTAGCAAAATTGAAGGAATTGGTCGCCCACGAGTTGAACCGAGTTTTATTCCCGGCGTAGTCGATGAAATGCGTACCGTTGCGGATGCCGCCAGTGTCGCTACGATCTATTGGTTGGAAAAACTACTCGGCCGCAAAGCAGGCCCTTCTACCGGCACCAATCTTTATGGGGTTTTGCAAATTGCCAGTGAGATGAAACAACGAGGTGAAACAGGCTCCATCGTGACGCTGTTATGCGACAGCGGCGAACGTTATTTAGATACCTATTACTGTGCCGATTGGGTGAAAAGCAATATTGGTGATTTAACACCTTATCTTTCAAAATTAGAAGCCTTTGAAACAACGGCTAAATTAGCTTAGTGACCTAGCAAAACGCCCAAGACAAACTTAGGCGTTTTGGATCCATCGTGAAAAGTCTTAGCCTTGAATGCCGACAATCAACCAAGGTGCATTAGGTACGGTTAAATCACGCTCTAAATGCCACACATCATTAATATCTTCTTCAATGCCTTCCACGGAATCGCGGTAGCGGCCAGTAAACTGCAAACTCAACTGCGCTTTACTTGCATCGTAATCGGCGCGAACGACTTCAGCGTCTACGTACATCACATCTGTGTGCTGTTCACCGTTTAGCTTTGCGCGCTCTTGTTTTAAATCTTCAAACAAGCTCGCCGATACATATTCTTCAACAGTTTCAAGTTGGTTATGGTTCCAAGCACCTTGCAAAATACGGTAGTGTTCGCGCGCACCATTAATGAAAGCTACCTTATCAAAACCGGCTGGATAGTTATGTGGGATATCGCTGTGTGCATTCGCTCCAAAACCACCCGTGGCTTGAGGCTGTTGTTCAAAATTGTGCACGTTCGGCTGTTCAAACTCCGTTCGGTTATTCACGCCACCAAACGCAGGCTGCTGCCGATTCATGCTACCCTGCTTCGCACCAAGCATACCGCGCATCAGTTTAAAGAGCACAAAAGCAATCAGGCCGAAGATCAGAATATCCATAAATTGAATACCCTCAAACGCGCCGCCAAAGAAAGCCGCTAGTAGACCACCAGCGAGTAAACCACCCAGTAATCCGCCCATCAGACCTTTTTTGGTCGAACCAGCTTTACCTGCTTGATCTTGCTTAATGGTGTCATTTTTTTGAGTCTGCTGTTTGGGCGCTGGAGCCGTTTTATAGCTTTTACCAAACGATTTACCACCGCCAAATTTCTTTGCTTCTGCTATCGGTGTGATCGCAACAGCAACCATCAGCAGTGCTACAAGGGAAAAAAAACGTTTCATGTTTTTCCTTAGGGTTATAATTATTGAGGCTTACTCATCATAACCACTTCGGATAGACAAGAAAACCGTTGCTTCTCGCAGACATGTATCAGAATATTGCAAATTAACCGTCCATAAGTTGACGCTTATACACCACCCCACTAGAATATCGAACGTTGTTCATAATTGATACGTAACCATGGCCAGACGAAACGATCACACCCGAGAAGAACTGATTGCATTGACGCTCAAGACCGCGAAGCATTTTCTTCAAAATCACACTTATCACGAGCTCAGCCTGCGTAAAATCGCAACCATGATTGGCTACGTACCTAGCACTTTGGTCAATGTCTTCGGCAGTTACAATCTTTTATTGTTGCATGTGGTAGCTCAAACCTTGGATGAACTCTCTTCGCAAGCGAAAAAAGTGGTGGGTAAGTGTAGCGATCCAAAAGAAGCGTTGTATAAATTGGCCTATTGCTACCACGATTTTGCTCAGTTGCACCCCAATCGCTGGCAACTTATTTTTGAACATAATATGAATGGTGAACGACTTCCCCAGTGGCAAGCAGAGCGCATCGATAACATGACCGCCATGCTTGAAGGTTTATTGACCATCCTTGCTCCACAACACTCGCAACAAGAAGTGCTGCAAGCAAGCCGAGTCCTGTGGTCTGGCGTACATGGTATTACCTTATTAAGCGTAGATGATAAATTTTTCGCCGCCGAACCCATCGATGGGAAAGAGCTGATTGAAAACCTACTCTCAAACTATCTTAATCACTGGGCGCGATAAGGACCATCAATGAGTCAATCTCAATCTTCATTGCTGACTCAGCAACGATTTCTTCCGTATTTCATCACCCAGTTTTTTGGCGCATTTAACGATAACATCTTTAAAAATGTCTTGCTGCTATTGGTCGCGTTTGCTGGAGCGAACGTGTTACCGGTTTCCAGTAATTTATTTATTAACCTTGCCGCAGGGCTATTCATTCTTCCTTTTTTCCTTTTTTCTGCCTCTGCTGGTGTGCTTGCTGACAAGTACGAAAAATCCGCTTTCATTCGTAAAGTGAAATTGGCTGAAATTGGCATCATGTGTCTTGGCGCGATCGGTTTTATGACCGAGAGTTACGCCATTTTACTGTTATTACTGTTTTTGATGGGGACACAATCGGCCTTTTTTGGCCCAGTCAAATACGCTTTATTGCCGCAACAACTCAAGCCAAATGAATTGGTTCCGGGTAATGCGTTAGTGGAAACAGGCACATTTTTAGCGATTTTATTAGGCACATTGGGGGCTGGGCTCATTGCCTCGATGCCCTACACTAAATACGTGGCTGCTGGCGCGGTGGTGCTATTTGCGTTGTTAGGCTATTTAGCCAGCCGTCATATTCCTAAAGCCCCTGCTTGCGCACCCGATCTCGTTTTTCGCTGGCAGCCCATTAAGCAAACCAAGCAGACCATTGCGATTGCCAAACAAGACCGTACTATTTTCCAATGCGTAATGGCGATCAGTTGGTTCTGGTTTTTAGGTGCTGCCTACTTAACTCAATTTCCAAATTTCACGCATCACTATTTATATGGCACAGAGAGCGCCGTTTCTTTTTTGCTAGCACTGTTTTCTGTTGGCATTGCCACTGGCTCATTGACCTGTGACAAATTATCGCATCATAGAATAGAGATCGGCATCGTGCCTATCGGCAGTTTTGGCATTACATTATTTGGCTATTTAATGGCAACCTCCGTGCCAGAAAAATTACCTCAATTTACTGATTTTTATCAATTTATCAGCTACCAATCACTATGGCCGATGTTTCTTTTCCTATTGTTGATTGGCGTCTGCGGTGGCATCTTCATTGTGCCTTTATATGCGCTAATGCAGCAGCGTGCTAAAGTCACTCAACGCGCACAAGTCATTGCCGCTTTGAATATCTACAACTCACTGTTTATGGTGGCGAGCGCACTATTAGGGATTGTCTGTTTGAGCTTTCTTGAGCTTACGATCCCTCAGTTCTTCATTATAT
Source organism: Vibrio sp. ZOR0018 (assembly GCF_963865925.1). Taxonomy (NCBI): domain Bacteria; kingdom Pseudomonadati; phylum Pseudomonadota; class Gammaproteobacteria; order Vibrionales; family Vibrionaceae; genus Vibrio; species Vibrio sp. ZOR0018. The sequence continues at coordinate 204,720 of NZ_CAWMCN010000118.1, read as the reverse complement.
TAGCTTTGCTTAATGGCTTTGTTGCACTCTATTTATGCTACCAAGTCCCGGTCTTTTTGGTGCGATTTCTAATGTGGATGCTCACGCATACCATGTATCGAGTCAGCCACAAAAATCTTCATCACTTACCTGAAAAGGGCGGAGCACTGCTGGTGTGCAATCATGTTAGCTATATGGATGCACTGTTGCTGAGCGCGGTTTGTCCTCGCTTAATTCGTTTTGTGATGGAAGAGGATTACGCCAATTTGCCGCCACTTCGTCGCTTTTTGAAACGTGCAGGCGTGATACCTATTTCCGCAACGCGTCGCGGTTCTATCCGCCAAGCCTTTAACGATGTAGAACAAGCATTGGCAGAAGGGCATATCGTCTGCATTTTCCCAGAGGGACGGTTAACCGCGGATGGCGAAATCAGCGATTTCATGCGCGGGATGGATATTATTTTAAAACGCAGCTCTGTGCCTGTCATCCCCATGGCATTGAAGGGGTTGTGGGGAAGCTATTTTAGCCGTGCCAAAGGGCGCGCCTGCTGTGGGCTACCGACTCGTTTTTGGTCACATATAGAAATTGAAGCTGGCGAGCCCGTCCCCCCCAAAGAGGCAACAACACAAGTGATGCAACAAAAAGTCGCAGAACTCAGGGGGGATTGGCGTTAGATTGGGATTGAGTGCAAACCAAACACTAGCTTGATCTTATACTGAAGAGTGAACGTACAAATATGTTATTAACGGGCTGTTAGGCTGATGACATACATATGAGTACCCCATCTTTAGTGATTTTTTTCGATGCGCAGTATCCTTTATGCTGCAATGAAATGCGTTCATTAAAAACCTTCGATCACCATGGTCGGGTTCAGCTTATCGACATCAATGACGGCGATGCTATGCGTAGCTTTCCTTCTATCGACAAAAGCAAGGCGTTATCGATACTGCATGGCTTAGATCAACAAGGCAATCTGCTTTATGGGCTGGATGTGACCGTTCTAGCTTGGCGTTTAGTCAACAAACATCGCTGGTTATTCATCACGCGCTTGCCCATCCTAAAATGGATTAGCGACCAAATTTATCTCCTTTTTGCAAAACATCGCATGTCGATATCTCGCTGGTTTAGTCATGCTCAATGCCGTAATGGCGTTTGTAAAAACAGAGAGTGATAACAATGAAATACCTCATTATTGGCGCCTCAAGCATCATCGCCCAAGCTTTTATAAGGGAGCTCAAAGCGCAGACTTTAGCGCCAGAAATCGTTACCGTCTCAAGACAAAAATATCTCGCCCAATCCTCAAGCGAACATTTTCCAACCGACTACAGTATCGAATCAACGGCCTTGATTGCCAAAACATTGGCCGACATCGGGCATAAGTTCGATCAAATTGTGTTTTTTAATGGGCAACTACACAACGGCACCTATACACCGGAAAAGCGTATCTCAAGGTTTGACGAGTCTTACTTTCAATGGCTTTTACAATGTAACGTTTTGAGCCAAGTGCGTTGGTTTCAATATTTACCATCACTTATTGATCGTCAATCTTTTGCAAAAATTACGGTTTTTAGCGCGCGGATAGGTAGCTTAGAGGATAACCACAGTGGCGGCTGGTACAGCTATCGGATGAGTAAAGCGGCGCTAAATATGGCGACGAAAAGTTTTGCGATAGAGCTAGCTCGCACTCATCCCAACACACAAACCATTCTGTTTCATCCGGGAACCACCGACACCCCGCTTTCTAAACCATTTCAGCATAATGTGTCTAGCGATAAGCTCTTTGAACCGGAGTTTGTGGCTAAGCAACTTTATCAACTTCAGCAAAAGGAAATGTTAGATAAGCCCGTCTGTTTTGTGGATTGGCAGCACCAGACCATCAAATGGTGATCGCTCATTGAGTGGTCGATAACGCAGCTGATGTTCGGTGAGCCATGTTTTTAAGGTCTTGCGCGATATTTTAATACCCGTTTCGCTCAAGTGATTTGGTATTAAAAAATAATCGATGGGATATTTAAATTTTTCAAGCCTGCCATTGAGCCACTGCTCTAACGCCTCTTTTTTAGGCATAGTTTGGCATTGCAACAAAGCAACGCTGCGCGCGCCAAACTCATCATCATGAACAGGGATCACCATCGCTAAAATAATATCGGGGTGGTGAGATAATACCGCTTCAATCTCTTCACAATGAATGTTTTCGCCTCCAGAGATGAATTGGTTATCAACGCGGCCAATAATGCACAGCTCATCATTCTGCCAGTAGCCAAGATCTTGGCTGTCGAACCATCCTTGTTCATCGATAAGAGGCGTGATTAAGCCTTGTTGGTAATAGCCACTGGATATGGTTTCACCGCCAATGAAAATGCGCTGGCCTTGTAGTTTCACTTGCCGTTTAGGTAGCACGTGGCCAACACTCTGGCTTGCGTTAACACGTTTTGCTGTGACCGTGGAAGCCGCTTCCGTCATGCCATAACCCACCCAAGTTTCAATGCCATGCTTTGCCGCCTGCTGGGCGAGATAGTTTGGGATATGGCCTCCGCCAAGCAGCACGTGCGTTAATGCGAGTGGTGTTTTACTGTCTAATAAACGCTTCAGTTGAGTAGCAACCAATGAAGCATGCGTGACATGAATTATATCTTGGGTGAGATCGCCGCTGCCGACTTTTAAGCAAGCACCAGCGACTAGCCAGCGATAAATAATGGCTAACCCAGACACATGATACATCGGTAAACTCAGCAGCCACGTATCATGGCAACTAAATGAAAATACCTCAAGTAAGCCACTGGCTGACGACCAATGCTGCTGAAAAGTATGAATAACGGCTTTAGGAACCCCAGTAGAGCCAGAAGTAAAGATGATTGAGGCAAACTGTGTCTCAGCCTTGTTTACCATAGCGCTCGTGGGCGGCGAAACATGTTCGTTAGTAATATGTTCATGAGTAAAAAGCTGGATGTTAGCCTCAGCGAGCAATGAAGTTAGCTCACTCTCCTCAAGCTTAGCTCCTTCACCTAACCATAACCAATGTGGTTGATTCTCTCCGTATAAGGTACTGAGTTTCTGTTTCAGCAGCATCACAGGTTGTGGCATGGTGATGGCGCAGATCACGCCAAGTTTTAACGACGCAAGGTAGATTAACACTAACTCAAGGCTGTTCTTACCCACTAACGTCAGCACATCTTGGTTCTGCAAACCTTGCTGCTGCATTGCAAAAGCATAAGCGTCAATACGGTTCGCTAACTGCTGCCAAGTGTAGGTTTGATTCGCCGTACGCAATGCGATCGCGTGCGGCGAATACAAAGCATGTTGTTGCCACGGCTTTTGGCAAAAGGAAACGCCTACTCGCATTGAGATTGCCAAACCACCGTTTGCTGTGCGAGCGTTTGTATCGGCAATGCGCTGTTGGGCCATGCGCTTTCGAGTTGTGCTTTAAACAAACTAATCGTATCTAGCCCCGGAATTTCATTAGGCAGTTGCCACTGCGCAAAACGAGCTAATTGGCAAAGCCCTAAGCTCGATTCGATGCTAGAGCTAATAACGGCTTGAATGCCTAATGTTTTAGCTTTTTCAATCAAAGTGATACAGCGCTGTACCGACCCAATCAAGGTCGGTTTAATCACAATGGCTTTCGCTCCCGTCAGATCTTCTAGCTGAAAATCTGCACGGCGAACGGCTTGCTGTAAGGTTTCATCCCACGCAATCGCAATGCCCGTATTGATAGCAAAAGCCAAGCTGTCACTGGGAGATGGACACGGCTCTTCCAAAAACGCAATGCGTTGACGCTGCGAAGGAGAGACATATTGGGCAAATTTTTCAGCTTTAGCGGGTGTCCAAGCTTGGTTAGCATCAAGACGCAATTGCAAATCAGGCATGGATTCTAAAAACAGATTTACGATCATCCCATCGCGAATCGCTTCGTACAGCCCAACTTTAATCTTCGCAACTCTATGATCGCCCGGTAGCGCGTTCAGAAGCGGGATCAGTTCATCAGGGTCTCCCGAGCACAAAGGTGCTGCGTGATAGTGTCCGGCTTGAGGCAACCCACCATCCAGCTCTAACTCCGCCATCGACAAACCAAAGGCAACAGAAGGAAAAAGATCATCATAGGTAATAAGCTCACCACTAACCCAAAGCTGAAGCTGCTCTATTAACTGCTGCTGTGCTTGCTCAAGTGACTCTAAACTGAAACCGGGTAATGGGGCAACTTCACCCAACGCTGAACCGTGATCATCTTGTAATTCAATAATCAGACCTTCACGTTCTACCAGCTTCTGATTGCGGAGAATAACGCCGCTATCCATCGGTAAACAGTAGCGATACAGTGTTGCGCTGCGCATAATTTCAACCTTTTGTTCGATATTCGACTTTGTTCATTGAGACCACTAGCCCAAATCATCACGGAAAATTGGATGATTTGAGCCGATTTTACGCTTAAGGATTACGAGGGAATTTATTGAAATCAGGGCGGCGTTTTTCATTGAAGGCATTGCGCCCTTCTTGCCCCTCTTCTGTCATATAGAACATCATGGTTGCGTTACCCGCCAGTTCTTGCAAACCTGCTTGGCCGTCACAATCTGCGTTGAGCGCTGCTTTCAAACAGCGCAGCGCCATAGGGCTATGCTGCAATACTTCACGACACCAGCGAACCGTCTCTTTTTCTAAATCAGCTACTGGCACAACCGTGTTGACCAGCCCCATGTCCAACGCTTCTTGAGCATCATAAAAACGGCAAAGGAACCAAATTTCACGCGCTTTTTTCTGCCCAACGATACGGGCCATGTAAGACGCACCCCATCCACCATCGAATGAACCCACTTTGGGTCCTGTTTGACCAAACTGGGCATTTTCTGCCGCTATAGTTAAATCGCACATCATATGCAGCACATGGCCACCACCGACAGCCCAACCAGCAACCGCCGCAATTACAGGTTTCGGACAGGTACGAATTTGGCGTTGGAAATCGAGCACATTGAGATGATGCGTACCGGACTCATCACGATAGCCGCCGTAGTCGCCACGAATTTTTTGATCGCCACCAGAGCAAAATGCCGCTTCACCAAGACCAGTTAGAATGATCACGCCAACTTGCTCATCATAACGCGCATCGGCCAGCGCACTGATCATCTCTTTAACCGTTTGTGGGCGAAAGGCATTACGCACCTGAGGGCGGGCAATCGTAATTTTGGCAATGCCATCTTGCGATTTGTGATAGTGAATATCTTCATATTCGGCGCTGCAGTCACTCCAGATGACTGGTGCGTACAATTCTTGTTCAGTAATACCGACTGTTTTAGCCATGGTGCTTTCCATTGTTCTATTAATTATTTTTTGAACCAACGCGTTAGCATTGGCTGATAAATTCTTGAATAAGATGAGCAAATACTTCGGGCTGCTCATAATGGACATTATGCCCTGCAGCCCGCACTTGGCGATATTCGAAACCGCTTTGCTGTGCCAGATGAACAAACTTACTGTCCTTCTCCCCACAAACATAGACCATTGGCAATGCGACTTGCTCAAGTTGTGCGAGCAGATAAGGCTGCTTTGCCAATGAAGTCGAAAGTAGCATGTGAGCCACTGCCGCCCCAAGATTAGCACTGCGTTGAGTGACTAAAGTTTGTCTTTGCTCATGATTTAATGAAGAAAAAACGGGTTGACGATACCAATCGACCAAAACTCGCTCAATCTGCTCAGTTTGGAAACGATGTGCCCAATGGTGATCATTTTTCAATCGTTGCTCACGTTCAAAAGAACTCTGCAAGCCGAAGTTGCCACCCTCAACGATCAAACCTTGAATATTCAACGCCGAAAAACGCTGCATCGCCACGCCATACATTGCCAGCCTTCCACCAAGTGAATAGCCCACCAATACGATAGGTGTTTTTTCGCCAAGCTGCTTAAGCACGGTTGCAGAAATGTGAGCGCAGCACTCATCAAAATCATCACATAAGAGAGACTGACTACCGCCATGACCGGGAAGATCAATCCATAATTGCGAGTATGGCGAAAGGAAAAGCGCCGTTTTCGACCAATCTCGCCCACTGCCTAGTAAACCATGTAGAAAAACCACCACAGGCTCGACCGACGTCGAACCTGTGGTGGTGCTGCAATAAAAACGACTACAAAGCATAGACTTGCTGGGTAAATTGTGTGATTTGCTCACCGGCTTGCCCAGACGGCGTGGTCACTTCAACCAATAAGGTGCCAGTACCCTGCTGTAAATGCTCACGGACTAAGCTTTGATAAGTAGATAAGGTTTGCGGACAAACATAACCTAAACGAAACTGCCGTGCAGCGTGTTCAAATTGGTAGCCATGGGGCATTTGGTACAAGGCGGTTTTGTGCGCTTTGGGAACGGGTAATAGATCAAAAATAGCGCCTCCATCATTATTCACCACCACCAGCACCAGAGGCGTGCTGACTTGGCTAAGCAGAGCTAGAGAATTCAGATCATACAGCAATGACGTGTCACCAATAAATACCAACATTGGATTATGCTTGGCTCGCTGTACTCCTGCGGCGGTTGCCACTAAGCCATCAATGCCCGAAGCGCCTCGATTGGAGTAAACCGAACGTCCCTCAATTTGAGCAAACATATCGGCTAAACGGACGAACAAACTGTTGCCGATAAATAGGTTGGCCCCTTCGCTACGCTCGGCCATATCGAGCGCTAAACCAATCTCTGTAATGGAAGAGTCACCGTTCAAATGTAATTTAGCCAGTTGGGCAATCTCTTGCGCCACACTTTTTATCCGATCCGACCAACCCGCTTGCGCCGCACCTAAAGCCGTTAATTTACCAATATGCCGATCGACCCAGCACGCAATATCAGTGACAAACTGCTGTTGCATCAGATGGCTTTGATTATTACGTGCCATTTGGGGTGAAACGTAAATATACTGCACGTTACCCATGTGAGCATGGCTAGCTAGCCATTGAGTAAGCCGTTTTGAGACCAGCCGTGAACCGAATTGGATCACCACCTCACTTTCACTAAGCAGCTCACGTGCTCGCGCATTTTGCAACCATAAATCAAAATGCGCCCATTCGCTGCTCACGCCTGATTGTGGATCACATAAGACTGGCCAGCCAAGTTTGTTGGCAAAATGCTTGGCCTTCTTCGCTTCAGCTAATGTCAACGAACCAAGAATCACCAGCCCTTTTTTACTCAGCCATGCACCATCATCTAACGTTTTAGTTTGGGTTTGGTACTGGCGAGAGCTGAATGCTTGCTCACGCTGACGCCACGCTTCAATCACAGCTAAATAGTCCGCGTAAAGATCTACATCATGTTCGGCATAAAGTGGTTCGGGAAAGGGACAGTTAATATGTATTGCACCACCCATATAATCTTGGTTGGCCATAGCCTCATCCACTGTGGTTAACAACCAAGTCAATGGAATAGTCGTCGATGGACTGGGTAGATTCACCGCCTGCGTGACATGTGATGAGTAAATACCTACTTGATTGATTGCTTGATTCGCACCGCATCCCACGAGCTCAACGGGCCGGTCAGCCGTGAGTACAACGAGTTTTTCACCCGTGAGGTGTGACTCAGCAATCGCTGGCAGTAAATTAGCCGCCGCCGTGCCAGAAGTGACAATCACCGCAACTGGCTTTTGGCTCGCCTTAGCAAGACCTAAAGCAAGAAAGCCCAGCCCACGCTCATCAAAGTGAGTATGGATTGAAAGCTTGTGATTGGCGGCCGCCTCTAAGGTCAAAGGTGTCGAGCGTGAACCTGGTGCAATACAGATCTCTTGCACCCCAAGTCGAGTAAGCTCCTCAAGTAGCGTTTGGCTCCAAATTCGGTTCAGCACTGCTTGGTCATGCTTCATGACGCCACTCCTAGAGGAAAATGGTCGCTGATCAAACTCAGTAAGGTTGCCATTTTTTTGTCTAACTCTTGCCATTCATGCTCAGCAACTGAACCTGGAACAATGCCCGCTCCGGCAAACAGTTGGACCTGATTGTCCACCAGCAAAGCGCTGCGAATCGCCACACAAAACTCCGCTTGTTGATGGCTAAAATAACCGACTGAGCCAGCATACCAACCACGTGCAAAAGGCTCATTAGCCTGAATAAAATCCATCGCCGCTTTACGCGGCAGGCCAGCCACGGCTGCGGTCGGTTGTAACGCGTTCAGCAGTTGTACACCATTCACACCCTTTTTCAGCTGCGCATGGATACCCCGTTTTAAATGTTGCACTTTGCGCAAACGCACTAAACGGACGTCCTGTTCAACATCAACCCTTTCAGAATGAGGCGTTAACCGTTCAATAATGTCATCCACTACATATTGATTTTCATTAAGATTTTTACTGTCTTGAGTAAGCCAATGAGATAACTCCATGTCTTGGCTCGCATTTTCTCCCCGACCTATAGTTCCCGCCAGCGCTTCGGTATACAAAGTCTGCCCTTGACGAGCGTACAAACGCTCAGGTGTCGACCCCATAAAGCTGTGTTTTTGATCAAATGCTAATAAAAAATGAAAACTGTGATGATTGTGCGCCGCACTTGCCTTAAGCAACTGCGCCGCGCTTAACGGCTTATCTAAACTGAGTGTCGTTTGCCGCGCGAGTACCACTTTCTTAAACGCTTGATGACCAATTCCCTCAAGCACTTGATTGACCAACTGCTGCCACTTCACCTCATTAGGTTGATGGGTGACTTGTTTTATATGTGACGTCATACCACGTAACGGACTAACATCAAGTTGCAGTTTATGCAGTGCGACCAAGGTTCGTTGGCGTTCAGCGGTAATATTCGCCGCCAATGACCACTGACCATCACAGCAAATCAGCTCAATTTGCGGTAAAAAGAAAAATGAGGATAGACAACGGCGATTTTTGTCCGTATGCCCATCAAAAGAACGTCCACCCCAAACTCGCTGCTCCTGACCAAGAATAGCGTAGGCAGGTTCAGCCTCAGAAAAAGTATACAGTTGACCTAATGCCACTACTTCTTCGCGCGTATCACGTGACTGCCAATAAAATTTAGGGAAAATGGGCTGCGCTTCAAGCCAATCAATTGGCGCGAAAGGGGGAGCTTCTTGCAGTATTTGTACAAAACGAACGTCATCATCCTTCGCGTCGTTTATTTGCTCGATTAACCGAGCAATAGCTTGATGAAAATGCGACAAATCGACCTCGAAAACATTGAGACACGGGCTCTACTGACGGCTACTCTATTTAGAGAGGGAAACGAAATCAAGGTTACGAGTTATCTTTTGCAGATTCCTGTGATAACGGGCATCCTCATCTGTACCCTAAAAGCGCACAGTGGCAGATTTTTATTCTATCAAACATCAATTTAGTGTAGTTTAATAAAGAAATTATTTATTTTTCAGGAATTATACAATGCAAAATATCGGGATGTCGTCAAAACTCGACAATGTCTGCTATGACATTAGGGGTCCTGTACTCAAACATGCTAAACGCATGGAGGAAGAGGGGCATAAAATACTGAAGTTAAACATTGGTAACCCCGCCCCATTTGGCTTTGACGCCCCAGATGAAATCCTAGTTGATGTGATCCGTAATCTGCCTACTTCACAAGGCTATTGCGACTCAAAGGGGATCTATTCCGCGCGCAAAGCCGTGGTGCAACACTACCAGAAAAAAGGGCTGCGTAGCCTAGATGTAGAAGATGTTTACATCGGTAATGGTGCTTCAGAGCTTATCGTGATGGCGATGCAAGCGCTGCTTAATAATGGCGATGAAATGCTTGTCCCTGCTCCTGATTATCCATTATGGACCGCTTCGGTCGCCCTCTCCGGTGGCACCGCTGTGCATTACTTATGTGATGAAGAGGCCGATTGGTATCCTGATCTCAACGACATTAAAAACAAAATCACTCCCAAAACACGCGGTATTGTGTTGATCAACCCCAACAACCCAACAGGTGCTGTCTATAGCCGTGATTTCCTGCTGGAAATTGTTGAGATTGCCCGCAAGCATAAATTGATCATTTTCGCCGACGAAATCTACGACAAAATCTTATACGATGGTGCAACCCATACGCCCATTTCAACACTGGCTGATGACGTTTTAATGGTCACTTTTAACGGCCTGTCAAAAGCGTACCGTGTGTGCGGGTTCCGTGGTGGTTGGATGTTCCTTACCGGGCCAAAACACATCGCCAAAGGTTATGTGGCTGGTTTGGAAATGCTTGCCTCAATGCGTTTGTGTGCCAACGTGCCCATGCAGCATGCGATTCAAACCGCATTAGGTGGCTATCAAAGTATCAATGAGCTGATTTTGCCCGGCGGCCGACTGCTCGAACAGCGCGATCGCGCGTGGGAATTGATCAACCAGATCCCCGGCGTCTCATGTGTCAAACCTAAAGGAGCCATGTACCTGTTCCCGAAAATCGACACGAAAATGTACAGCATTAAAGATGACCAAAAAATGGTGCTCGACTTCTTAAAACAAGAGAAAGTGCTATTGGTTCAAGGAACGGGCTTTAACTGGCCAAAACCGGACCACTTCCGCATTGTCACCTTACCGCATATTGAAGATTTGGAAATTGCCATTGGCCGCTTCGAACGTTTCTTATCGACCTACAGTCAGTAGCATTCTGACGTAAACTTCCATATGCTAAACGGGCGCACTTTTCGATACTAAAAGTGCGCCCGTTTTCTTTTAATCGCCAATTTTTCTCTTGGCCCCCGACACAGCAAGGATGTTTATTGCAATGAAAGAGAGTCACTTTTTTGCTCACTTAGCCCGAATGAAGTTAATTCAACGCTGGCCTTTAATGCGATCCATCTCCAGTGAAAATATCTCTGAACACAGCCTACAAGTGGCATTTGTCGCTCACGCTTTAGCCGTAATCAAAAACAAAAAATTTGGCGGCAAGGTCAACCCTGAACGGATTGCGATTTTAGGTATGTACCACGATACCAGTGAAGTGTTGACGGGCGATCTTCCGACACCAGTTAAATACTACAACCCCGATATTGCGAAAGAATACAAAAAGATAGAAGCCGCCGCCGAACAAAAACTGCTCTCGATGTTGCCTGAAGAGCTGCGTGAGGATTTTGCTCCATATCTCGTTTCAGACGCCGCGCACCCTGAAGATGTGGCGATAGTCAAACAGGCAGATTCACTCTGCGCCTATCTCAAATGCTTAGAAGAACTCAGCGCGGGCAACCATGAATATGCGCTGGCCAAAAAACGTTTAGACGTCACCTTGCGAGATCGCCATACACCTGAGATGGAGTATTTTCTCAATACCTTTGCCCCTAGTTTCGAATTAACGCTGGACGAGATCAGCTAACTCACGCTAAGTTACTTGTTAAGTGTTTGAAAAACATAAATGTACTGCAGGAGATGGCATGGATATATCCATTGACCCCAAATGGCTTGAACGCCAAGATGATGAGCATAAAATCCGCCGCGATGATCACCGCAGCCCTTTCCAACGCGATCGGGCACGTATTCTTCACTCGGCAGCATTTCGTCGCTTGCAAGCCAAAACTCAAGTACATGGCACTAGCTTGAATGATTTTCATCGCACTCGCCTCACTCACTCCTTAGAAGCCGCGCAACTCGGCACTGGTATAGTGGCGCAAATTAAACTCAAGCAACCAGAGTTTCGTGATTTGCTGCCTTCGGATAGTTTGATCGATTCCTTATGCCTAGCGCATGATATCGGTCACCCTCCTTATGGTCATGGCGGTGAAGTGGCGCTCAATTATATGATGCGCGATCACGGCGGCTTTGAAGGCAACGCGCAAACCTTCCGAATTGTGACCAGCTTAGAGCCTTACACCGAACACCATGGTATGAACCTGTCACGCCGCACTGTGCTGGGGTTATTAAAATACCCTGCGCTGCTGAGCCAAACTCGCGCCGTACAGCAACCCAATGCAGTCGCTCACCAGCGTCAGTTGAAAGCTAAAGAGTGGTCGCCTGCTAAGGGAATATACGATTGCGATCACGCGATTTTTTCTTGGGTAACGGAGCCGCTCTCTGCGCAAGATAAAGCTCTACTCAGTCAAATGCGTGGTCAGCCCACAACGCCTTATCAACATCACAAGACTCGCTTTAAATCACTCGATTGCTCAATCATGGAGCTGGCCGATGACATTGCCTACGGCGTGCACGATTTAGAAGATGCCATCGTGCTTGGCATGGTGACTCGCCAACAGTGGCAAGAGGCCGCAGCCCCGAAACTGGCCGAATGCGGCGATGCGTGGTTTGAAGAACACATCGCTTCCATCAGTGAAATGCTGTTTGCAGGCAAACATTATCGTCGTAAAGATGCGATTGGCGGGATTGTTAATGCGCTACTGACTAGCATTCATATTCAAGCCGTTGATGCGCATTTCGAGAATGAACTACTCGCCTTCAACGCCTATTTAGAACCCAATATGGCCGCCGCACTGGAAGTACTGAAATCATTTGTGAGCCAATATGTGATTCAAATTCCGCAAGTGCAGCGTTTTGAATACAAAGGCCAACAAATCATCATGGATCTATTTGAAGCGCTAAGCGCCGATCCTGAACGCTTACTGCCAGAAACAACGCGCGGTAAGTGGCAAGCCCAAACCAATGAAAACGATGGTATGCGCGTTATCTGTGACTATATTTCGGCTATGACCGATGGCTATGCGCAAAGGCTCCATCAACAACTCTTCTCAGCTCATAATCACTATTAATGGCTGGTTGAGTGGTAGCTTCTGCCATCATTACTCACTGATATAGCGGTTACTCGCTGATATAGTTTTGCTTAAAAACCCCAGCTGGCATTTGGCTAATTTGAAAGGCAACCATCGCATCAAAAGCATCAAGGAGCGGTTGAAAATTTTGCCGTGGCTCAAGCAATGACAAGATATGAAAACCAGCTTCAACGGTTGATAAGCTGTTTTCACTCGGTGCCTTGCGAATGCGATAATTGCCTTTGAGATCGGTCGGCAAGTGCAAACACGGTAGCGAATGTAAATTGCTCGAGAGTTGCCACATTTTATACACTTTCTTCCAAGTACCATCGAGTAAAATAACTCGTACTTTTCTGGTATCAGCATTGATATTCATAGCCGACACGGGCTGCGCAGTCTCATGCGGGTAAAGTACATAGTTGAGCACATCCGGCTCAGCTAAGCACTCGTTCAGCTGAGTGTGCTGGCTAAAATCTTCGGCAACAAAGCGCCTGCAATTCGCTAAAGATAAATCGAGAATTCGGGCTGTGCCCATTGGGCGATGTTCTTCTGTCGGATGTTGAAGAATGATAAGCTCGACCGACGAGGAAAGCGGTACGATCAAAGAACAGATGCAGGCTTTTCGCGCTTTACCACATTGAGAACAGTATCGAGACATAACGTGAATTACTTTCGCCTTTGCTTACTAAACATAAACCATCAAAAAAATCGTTATTTTGCACTACTTGCTATCAGCTTGGTCTGCTTGGGGTTGCAATGGCCGCCACTGGCCGCCCTCAGTGCGTGGAATCGGCCTGCCATTGAAGCGGGCCAATGGTGGCGGATCCTAACAGGAAATTTCACACACACCAACTTTACACACCTTGGTATGAACCTCGCAGGGCTGTGGATTATCCATTTTGTGTTTCAGCCGAGCAGTAAAAAATGGTTAATCAGCCTTCTGGCAACCAGCCTGATGGTAGGCGTCAGCCTTTTTTTGAGCCGTATGCAAGTCTATGTCGGCCTTTCAGGCGCGCTCCATGGAATGTTTGCCTATTTGGCGCTGCAAGAAGCACTGCAAGGGCGTCGCAGCAGTTGGCTGTTGGTGGTTGGTGTTATTGTCAAAGTTGTCTGGGAGCAAATTTTCGGCGCTTCAAGTAACACCAGTGAGCTTATTAATGCACGCGTGGCTATCGAAGCGCATTTAGCAGGCATGTTGGCCGGGTTGATACTCGCCATCGGTGAATGGCTGAGATCAAAAAAAACGGAGAAGTAACGCACTTCTCCGCTTAATACTCTCCGAAAAATAATCTGCCTGCTTCGAGAAAGACGCGCCTAACCTAAACGATTGGCCGTTGACCGCGACTGATCAATTTCAGAAGCACGCTATCAGCCGCTTCGCCCGCAACACCAGCCAATTTATCAGTCAGTTTTTTCTTCTGCACATAATGGATTGCCAGTACCGTTTTATCTTTACACGCAGCAACCACTAAGTCGTCAGAAGTTTTGATCTCATCGACTAAACCGAGCTCTTGAGCTTGAGTCCCAAACCAGTGTTCACCAGTGGCCACTTTCTCAAGGTCAAGCGCTGGACGATGCTCGCGGATAAAATCTTTAAACAGTTCGTGAGTCTCTTCGAGTTCTTGCTTGAACTTATCGCGCGCTTTATCACTGTTTTCACCAAACATAGTCAGCGTGCGTTTGTATTCACCTGCGGTCAACTGTTCAAATTCAATATCATGTTTTTTAAGCAGTTTATTAAAGTTAGGTAGTTGCGCGATAACGCCAATGGAACCGACAATCGCAAAAGGAGCGGCCACAATTTTATCAGCAATACACGCCATCATATAACCACCGCTGGCGGCTACTTTATCAACTGCGATGGTTAGGGGTAACCTAGCTGCTTTAATGCGATCGAGCTGCGAAGAAGCCAAACCATAACCATGCACCATGCCACCACCAGTCTCTAAACGCAGCAGCACTTCATCACCTTGACGAGCAACGGCGAGAATGGCGGTCACTTCCTCGCGTAACGAACTCACTTCTTTGGCATCAATACTGCCGTTGAAATCCAAGACAAAGAGATGCGGTTCACGTATGGTATCTAGCGCTCCCTCTTTGGCCGCTTTTTTGATCGCTTTGTCACGTGCTTTGTTTTTCTCTTTTTCGCTTTTCTTTTCTGCTTTATCGCGAGCCTTCAAGAAAGCATCATCGTGCAGATGGTGTTCCATCTGCTCGACCATTTCTTTATGACGCTCGGTTAAATTCACTACTTCCAGCTCGCCTTTCTGCGCGCTGTTTTTTCCGCCCACCGATTTCACAATGACCAATAGCACAACAAGAGCGACGACGATTGTCGCAATCTTGGCCAAAAATAGGCCGTAGTCCAATAAAAATTCCAACGTCCTAATCCTCATAGGTTTTGATTTGGTGTATTGTAACCACCTTGTCACGAAGACTTAAAGCAAATCATAACAATAAGGAAGCACAAGGTGGATTATTCAGTTTCTGCAGATGCCCTCAAAGATAGAGTCATTTTAGTTACAGGTGCTGGCGACGGTATCGGTAAACAAGCCGCCATCAGCTATGCAGCCCACGGCGCAACCGTCATTTTGCTCGGCCGCACGGTGAAAAAGTTAGAACAAACTTATGATGAGATAGAAAACGCTGGCTACGCAACACCTGCGATTGTTCCGCTGGACATGAAAGGAGCCACCAAGCAACATTACCTCGATATGATCGATACCATTGCAGAGCAGTTTGGTCGCTTAGATGGCGTGCTACATAACGCGGGGCTTTTGGGTGTGATCAGCCCGTTTGATCAGATCGGTGAAGATTCTTATGACGATGTCATGCAGGTCAACGTCAAAGCGCAATTCTTACTCAGCCAAGCGGCGCTGCCATTGCTGCACAAATCTCCAGATGCGCGGATTGTATTTACCTCTTCAACCGTAGGCCATGATGGTCGTGCTTTTTGGGGCACTTATGCTATGTCAAAATTCGCCACAGAAGGGATGATGCAAGTGCTAGCTGATGAGCTAAGCAACACATCAATTCGAGTGAATGCAATTAATCCCGGTGGCACGCGCACTGGCATGCGCGCTAAAGCTTATCCCGCTGAAGATGTGGAGTTGTTGAAAACGCCTAAAGATATCATGCCGCTTTATCTCTATTTAATGGCGCCGGAAAGCCAAGCCGTGAATGGTCAATGTATCGATGCACAACCGAAAAAGTAATGGCTTAGCTTTTTCTTAATCTTTCAATGCCTTGCCTCATCAGCAAGGCATTGTCGTTTGAGGTGAACGTTACTATTTCATGTCAGCACATTACATTAGAGACGGCTTTATTGTAATGATGGCTAAAAATCTTACGAAAGCACATCACGTAATCGGTCTTGTGCCACTTGTACTAATAAATCGGGTTGAAATTTAGAGATAAAACGATCACAACCCACTTTTTGTACCATGGCTTCATTAAAGCTGCCACTGAGTGACGTGTTTAACGTAATAAATAGTGATTTCATTCTCGGATCATTACGGATCTCGGAAGTCAGTTTATAGCCGTCCATTTCTGGCATTTCAGCATCGGTGATCATCAGTAAAAGCTCACTCGTTACATCTCTTCCTTCATCGCTCCACGACTTCAGAAGATTCAATGCTTCTAAGCCATCTCTGCATTCGACAATTTCCAAACCAAGCTGTGAGAGCGTCCCTTTTATTTGGTTACGAGCCGTTGAAGAATCATCCACAATCAGAATTTTTCGCCCGACCATCTCCGCAACCAAATCATGATCAAGAATGCCTTCTGAGATAGAAACATCATAATCAATAATCTCAGCTAACACTTTTTCAACATCAATGATTTCAACAATATGGCTACTGTTGACCTCTTTAACATGGGTGATAGCGGTAAGGTAATTAGAACGGCCAGCTAAACGCGGTGGTGGCTGAATTTCAGTCCATGCGGTATTGATAATATTGCGAACTTGCCCAACCAAAAAACCTTGAATGGTTCGATTGTACTCAGTGATGATGAGGTTCTGTTCCTGGCTATCCAAGCGAGATGGAGGAAAACCGATCGCACTGCGCAAATCAATGACAGGAACTGGCACTCCCCTCAATGAGGCTACACCCGTAATATTATGATGAGAACCGGGCAATTTCGTTAACTGAGGAACTTTGATCACTTCCCTCACCTTAAATACATTGATCGCAAAAATTTGCCGGCTATTTAAGCTGAATAAAAGCAACTCAAGTCGATTCTCTCCGACAAGATTGGTGCGCTGGTCAACCGTATTTAAAACACCTGACATACGAAATCCCGAAAATTATAGTGAACTCACATAACAGTATAGCCATATGGGTTAATTGTAAAAAATATAAATGATCTAACCGCAAAAAAATTAACCTTCGACAACTTTCATCAGCAAAAGTCCATCATAGAGAGCTTGTTTAATCAAAGCCGCACCGGGCATGGTTGCCTGTTTATAAAAACGTGATTCCACTAATTCGAGATCTTGATGATAGACAGGTAAGCTCTGCTCTTCGATGCATTTTTGCAATGCAGGGTATAACACGTTCTTAGCTTGGTTGATAACACCACCGATAAGAATTTTTTCTGGGTTAAATAGGTTGATCACAATTGCGATTGCGGCCCCTAAATAACGTCCTAGTTTCTCTATCACATCCACCGCTAATGGGTCACCCTCTGCTGCGGCCTCACAGATATCTTCAATAGTGATTTCACTGTGCTCGGTCAATGATGAAACCTCACCGTTTGCAATACGCAGCGCCACTTCTTCACGAATTGCTTGCGAACTGGCGACTGTCTCCAAACAGCCAATATTGCCACAATGGCAACGTTTACCGTGCGGATCAATTTGGATATGACCTAACTCACCGATATTCCCGTGCCGACCTTGCAGCACCCTGCCATCGAGGATAATGCCGGCCCCTAAACCGTGGTGAATAGAGATAAGAACCGAATTTTCATTGCCTTGCGAGTGGCCAAACAACTTTTCAGCCAGTGCCCAAGCTCGGGTATCATTCGCCACAAATACAGGTAGGCCCGTTGCCTTATAAATTTCAGGACCAAGAGCCAGATTTTCCACATTGTAATGAGGCATCTGCAGCACAATCCCTTGCTCTGAATTCACTAAACCGGGCAAGGTAATTGCGATACTCGTCACTCGATCCAATTGCGACGAGTAGGTTTGAAAAAATTCTTCAATTTCGTAAAGCAACCTAGCGAGCACGTCATCTTGGTCTAGCTCATGGATCTCAATTTTGGTGTCGATCAACACTTCACCACCCAACTCATGCAGGGCAATAATTAGGTAACCACGCCCTAAACGCATGGATAAAAATTGCCATCCCTCATTATTGGTTTGTAAACCAACGGCTGGGCGGCCACGGCTGATCGCTTCTTGTACTGTCGTTTCATGGATTAAATGAGCTTCAATTAACTCACGAGTAATTTTGGTAATACTTGCCGGAGCAAGCTCACTCTCCTTCGATAAATCGATGCGAGAAATGGGACCTTTTTGGTCGATGAGTTTATATACACGACCAGCATTGACCTGTTTGATATGATCAATATGGCCTGGTTGCGCCATATACATTGGGAGCTCCAGAAATCAATAACATGCCAATTTTTTTACTTTGCGAAGTAATTGTGAAGCGCTTTAGTATATTGCCGTGACAAGCATCACGGATATACCTAGATCTTCGTGTATTTAGCCAATAAACTGCCATTTGTTTACATTCAAAAAATATGAAACTCCTCTTTTTTTGTGACAAAAATCATCTGACACCTGTCGATAAATTTCACTCTTATCCCCTTTCTTTCGCCAGATCTTGCATATACTCAATCTAGATTCCCGCCCCATCAGGAGAACACAATGACCGCTGTGTTAAGAAGAACAAAAATCGTGACTACTTTAGGCCCATCAACAGACAAAGGCGAGATATTAGAGGCGATTATCAAAGCTGGCGCAAATGTTGTGCGCATGAATTTTTCACATGGTAGCTCCGAGGACCATAAACTGCGAGCGCAACGAGTAAGAGCTATCGCTGCTAAGTTGGGTCGCCATGTCGCTTTACTTGGTGATTTACAAGGACCAAAAATTAGAGTCTCCACATTTAAAGAAGGAAAAGTCTACTTAAATGAAGGTGACCGATTTGTTCTTGATGCAGAGCTCCCCCCAGGGCAAGGTGACCAAGACTCGGTTGGCATTGACTACAAAAAACTACCACAAGATGTGCAACAGGATGACTTGCTGCTATTGGACGACGGACGAGTACAACTACTCGTCACAGCAGTCGATGGTGCTAAAATACACACCATAGTCACCGTCGGTGGTCCACTTTCAAATAACAAAGGCATCAACAAAAAGGGTGGCGGTTTATCGGCGGAAGCGCTGACCGAAAAAGACAAACGAGACATACTACTCGCCGCCGAAATACAGGTTGAATATCTAGCCATTTCATTTCCTCGCAATGGCGAAGATATGAAATACGCTCGCCGCCTCGCTCGTGATGCAGGCCTTGAGGCCAAGCTCGTGGCGAAAGTGGAACGAGCAGAAACCGTGGCCAGTGATCACAATATTGATGACATCATTATGGCCTCCGATGTGATCATGGTCGCTCGTGGTGACTTGGGGGTAGAAATTGGTGATCCTGAGCTGGTTGGTGTGCAGAAAAAACTGATCCGCCGCGCTAAGGCACTCAATAGAGTAGTGATCACAGCAACACAAATGATGGAGTCAATGATAGAGAACCCAATGCCAACCCGCGCGGAGGTAATGGATGTTGCCAATGCGGTGCTTGACGGAACCGATGCGGTGATGCTTTCAGGTGAAACTGCTGCTGGTAAATACCCAGTAGAAACGGTTCGTTCGATGGCCGAAGTGTGTGTCGGCGCGGAAAAAATGATCGAAGCTAGCCAACAAAATTACCGAATCGATACTTCGTTTGTGACTGCTGAAGAGACCATTGCGATGTCCACTATCTATGCGGCCAATCACATGGAAGGAATCAAAGCCATGGTGACTCTGACCGAATCAGGAAGAACAGCGCTTATGACCTCACGCTTAAATTCTGTACTGCCTATCTTTGCTATGTCGCCCAATGAACGAAGTTTAAACCGCTGCGCTCTATATCGGGGAGTCACACCCGTCTATTTTGATACCAAAGCAGACACTGGTTTTGATGTGGCCGTTGCAGCTCTCAATACGCTTAAGGAGAAAAAATTGTTAGAGTTCGGTGACTTAGTGATCATCACTCAAGGTGACATTATGGATGTCGAAGGGTCAACCAACTGCATGCGTATCCTGCCGGTCCTTGAATAACCCGTGCTCCCCGTTGACTTAATGGTCGCGGGGAAAATAATCCGGTGATGCAATACGGGACTGATATGCCGACTGTGCTTGGTTAAATTGGTCGATAAAGCGATAACCCGCCGTCAGTCCCAGCTCATAATCATAAAGCAGATCTTCTTTGCTGCTTAAGAGAGATCTTGACCTCAGTGGTTCGCTGGGCACAATCTGTAGGATGTAAACATCATCCGGCGGCGCACGCAAAAATTCTTGAGTAAGAGAATAAGTTTGGTAATGCACCATTAACATATCCGCTAACCCCGAATCAAACTTGTCACCAATTAAATGACTCAAGCGATAAATATCATCAGCGCCAAATAACCAGCGTCCACCATTGAGTAGCTCCAAATTCATTTGCTCACGTTTTTGTAGCTTAGAACGTTCTATTTGTTGATGGAGAAGACCACTCCACTCTTGCTTCCAGTAAGACAATTTTTGTCGCCACTGACCTTGAATATTTTGCAAAGGTTCATGTAGCCAATGAGCCTCGTTGTAAGGCTTAGCAGAAGGCAACGGCTTCATCGGTAACCCACTCTCTACCGCGTCGGCATCAGGGCATTCAGTGCGGATTACCGCAACAAAACGGGCACCTCTACGCCATGCCTCCTGAACTGGAATTGATGCCGATACTCCACCATCAATATATAGGTCATCACCCAGCTTGACTTCATGCGGATATAAGCGGGGAATCGCACAGGTGGCAATCAACACCTCTCGCCAGTTACTTTCTAATATCGGGAAATAATGGTCGTGGAGTGAGTGTGCTGAGGTAACAGCAGCATAAGCTTTTCTTTTCGCAAGGACTTGGGCTCCCATATCGACATCCAACCGATAAGGAAATTCCGATATGCGATCTAAAGCCCAATCCAAGTTCATGAACTGCTTACGCCGAACGTAGCTAAATAGATTAAAAAAATTAGCATCCGTGGTGAGTTCTAAAATAAAAGCCTTGCCTAACCCATGTTGACGGCATAGGTAAGCGCACAAATTCAATGCACCTGCAGAGGTGCCATAAAATTCATCAAAGGGGTCAAAATTGGAAAGAAGGAACGCATCTAACACACCTGCGGTAAAAATACCTCTTTGGCCACCACCTTGGGCAACCAATGCATTTTTTCCTCCAATGTACTTCGAGAGCCGATCTAAATCCGCTCTCGTCTCTTTATCAGAGATAGTTCCACTAGTGTTCATCAGCAGAACCCTCGTTGATTAATGGCTGATAGCGATCAAACCAAAACCGACGAGAATAGTAAAGACCGTTGCAGTAATCACTAATGCATATTTTAGATCAAGTTCCATAGCCACCTCCTATCAGATAACAAAGTAATAACATCAGTGTGAAGTATCTTCAAGAATCGTTGATTTTTCGTGCACAATTATGGAGTTACCATCACAATAACCTAATCGTTAAAAAGTGGCTTAGGTTAATAATTATGCATCAATACAATAAAATCATTCTTATCATAGGAGCTTTATCTGCTCCCTATGCACAAGCGCAAGTCATCGTTTCTCCCTTTTTTGGGTATATCATTGGGGGGGAAGTCGAGGATCAAACCAGCAATGAATACGATTTAAAAGCTTCCTCTGGTTATGGCCTCGCTATTGAAACTGATTACGAAAAAGGCCGAATTGGTCTGTTTTATGCCACTCAAAACACCTCTGTTGAAACCATTAACGCGGATGCCAACATCCATTATCTCCACTTTCAAAGCAGCATTTATTATCCGACAAGCCAACAATTGACCGCTTATATAGGCCTAGGTATCGGTGGTTCTTATACGGATGTTGACTGGGCTAAAGATAAATATGGTTTTTCTTCAAGCTTGTTTGGGGGTTTTGAGTATGCCTTTACCGATAACATTGCGCTGAATAGCCAAGTGCGTTGGTTAGGTACCTCTGTTGACAACGAAACTTCAGCAACCTGCACACTGCCCTCTTCAGAAACGTGCGCGATTCGTTTTAAATCTGATTGGATCAATCAATTTTCGGCTAATATCGGCCTAACAGTTCGTTTTTAAACCAAGATAAAATTGTGGTGTGATTCACTAGTGAGTGTATGTTTTTCAGTCATACACTCTTCGACAAAAAATAGTTTTATCATTTATATTTTTTAGACAACGAAGTTATAAATTCCATTCTTATTAAAAAATGACGTTCATTCCACCTAAATACCAATTAATTAACAACTAATACACCATCAAAAAACCAGGGAATAACATTTACAATCTATTGCCTTAACTTATATTAGTCTGTAGTCTCGAACCCATGCGTAGCTGATTATTTCAGATACAGCAAACACACATCGAACTATTAAGAACAATATTCTGAGTTCTCGGAAAGCTGACAACATATAACACTAACTTTTTGCCAGTTCATGGATGATGGCGCAAATATTCACGGTCTACCTAGTGTACCGATAGTATTCATCACTCCAACACTGGCTCCGCAGCCGAAGAGAAGCTTCATACCTCAGGGAAGTCGTAAAGGAGTAAACAATGAAGCGAGAACAATGGGGATCCCGTGCAGGGTTCATTCTGGCTGCCGTAGGTTCGGCTATCGGTCTTGGAAACATATGGCGTTTCCCTTATATGGCTTATGAGAATGGGGGTGGTGCATTCTTCATCCCTTACCTTTTCGCCATGATCACAGCGGGTATACCGTTTATGATCCTAGAGTTCAGTATGGGTCAAAAGCATCGCGGTTCAGCACCAGCCACACTGGCTAAAATTCACGCAAAATTTGAATGGTTAGGTTGGTTCCAAGTAGGGGTTGCCGCTATTATTGCTGTGTATTATGTGGCCGTTATTGGCTGGGCTATTTCCTACTTTGGTATGTCGTTTACACAAAGTTGGGGAACCGATACTAATGCTTTCTTCTTTAGCAACTATTTAGTACTAGGCGATAATTCACCGACAAATCTCGGTAGTATTCAATGGAAAATCGCCATTGCAATGCTGATTGCATGGGCCATTACTTATGCTGCTATCGTCGGTGGAGTGAAATCTGGAATCGAACGCGCTTCAAAAATCATGATGCCAATACTGTTTATCATGGTACTGCTTTTGATTGGCCGCATGATTTTCCTACCAGGTGCATTAGATGGTGTGAACTACATGTTTGAGCCTGACTTTGACAAGATCTGGGATGTGAAGGTTTGGGCTGCTGCTTATGGACAGATTTTCTTCACCCTAAGTATTGGTTTTGCCATCATGCTGGCGTATTCCAGCTACCTTCCTGAGAAATCAGACATAACGAATAACGCCTTCATGACAGTATTGATCAACTGTGGTTTCTCAATTCTGGCGGGGATTATGATTTTCTCTGTTCTTGGCTACATGGCTCATGAACAAGGCAAACCGTTGACAGAAGTCGTGTCTGCGGGCGTTGGGCTTGCATTCGTTACGTTGCCAGCGGCTATCAACCTATTGCCAGCGCCCTATATTCTTGGGCCAATCTTCTTCTTTGCACTTGTTGTTGCAGGCCTAAGCTCACACATATCAATCATTGAAGCCGTCACCTCAGCCGTCATCGATAAGCTAAAATGGAGCCGTAAAAAGGCCGCTAATGTAGTTATCAGCGTAGGGTTTTTGGTTTCAATGGCCTTTGCGACCAACGGTGGCCTGTTGCTGCTCGACCTTGTCGACCACTTCGCAAACAACGTGGGCATTATGGCGAGCTGTCTAGTGGAACTTACGCTCATGGCATGGCTATTTAAGATTTCTGACGTACGCAAATACGTGAACAGCATTTCCGATTTCAATATTGGCGTGTGGTTTGATATTTGTCTGCGCTTTATCTCACCTGTAATTTTGGCCATTATTGTCGCCACAAAACTGAACGCTCTATTCACAGAGGGTTACGGTGGTTATGACCTCACCCTAGGATGGGTCATGATCGGGTTACTATTCGCTATAGGCGTAACAATCAATGCAACAAGCCGCAAGGAGTGCAACTAATGACGACAAGTGCAATTATTATGATGATTATTGGTTTGGGCATTACGTGGGGTGGCGCCGCCATCTGCATTAAAAAAGCCATGAACAAACAATAATCCTGTTGATTCTAAAAGCCGATGTCATCATCGGCTTTTTTTATGCCTGTCGACAACCGCTACACCTGCCTCTTGAAGCCAAACCTATTCATACCACCCAAAACCACAGCAAAATTAAACAAGTGATGTGAATAAAGGAATAGAGCGAAATAGCCCTTACTTGATTATCGTTTGAGATAAAAGAGAGTTAAGTCAACAAGCCAAGCGAGAGATCCGTCTTATCGCCGCAAGCGGACAACTCAACTAATAAATGAGATGGCAATGATCAACTTATAAAAATAGGGGATGGCTGATGAACGAGTTAGCGGCAAAAGAAAAGGAGGCTTTCGCCTCCTTTTTTATAGGGGAATGAAAAGATATGAATTAACCGTGGTTACGGATCCACTCATCCATTTCAGTTTTAAGGTTGTCAGACTTAGTACCAAAGATAGCTTGAACGCCACCCGATACAACAACAACACCCGCAGCACCAAGCTGTTTCAATTTCTCTTGGTTTACTGCTTCTGTTTTAGCAACAGAAACGCGTAGACGAGTAATACATGCATCTAGGTTAGTGATGTTTTCTTTACCACCAAAGGCCGCAACAAGTTCACCAGCTAACTCACTACCTGTAGCAGAAGAAGCTTCTTCAGATTCATCTTCACGACCTGGAGTTTTCAGGTTCATCGTACGGATAACGAAAGTAAACACGACATAGTATAGAACTGCATAAGCAATACCTAGACCAACCAGTAGCAACATGTTTTCAGCACGAGGAGACTGAACAACAAAGTCAATGAAACCGTTCGAGAACGTGTGACCGTGAACAACACCTAGAGCGTTAGTCAATACATATGCAAGGCCTGCAAGTACCGCATGGATTGCATACAAAACAGGAGCAATGAATAGGAACGAGAACTCAATAGGTTCGGTAATACCCGTTAGGAATGACGTCAATGCGGCTGACGCCATGATGCCCATTATTTTAGCGCGGTTTTCTGGTTTTGCAGAATGTGCAATAGCAAATGCAGCAGCAGGAAGACCAAACATCTTAAACAGATAACCACCCGCTAGTTGACCAAAGCCATTACCAGCAGCACGAGATGCATCATCAGCCGTCAAGAAGCAAGTCATGATACCGTTAACTGTCTGCCCAGCCCCATTAACACATTCGCCTGCTTGGTAGAAAAACGGTACGTTCCAAATATGGTGAAGGCCAAATGGAATCAATGAACGCTCAACAACACCGTAGATACCAAATGCGGTTACTGGGTTTTGGTTAGCAGCCCAATCAGAGAATGTTGCAATAGCTGAACCTACAGGAGGCCAAATGACAGATAAAACAATACCTAGAGCAATCGCAAGGAAACCCGTAATGATTGGTACTGCACGTTTACCCGCGAAGAAGCCAAGATATTCAGGAAGTTGAATTTTGTAAAAACGATTGAATGTCCAAGCAGCAACACCACCTGCAAGGATACCACCAAGAACGCCTGTCTCGATGTTATCAACACCCATTACGACTGCCATTACTTTTAGCGTCGCAACCATGATGCCATAGCCAACAATTGCTGACAGGCCTGAAACACCATCGTTATTCGTGAAGCCTAATGCTACACCTACTGCAAAGAGTAGTGCCATTTGACCAAAAACCGAACCACCAGCTTGTTCCATTAAATGTGAAACAACTTCTGGTAGCCAGCTAAAGTTCGCTGCACCCACACCAAGCAAAATACCCGCAACTGGTAAA
Source organism: Vibrio sp. ZOR0018 (assembly GCF_963865925.1). Classification (NCBI taxonomy): domain Bacteria; kingdom Pseudomonadati; phylum Pseudomonadota; class Gammaproteobacteria; order Vibrionales; family Vibrionaceae; genus Vibrio; species Vibrio sp. ZOR0018. The sequence continues at coordinate 178,952 of NZ_CAWMCN010000118.1, read as the reverse complement.
ACTGATACTGGAAGCATCAGAGCCTTACCAACTTTCTGCAGGTTTGCAAAAAGGTTTTTAAACATGTTTATGCTCCTGATTAAGTTATTAGAATTGTTTGGGTTCTAACGGCACACCCCCGTAGCCTAAATGTTAGCACCCAATGAAAATGTAACCACATATCGCATTATATTTTTCGCCTCTAAATATATCTTGATGCCACTCAAACTTTCTAGTTAGTAACGAAATTTTGTTTCAAAACAATAGACCGATCACAATGCGGGAGGGTGTAAACCCTGCCAGTCAATTAATATAACTTTATGTTTTATAATGATATTGTTAACAATGCCATTAATTTCACAGAGTGAATAAAATTAGCGCACTTGTTATTTTTAGTAACAAAATTACATTTTTAACTTTCAAGCTTATTTTTTCAACAGATTAAGTAAACAAGGTAATAAGTTGTTAATTACCACGCTAACTTGATAAAAAACGCCGTCTTACACGCATTTCTCATGACAATTCAACTTTCCGTCGCAAAAAAAGATTTTGGTAATTTTCGGTCGTTTTTTCTTCAATTACTTTTAATGACAGACTTTTTAGCTGTGCAATATAAGCAGCAACCTCAACAACGTAGGCTGGCTGATTTTGCTGACCACGGTGTGGAACCGGCGCAAGATAAGGGGAATCAGTTTCAATCAGCAAGCGTTCCAAGGGCAGCGCCTTCACAACTTCTTTCAATTCTGTCGCTTGTCTAAACGTGACAATTCCTGAAATAGAAATATAAAAGCCAAGCTCCATAGCGGCTTGTGCAAAGGCAAGATCTTCAGTAAAACAATGGATAACACCACCGCACCTTTCTGCCCCACCATCACGGAGCATTTCAAGAGTATCAGCCCGGGCATTTCGTGTATGAATAATCAAAGGTTTGTTAAGGGCAACGGCGGTTTCAATGTGCTGTGAAAACCGTAACTTCTGTAACTCAGCCGTTTCCGGCTGATAGTGATAATCTAGCCCCGTTTCGCCAATCGCCACCACTTTGGGATGACTCGCGTATTGATGGAAGCGGGTCAATTCAAAATGACTTTCAACGTCAAGTGGATGAACACCACAAGAAGCATGAACATTATCAAAGGGCTGAATAAGCTCTAACATTGGTTCAAAAGAATCCAGCGTTACGCCAACAGAAAGCAATTGCTTAACATTGGCTTGACGAGCTTTTTCTACTACATCAGCAACATCGATATGGAGCGTATCGTAATCAAGTTTATCTAAGTGGCAGTGCGAATCTACAAACATGTTTTCTCATCATTAAAGTTAAATAGCCAATCGCTGATCAGTAGCTCGCTATTGAGCCCACTAAACGTCTTTAGTTCTTCCATTAAACGAGTTAATGCCTTGGTTTGGCGATAAAGTACTGGGTAGCTGATCTGTTTTGCTAATCGAAGGCTAATAGGAAGCTGCTGCTGTTCAACCACGCCAAATTTTACCTTTTGCGTATCGGTCAACATGGTCCACAACCAAGCCAAATATTGGGTAGGCGCCTCATTAATCTGCTTCACACAAGCGGAAATATCGGCACTGGCATCAGTTAAGCAATGAGCAATATTTTGCTCAAAAGCCTGATATTTTGCTAACTCTCCCGATTGAATAAACGCCAATGTATTTAGTGGTGAATAACCATTTAAATGCGCCGCATAAGAAGGGACAGGTTGCGATGTCTGTTCACTTAACCAATGCGAGACTTGTTCACTGCTCGGTGGTGTCAGCACCGTTTTTTGACAGCGACTGATAATGGTTGGGAGTAATGGGTTGATACGAGAGGCGACAAGTAAGAAAAAACAATTGCGCCCCGGAGCTTCTAACGTTTTGAGCAGTGCATTCGCTGCTGATTCATTCATGGAATCGGCGGGATTAATAACGATAAAGCGAGCACCAGAAAGCTGCGCCGATTCTTGAGCCAACTTATTGCATTGCCTAATTTGATCAACGGTAATCGCCTTCCCCTCTTTTTCAGGCGAGATCAGATGAAAATCAGGGTGACTACCAGACTTCATCAATTCGCAGCTATGACAAAACCCACACGCTTCTGAATGGCTGTGCGAACACATCACTGCTGCACTCAACTTCTCAATGAGCCGTTCAGCGCCCAGTCCTGAGGGAGAAATGAGTAAGCTTGCCGCAGGGAACTGCTGGTTATTGAGGCTGGTTTGCCACTGAAGCCAATAGCCTTCTAACCAAGGATACAGATCATTTATCATTAATTTGTTACTCAATGTTTAGCCCTAGTTTCTCTCTAGCATATTGGTTTCTAGAAACTGGGTTAACGCTGCTTTGATAGAGAATGCCACCGCTTCTATTGTTTGTTCAGCATTAATCACGACCACGCTTTTATCTTCCTTAGCTAGGGCAAGGTAACGTTCACGCGTGCGCTCAAAAAAACCAATATCCATTTTTTCGATACGATCAAGCTCACCTCGACCTCTGGCTCTTTCTAAACCGATGCTCGGATCTAGGTCCAAATAGAGAGTAAAATCTGGCTTAAAATCACCTAGCGTTACCTTTTTAAGGTTTTGCATCGTTTCTAGCGGAATTTGCCTCCCACCACCTTGGTAGGCTTGAGAGGACATATCATGGCGATCACCAACCACCCACGAACCAGCCGCAAGTGCAGGCTTAATCACATTTTCAACCAATTGAACACGAGCGGCGTACATTAATAGCAGCTCAGTCATATCCTGAAGCACTTCACCGTCATGCTCTTCTTTGACTAAAGCGCGCATTTTTTCTGCTAAAACAGTCCCGCCCGGCTCACGAGTATGAGTGATATTTGTCACGCCGAACTCAATAAGTGTTTCTCTAATGGATTGAATAGCAGTGCTTTTTCCTGCGCCTTCTAAACCTTCTACAACAATAAATTTAGCATTCATGACTGGGTTCTTAACTGTTTTAAATAAGCGCGAACAGCGCGATTATGTTCATTCAATGTTTTAGAAAAAACGTGTCCACCAGAGCCACTGGCAACAAAATACAAATAATTACTCTGCTCTGGGTTTAATGCCGCTTTGATTGAGGCTTCCCCCGCCATCGCAATAGGCGTAGGAGGTAAACCAAAAATAGTATAAGTATTAAATGGCGTCGGTGTTCTTAAGTCTTTTTTACGAAGATTGCCATCGTAGGCATCGCCAAGCCCGTAAATGACTGTAGGATCTGTCTGTAGCCGCATCCGTTTATTGAGTCGATTGACAAAAACGGAGGCAATGCGCCCTCGCTCTGAAGCAATAGCCGTTTCCTTTTCAATAATTGACGCCAAAATCAACGCTTCATAAGGCGTTTTAATTGGCAGATTTGGCTGGCGATTGGCCCAATGTTGATCGAGTATTTTCTCAAGACGTCTATTGGCCCTTTTTAGGATCTCAAGATCGGTCGTTCCAAAAGGGAAATGATAAGTCTCCGCTAGAAACAATCCTTCAAGCTTTTGCTGCTCAATGCCTAATTTTTGGGCAATGTCGGCTTCTGCCAAATCAGCTATCGTGTTTGTCACGCCTTCGGTTTGTGCAAGCAGAGCTCGCCACTCATTAAAGCGGCTCCCTTCGACAAAGGTAATAGAGAACTGATGCTCTTTACCGGATATCACGTCACTTAAGAGATCGATCAATCGATCTCCGGGTTGTACTTGGTAAGTTCCCGCCTTAATTTTGGTTATTTCAGGATGCAGACGTCGCACTAACTTGTACATCGAAAAATCCGTTATCCATTTTTTCTCATTCAATAGCGTTAATACGCCATTAAGGCTTGTACCAGATTTTATGGTCACGACTTGCGATGAAGGAAGCGATAGAGGCTGTTCTAAATAAGCATCTACCTGTCGCTCAATGTAGAAATATCCAGCTCCAACGGCGATAATGATCAGTAGTAATACAACGAGAATTCGATTAATCACGAGTTAAAACGCTCCTGAAAATAGCGTGTTATTTTACCAATAGGGAAAATCGTATTTGCAATTGCCGTGACAGGCGCAACGCCTAATAAGGAGTTAGTAATAAACACTTCATCTGCCGACAATAACTCTTCTAATGAGAATGCTCTCACTTCAACCTTGAGATCGGTAGCCGCCGCCAATAATACACGACGAATAACCCCAGCTACGCCTGCATTGTCTAAGCTTGGCGTACATAACCTACCCCCTGACACCCAAAAAATATTTGCAACCGTAGTTTCTATGACATGCTCATTGATGTCTAGCGCGATGCCGTCAGCGTACCCTTTTACATCCATCTCTGACTTTAATAAGACTTGTTCTAGTCGATTGTTATGTTTGTGACCCGCCAATAATGGCGAGAGTCCCATCCGCTGTTGGCAAACACCAAGCTCGATACCATCAGCTATCCACTGAATATAATGGGCTGGGTACTCAAAGGTACTGATAGTGACTTGAGAATCGCCAACGTTAGCAGGGCTATAACCCCGACCACCTTGTCCGCGGCTAATATGAATTTTCACACCGGATTTTGCGGTACTAGGAACGATCGTTGAGAGCCAATCTTCAACTTGCCGCCAATCAGGGGCGGGAATAGCTAAACACCGCAAACAAGATTCCATGCGTTCAACGTGCATATCCCAATATTGAAGCTCACCAGCGCAAACGAGAATCGTTGTGAAGCAACCATCCCCATACTGAAAAGAGCGATCAGTAAGAGATAGAGTGTCACTAGGTTGTCCATTTACCCAAAACATCGTGCTTACCCCACAAAAAGAAACGGCTCAATGCTAAGCATCAAGCCGTTCAAACTCAAGTGTCACAACCACAATCATTAGATTTTTTTGAAAATCAACGAGCCGTTCGTACCACCAAAACCAAAAGAGTTACAGATTGCATATTCCATACCTTCCACTTTGCGGGCAGTGTGTGGAACAAGATCAATGCCTAAACCTTCTTCTGGATCATCAAGGTTAATGGTTGGTGGAACAATTTGGTCAACTAATGACATAACGGTGATAATGGCTTCAACAGAACCAGCCGCGCCTAGCAAATGACCAGTCATCGATTTAGTAGAAGAGACAAGAACTTGTTTCGAACCTTCTTCACCTAAAGCGCGCTTAACACCTTTAATTTCCGCAACATCACCAGCTGGAGTCGAAGTACCATGAGCGTTGACGTAACCGATTTGAGTACCTGTTACGCCCGCATCACGCATCGCGGCTTCCATCGCTAACGCACCGCCTGAACCGTCTTCGCTTGGTGAAGTCATGTGATAAGCATCACCAGACATACCAAAGCCAACTAACTCAGCGTAAATCTTCGCACCGCGTGCTTTAGCATGTTCATATTCTTCAAGAACCATAACACCCGCACCATCGCCTAGAACAAAGCCATCACGGCCCTTGTCCCAAGGACGAGACGCTTTTTGCGGTTCATCATTACGCGTAGACAATGCTTTTGCTGCGCCAAAACCCGCCATGCCAAGTGGTGTCGATGCTTTTTCTGCACCACCCGCCACCATCGCATCGGCATCACCGTATGCAATCATACGTGCCGCATGGCCAATGTTATGTAAACCTGTTGTGCATGCGGTAGAAATAGCGATATTTGGACCACGAAGACCACGCATGATAGACAAGTTGCCTGAAACCATGTTGACAATCGTTGAGGGTACAAAGAACGGGCTCACTTTACGTGGGCCTTTTTCTACCAAGGCATGATGGCCAGTTTCAATCAAGTCAAGACCACCAATACCAGAGCCGATAGCAACACCGATTCTTGGGGCATTTTCTGGAGTTACTGTGATACCAGAATCATTAAGTGCTTGGATACCCGCCGCAATACCGTACTGGATAAAGAGATCCATCTTACGGGCATCTTTTTTAGACATATACTCTTCGCAGTTAAAGTCTTTGACTAGACCTGCAAAACGAGTTGAAAAATTGGTGGTATCAAAATGTTCGATATTAACGATACCGCTTTGACCAGCTAGCAGGGCTTTCCAAGAAGATTCTACAGTGTTGCCTACCGGTGACAACATACCCATGCCAGTGACAACGACACGACGCTTGGACACGATCATATTCTCCGGAGTTGAAAAGTTCTATGAGAGGTATAGAAGAGTTAGAAAAACTCAGGCGGCCAGAGGGCCGCCTGGGGAGAGATATTACTGAGCGCTGTTTACGTAGTCGATTGCAGCTTGAACAGTAGTGATCTTCTCAGCTTCTTCATCTGGAATTTCAGTATCGAATTCTTCTTCTAGAGCCATTACTAGCTCAACTGTATCTAGAGAATCAGCACCTAGATCTTCTACGAAAGAAGCTTCATTCTTTACTTCTGCTTCGTCTACACCTAGCTGTTCAACAATGATTTTCTTTACGCGTTCTTCGATGTTGCTCATGTTTTCTTTTCCTTTACAGATTTCGCCTAATGCGATGGTTCCGTAGTTTATTCTAACTAGGGAAAGTTGCAAGTGGGTCATTGCTGGTCAAACCACAATTTTACCGATTTTAACCGAAATTAAGACCATTTTTGACTTAAATCATGCACAAATGTTGCGCATATAGTTAGCAAGTTTTACACGTTGTTGACAATAGCAAAGCCTTTATTTCATCAATAACGTTCAAAAACCAACTTATACCATGTACATCCCGCCATTTACGTGCAAAGTTTCACCCGTAATGTAGGCAGCCTCTGGAGAAGCTAAAAATACCACTGCCGACGCAATTTCGCGTGGATCGCCTAAGCGGCCAGCTGGCACTTGGGCTAGTGTAGCAGTACGTTGGTCATCATTCAGCGCTTTTGTCATATCTGTTTCGATAAAACCTGGCGCAACTGTGTTAACCGTCACACCACGAGATGCAACTTCGCGAGCCATAGACTTAGTAAAGCCAATTACGCCCGCTTTTGCCGCTGCGTAGTTGGTTTGACCAGCGTTACCCATAGTACCGACCACAGAGCCCACATTGATGATGCGACCATTGCGCTTTTTCATCATGCCACGTAGCACCGCTTTCGATAAGCGGAAGATAGACGTTAAATTGGTATCAATAATATCTGACCATTCATCATCTTTCATGCGCATTAATAGATTATCACGAGTAATCCCGGCATTATTCACAAGAATATCGATCACGCCAAACTCGTCATTGATGGTTTTCAGCGTCGCTGCGATAGATTCCACATCCGTCACGTTCAGCGCTAGGCCTTTACCATTATTACCAAGATATTCACTGATTGCCGCTGCACCGCTTTCGCTAGTCGCCGTGCCGATCACTGTTGCACCGCGTTCAACTAATAATTCAGCGATCGCTCGGCCAATACCACGGCTTGCGCCAGTCACGAGAGCAATTTTGCCTTCTAGGTTCATCATCTATTCTTTCCTTTGATTACTTAACGGCATCAAGTGAAGCAATATCATTCACTGCTGCTGATTCAAGCGATTTAATAATGCGCTTAGTCAGGCCCGTCAAAACTTTGCCTGGGCCAACTTCAAGCAGCTTTTCTATGCCTTGCTCACTCATCAACTGTACACATTCCGTCCAACGAACAGGGCTGTATAGTTGACGAACTAACGCATCTTTAATTTTGGCCGGATCAATTTCTGCTATTACATCCACATTATTGATAACCGGAATTTGTGGTGCATGAAATTCAATCGATTGTAATGCAACCGCTAACTTGTCTGCTGCTGGCTTCATTAAAGCACAGTGAGAAGGAACAGAAACTGGCAATGGCAGCGCGCGCTTTGCTCCGGCCTCTTTACATAACCGACCCGCACGTTCAACTGCATCTTTATTGCCTGCGATGACAACTTGGCCTGGCGAATTAAAGTTAACCGGTGAAACCACTTCACCTTGAGCGGCTTCTTCACACGCTTTTGCTATCAGCTCATCATCAAGACCGATAATAGCCGACATCGCACCTACGCCTGCCGGAACGGCTTCTTGCATTAACTGACCGCGCAGCTCTACTAATTTGATGGCTTGCTTAAAGTCAACTACACTTGCACACACCAGTGCGGAATACTCACCCAAGCTATGGCCAGCAAGCAAGGCTGGCTGCTCTAAACCTAGGCTTTGCCATAACCGCCAAAGGGCAACAGAAGAAGCGAGTAATGCCGGTTGAGTACGAGAGGTTTGGTTAAGATCTTCTACTGGGCCATTTTGTACCAATGCCCATAAATCATAACCCAGCACTTCAGAAGCTTCGGCAAATGTCTGTTGAATGACATCATACTGCTGACCAAGTTCTGCAAGCATACCAACTGATTGCGAGCCTTGACCTGGAAATACGATAGCAAACTTGCTCATTGTTTGTTTCCTTAAGTAAAAACAAGAGGTTGAACCAACCCCTTAAAATAAAAATCTATCCGCTTAAAACTTAACGAGTGCCGAGCCCCAAGTAAAACCACCACCGAAGGCTTCAAGCAATAACGTTTGACCACGTTGAATTCGACCATCTCGTACGGCTTCATCGAGCGCGGTTGGGACGGTAGCAGCAGACGTATTACCATGGCGATCAAGCGTTATTACGACTTGGTCAAGTGACATCGATAGTTTTTTCGCGGTCGCGGAAATAATGCGATAGTTAGCTTGATGAGGCACTAACCAATCTAATTCTGATTTGTGCATGTTATTGGCAGCAAGCGTATCTTTAACAAGCTTAGAGAGTTGCGTCACTGCCACTTTAAAGACTTCATTACCCGCCATATAGAGCCATTTATCAGCATCACCACCACGCTCTGGAACAGGTAAACTCAAGAGCTCGCCAAACTCACCATCAGAATAGATATGAGTCGACAAAATTCCTGGCTCTTCACTTGCACCAATAATGACGGCGCCTGCGCCATCACCAAATAAAATGATTGTCGAGCGGTCTGTTGGATCGCAGGTTTTAGACAAGGCATCAGCACCAATGACAAGAATGTTTTTACACATACCCGATTTGATGTGTTGATCTGCAATCGATAATCCATAGACAAAACCCGAACAAGCCGCCGCTAAATCAAAAGCGGGACATCCTTTGATGCCAAGCTTACCTTGCACCTGACATGCCGCCGAAGGAAATGCATGGCTACTGCTGGTTGTTGCAACAATAATCAGATCAATATCGTTTTTATCAATGCCGGCCATTTGAATGGCATTTTGCGCTGCATAGAAAGCCATATCCGCAACGGTTTCATTCTCCGCGCAAATGCGGCGCTCACGAATACCAGTACGGGCAATAATCCACTCATCGCTTGTCTCTACCATTTTCTCTAAATCTGCGTTAGTACGCACCTGAGATGGCAAGTAGCTGCCAGTACCTAAAATTTTGCTATACATGAAGACTAATAATGCCTCTCGAGTAAAACCGCTTCCAAACGATCGCTTATACGGCTGGGGACTTGTCGTTTGACCTCGTGTACCGCTTCGGAAATCGCATTCACGACGGCGAGTACATCAGCACTTCCATGACTTTTTATGACAATGCCGCGCAATCCTAACAAACTTGCGCCGTTATACTGGTCGGGGTTCAATGTTTTTAGTTCAGTAAATAATGAAGAAAACAGTTTTCGTGCAATCCAACCCTTTATGGATGAGCCCAAAAGTTGGCTTTTTAACTTATCAATAAAGAGTTGTGCTGTGCCTTCACATGCTTTCAGGCAAACATTGCCGACGAAACCATCGCAAACAATCACATCAGCGACATCATCCAACAACTGATTACCTTCGATATAGCCGATATAGTTGACGGCCTGAGTTTGATTCAACATTTCAGCGCAACGCTTCACTAAATCATTCCCTTTAATCTCTTCCGCACCAATATTAAGGATGGCAACTTTTGCAGAGCGGCCTAAATGCTGTTCGGCTAGCGCACTCCCCATGACAGCAAATTGAAACAGAGAATCTGCATCACTTGATACGTTCGCACCCAAATCCAGCATCCAAGTGCGTTGACCTGAAGCCGTCGGCAACGCTGAAACTAATGCAGGACGATCAATGCCGGGCAGCAATTTCAGACGAAAACGAGATAACGCCATGAGCGCACCTGTATTACCACCACTGACACAAGCATCAGCACGGCTATCAGAAACTAGGTCAATTGCTATGCCCATTGAACTTCCAGCACTATTGCGTAAGGCCAGAGAAGGTTTTTCGGAGTTAGAAATAACGCGGTCACTGTGCAAAATACTCAAGCGAGTATTAAGTTCATAACCTAATTGAGATAATTGATGTGTGATCAAAACTTGATCACCAACGAGGATCACTTTGAGCTCTGGGAAATGCGACAGTGCCTGCACGGCGGCAGGCACTGTTACGCGAGGACCGAAATCCCCGCCCATTGCATCAAGTGCAACGGTTAAATATTGCAAAGGTCAACCTTACTTGCTGATAACCTTTTTGCCACGGTAATAACCGTCAGCAGTCATGTTGTGACGTAGGTGAGTTTCACCTGAAGTCGCATCTACAGATAGTGCAGATGTAGTTAGCGCATCATGTGAACGACGCATGCCACGACGTGCGCGTGATTTTTTGCTCTTTTGTACGGCCATTGACCCTACTCCTTTGTCTTAACCTATAACGAATTATCGTTTTAAGTTTTTTAAAACATCAAATGGATTCGGCTTTTCTTCCGCTAGTTCTTCTGGAAGTTCACCAAATACTAAATTGTCTGAATTAACGCTACATTCCGCTCTATCGTGCATTGCTACTTGTGGCAAATTAATGATGAACTCGTCTTCAACTAATTGTACAAGGTCGATCTCACCGTACTCATTCGGATCTACCAAATCGTACTCTTCCGGTGCGTCTTCATCCGTTTTACTCCCCAAGTAAGGAGTATACTTGAATTGGACTTCGCACTCATGTGCGAAAACTTTGTTACAGCGTTGACACTCTAAATCGACAGAGATGTTAGCTTTACCAGAGATAACAACTAGTCGCTGTTCATCAAGCCCAAATGACAATGAGACTTGTGCGTCGCGTTTAACGCCTGCGACTGATTCTTCTAAACGCTTAAAAAGACTGAGTTGGATGATACCATCACAATCAAGTCGTTTTTGAGCTGCTTTAGCCGGATCAATCGATCGCGGTATTTTTACCTTTTGCATAGGGCGCGAATATTATCTTCCAAATCGGTTTTAGTCAAAGAAAAAGGCAAAAAAGTTCGTTTTTTCCCCTTTCCACTGAGAGAATTATGTACAGCATGTCTGATTGATATATGCTGCGGTAAAATTCGCAGCAATTCTAAATCAAAATGCAAAATTACCAACTAGTTTTAGCATCTACTTCGCCGTTTCGGCAGCAATTACTTAAAAAGCTGGATTTACCTTTTGTTACCTGCTCGCCTAATTGCGACGAAACTCCGTTACCTGGTGAGCCCGCACAAGATCTGGTGACTCGTTTAGCGGAAACGAAAGCAAGATCTTGCCATCCAAACCAACCCAGTTTAGTCATCGGTTCTGATCAAGTTTGCGTGATTGACGGTGAGATTATTGGCAAACCTCATACTCAAGAACAAGCCATTAAACAGTTACTCAGACAAAGTGGAAAAGCCATCACTTTTTATACTGGGCTTGCGGTTTACAACTCCGTCTCCCGCCAATGCACGGTCACCGTAGAACCCTTCACGGTTCATTTTCGCTCTTTATCTACCGAGATGGTGACGGCTTACGTGGCAAAAGAACAACCACTACAGTGCGCAGGCAGCTTTATGTGTGAGGGCCTGGGCATTGCACTTTTTGAACGTTTAGAAGGTGATGACCCTAATAGTTTGGTTGGGCTACCATTAATTAAGCTAGTCTCAATGCTTGAGTCTCAAGGCATTACCGTTTTAGGATAATGATTAAAAGTGAGCGCCTTGATCTGCGCTCACTTTTATACCATGACTTCGACCATTACTTTATGTTTCTACTATGTTGCTACTCGTTAGCGAATGAAAGCTGGCCTTAAGCGTTTCTCAATTTGACTAATGCTTGCTCTAGTTGAGTATCGAGTGGTGCATTAATGTCCATTAACGCCTCTGTCGAAGGGTGAATAAAACGAATATTGGCCGCGTGTAAGAATAATCGGTCAATGCCAAACTGTGCGGTATATGCGTCAAAACGGCGGTCACCATAACGATCATCCCACGCAATCGGGTGCCCTGTATACTGAGTATGAACGCGGATCTGATGAGTACGGCCAGTGATCGGACTGGCTTGCACCAAAGTTGCTTGTGCAAACTGTTCAAGGATCTTAAAGCGCGTTTCCGATGCTTTACCGTTTGGATTGACTCGCACAATGCTGTTCACTTCATTTTTCAATAGTGGCGCATTCACGACTTTACAGCTGCTTTTCCATTGCCCCATAACTAAAGCAAAGTAATATTTTTGAATCGTTTTTTCTCTAAACTGGGCTTGGAGATGACGCAGCGCGGAGCGCTTTTTAGCCACTAATAAAATGCCCGACGTATCGCGATCGATACGGTGCACCAATTCCAAAAAGCGAGCTTCTGGGCGCAATGCCCGCAGCGCTTCAATTGCGCCAAATTTCAAACCACTCCCACCATGAACAGCCGTACCGGAAGGTTTATTCAGAATAAGTAAGTGCTCATCCTCAAAAATAATGCAGTGTTCTAGCTCGGCGACTTTACTCAATTTGGTATTGGGTGTGTTGCTCTCTTGATCCGACTGTTCGAGAGTCACTGGTGGTATTCTCACCACATCACCAGCCGATAACTTATATTCTGCTTTGATGCGTTTTTTATTTACACGAACCTCTCCTTTGCGCAGGATTCGGTAAACCATACTTTTGGGAACGTTTTTTAATTGGTTACGCAAAAAATTGTCAATGCGTTGACCAGCCATATCTTCATCGATATCGATGAGCTGGACTTGGGTTCTAATTTCACTCATGGGCGCCATTGTACCACTGTAAATTGTTTAAATTCACATTTTCTTCGCCACAAAAAAGAATATTTTCATCTGCTGTTTAATGGCAAATTGGCGAGAATTACACCAATTGAAATGTGACTGTGGATAAAATTAAATATTACCCATTACAATTCTTACTTTAACAGCTAAAACTCTTTGATAAACATTAAATTAGCCATCTAACTTTTAGACCTATTCTCATTTTTTTGACCTGTTCATAACAAAGCAGATTGCTGTGTTTACCTGTCACTGCTATAGTTCACAACTGCAATGAATGATTCGGTGATTTTTTATTCTTTACCGTCCATTTTTGAGCAAAATAGTGAGTAGACTGCTAAGCGTCAATGTGCTGCACATGGCGTAAGACACTATTGAGCGAAGCTATCTTGTTGCTCTACTCATCGTCATTTCATGTTGAGTATTTTCCGCCAATACGCGGATCGCAGGCAATCGTGTGCGTGCGATAACTGAAGTGCCCTAGAGCATCCCCTCCAGCCGGGAGGCTGCACCTTTTAGTCATGGGATCTGGCACCGTGAAAACGAAACCCAGCAACAAGTCCAATAATCAAAACTAAAGAAAGATAACGAGATTTTTAAATGAAAAGAATGCTAATTAACGCAACTCAAAAAGAAGAGTTGCGTGTCGCGCTGGTTGATGGCCAACGACTTTTTGATCTAGACATCGAAAGTCCAGGGCATGAATCTAAAAAGGCGAACATCTATAAAGGACGTATCACCCGTGTTGAACCGAGTTTAGAAGCTGCATTTGTTGATTACGGCGCTGAACGTCACGGTTTCCTTCCTCTCAAAGAAATTGCCCGCGAATATTTCCCTGATGGCTACACTTACCAAGGCCGTCCAAACATCAAAGAAGCGCTTAAAGAAGGCCAAGAAGTTATTGTCCAAGTTGAAAAGGAAGAGCGAGGCAGCAAAGGCGCTGCGTTGACCACTTTCATTTCTCTTGCTGGTAGCTACCTAGTTCTTATGCCAAACAATCCTCGTGCCGGTGGTATTTCACGCCGTATCGAAGGCGATGAGCGTACCGAATTAAAAACCGCATTGAGCAGTTTAGAGCTTCCTCAAGGCATGGGCCTTATCGTTCGCACTGCAGGTGTGGGCAAAAGTGCGGAAGAGCTAGAGTGGGACTTAAACGTTTTGCTCAATCACTGGAGCGCAATCAAACAAGCTTCCGATTTGCGTCCTGCACCGCTACTTATTCACCAAGAGAGCAACGTCATTGTACGCGCAATTCGTGATTATCTGCGTCGTGACATTGGTGAAATTCTAATTGATAGCAACACAATTTATGAACGTGCCCTTGAGCACATTCGTTTGGTGCGTCCTGATTTCGTGAGTCGTGTAAAAAAATACGACGGTGAAGTACCCCTATTTAGCCATTACCAAATTGAAAGCCAAATCGAATCGGCTTTCCAGCGTGAAGTGCGTTTGCCTTCTGGTGGCTCTATTGTTATCGACCCAACCGAAGCATTGACCTCAATTGATATCAACTCTGCTCGTGCAACAAAAGGCGGCGATATTGAAGAGACGGCGCTTAACACCAACTTAGAAGCAGCCGATGAAATTGCTCGCCAATTACGTCTGCGCGATTTGGGCGGATTAGTGGTTATCGATTTCATCGATATGACTCCTGTTCGTCACCAACGTGAAGTAGAAAACCGTTTACGAGATGCCGTACGCCTAGATCGTGCTCGCGTACAAATTGGCCGAATTTCACGTTTTGGCTTGTTAGAAATGTCGCGTCAGCGCTTGAGCCCATCACTTGCCGAAGCAAGTCACCATATCTGCCCACGCTGCTCTGGTACCGGAGTGGTTCGTGATAATGAATCTCTTGCGCTCTCTGTTTTACGTCTCATTGAAGAAGAAGCACTAAAAGATAATACCGCTCAAGTTATGGCGGTGGTTCCCGTTCCTATTGCATCTTATCTACTCAATGAAAAACGTCGCTCAATCAATCATATTGAACGCATTCAAGAAGTCGAGATCACCATTGTCCCTAACTCTGAAATGGAAACGCCTCATTTTGAAGTGATCCGTGTCCGTGAAGGGGAAGAGCAAGAAATACTCTCTTACTTAGTGCCAATGAAACTAGAAGCACTGAAAGAAGCAGAAGGTAAAGAAAGCTCAGATATCGATTTCAAACCAAAACGCATTGAAGAACCAGCGTTGAAAGGGTTTGCTGCTCCAGCACAAACTATTCCAGCTCCAACACCTAAAGCAGAGGTAGCGGTTCCAGTCAAAGAGATCGCTGTTGAACCAGGTAAACCAGGTCTATTTGGCCGCATCGTTAAAGCTCTTGGTAGCATCTTCTCAACCACCACGGAAGAGGTGAAAACTGAGGAAGAGCAACAAAAACAAGAAAACGAACGTAGCCAAGCACCACGCCAGCGTCGTGATCGAAATGACCAACGTCGTCGTAACGGACGCGGTGAAAATGTTAATCGCGACAACGCAAACCGTGACAGAAACAAACGTAAACCTGTCAATACCTCTGCTCTTGTTGAAGAAACACAAGACAAAGAAATTGTTGCTACCAACGAGCCTCGTAAGACACAAGCTCGCAAGCCAAAACAAGAGCGCCGCAACAAGCGTGATGACAGCAAATCTGAAAAGTTAGCGGAGCAAGGGCTACAACTTGCGGCTGAAGCGCAAGCCGTTACCTTGACAGCGAATGAAGATAAAACGGAAGAGAAAACGGCAAAAGTCAAAGAACGCCGTCAACGCCGTAAGTTAAACAAACAAGTTCGTGTAAAAGATCAGACAATCGCTCAAGAACAACCAGAAGCTGAAATGTTGATCAATACAACCCCGGCAGCAGAGGTTATTGAAGCCGTAAAAGCTGAAACAGCACAATCTGTTGAGACATCGGTCGTTACACCAAACGACGACAATGAGAATGACGATCAAAATCAACGTCGCAATCGCCGCTCCCCTCGTCATTTACGAGCCAGTGGTCAACGTCGACGCCGTGGTCGTGATCGTCGCCCTAACCCATTCCGTTTACGCAAAGGTGGGGTTGCCTCTCCTGAGATGGCAATGGGTAAAGTGATGCCTCGCTATGACCTCTCTAAACCTGTGTATCAAGCACCAGTAACAGAGCAAGTCGCAGCGGTTGAACCTGTTCAACAAGTGGCAGATGTCGTAGATAACAATACCGAGATAACGTTAGGTGGTTTTGCTTTCCCTGAAATGGCAATGGGTAAGGTCATTATTCGCCACGAAGAGAACCAGAGCGTCGTTGAAGAACCTGTTACAGTCTCTTTGCAGGACGCTATTGAACCTCAAGTACCATCGACAGTGGTAACAGAATCGGTTTCAGTCACAGAATCGGTCACTGTAGAAGCCGTTATTTCAGAGCCAGTGATCGCAGAAGTTGTTATTGAAAAGACTACCGCTATTGAGCTCGTTGTCGAAGAAAAAGCCACGACAGAGAAAGTACCAGCATTGAAGGTTGAAGCAGTAACTAAGGCACCTGAAGCCGTATTACCCAAAACAATCAAAGCGCATGCATTCTCTCCGATGACCAAAGCCTCAGGCTCTTTGTTGCTCAAAGAGATTGAAATCGTATCAGCACCTTTCCATGCTGAACGAATTGCAACTCGTGCAGCAGGCAGCCAGTCAGCGCAAAGTCAAGCTGGTGCAGCAATGACTAAACCACAGTATTAATCTCTGAACCGAGTTTAAATACCATTAAAGGGCTGCATTCGCAGCCCTTTTTATATTCCGCTTGCCCAATATCTCTGCATCTCATAGCATTGCCTCTTTCTTGTCACTCAAAATGGACTTCCATGACTTGGATCTTATTCACCCTTCTGGCCGCATTCATGCAATCTTGGCGCAATGCATTCCAAAGTCGCTTAGCAACTGAGGTCAGTACTACTGGTGTTACCCTTGCCCGCTTTCTTTGGGCTGGCCCTATCGCGGCTCTGTATCTCATCACTTTGTATCATTTCATACCCGCGAAATTACCTACATTGCCATTGACCTTTATCGCTTTCATTATCGGCGCGTCATTGATGCAAATCGTCGCGACAGCGCTCATGGTTAAGCTTTTTAAATTAAATAACTATGCTGTAGGTGCTGGGCTAGCCAAAAGCGAAGCCTTAGTTGCCGCTATTTTAGGGATGATTTTTTTTGGGACTCATTTGACAGGCTTGGGCTGGATTGGCGTCATCGTTGGTGGCATTGGTGTATTTTTGATGAGCACGCACGGCAATATTAAGCAGCTTTCAATGCCAACTGTTTTACTGGGATTAAGTTGTGGTAGTGCCTTTGCACTCACTTCATTGTGGGTACGTGAAGCCAGCTTAGCACTTGGCTTACCCTTTCCACACAGTGCTGCTTGGGTATTATTGTTGGTCATTTCACTGCAGACTTTATTACTGCTAATTTACCTAATGGTGACCGACAACAACTCATTAAAACAATTATGGGTAAGACCTAAGCTGACGCTATTAACCAGCACAAGTAGCTGTCTTGGTTCTATTGGTTGGTTCAGTGCAATGTCTCTTCAAACCGTACCTTATGTAAAAACTTTAGGCCAAATTGAGATCTTTTTTACGATGTTAATTTCTATTTTTTGGCTAAAACAATCGGTGAAAATTAAAGATGGGCTGGGGCTTGTTCTAATCGCAATTGCCGCTATTTTAGTCATGTGGGGATAGATCCCCATCCACGCTTTGATGATGAAGTTACTCGATCAAAAAAGCCTCACCAGACGGTGAGGCTTTATCTTTTCCCGATAGAGATTGTTTCGTGCTAGCGAAAATCTCTCAATAACTCAGCTTACTTTTTCTTTGCTGGTTTTTGGTCATCTTTCTTCTTGATAACGGTAGTGCCTTCGAAAGTTTCACCTTCAACAAACGCTGTACCATAGTAAGCCGCAAGAAGTACTTCTTTTAGCTCAGAAATCAGTGGGTAGCGTGGGTTTGCACCAGTACATTGGTCATCAAACGCTTCAACTGATAGCACGTCAACTTTTGCGAGGAAATCCGCTTCATTCACGCCAGCCGCTTGGATAGATAGCGGGATGTCGAGATCTTTCTTCAGATCTTCCAACCAAGTCAGTAGACGTTCAATCTTCTGAGCAGTACGGTCGCCCGCTTGGCTCAAGCCTAAGTGGTCAGCCACTTCAGCGTAACGACGGCGTGCTTGTGGACGGTCGTATTGAGAGAACGCAGTTTGTTTGGTTGGGTTATCATTCGCGTTATAGCGCACAACGTTAGAGATAAGCAATGCGTTAGCAAGGCCGTGCGGGATGTGGAACTCAGCACCGATCTTGTGCGCCATAGAGTGACATACACCTAAGAACGCGTTAGCAAAAGCAATACCTGCGATAGTCGCTGCATTGTGCACTTTTTCACGAGCAATTGGGTCTGCTGCTCCATTTTTGTAGCTTGATGGTAGGTACTCTTTCAGCATCTTAAGTGCTTGTAGGGCTTGACCATCAGAGTATTCGTTCGCAAGAACAGATACATAGGCTTCAAGAGCGTGAGTCACAGCATCGTAACCACCAAATGCCGTTAGAGACTTAGGCATATTCATCACAAGGTTCGCATCAACGATAGCCATGTTAGGTGTTAGCTCATAATCCGCTAGTGGGTATTTAGCACCTGTTTTGTCGTCTGTTACAACGGCAAATGGTGTGACTTCTGAACCGGTACCTGAAGTAGTCGTGATACAAACCAATTCTGCTTTTTGACCCATTTTAGGGAACTTGTAGATACGTTTACGGATATCCATAAAGCGCATTGCAAGCTCTTCAAAGTGAGTTTCTGGGTGCTCATACATAACCCACATGATCTTCGCCGCATCCATTGGTGAACCACCACCAAGTGCTAGAATCACGTCTGGTTGGAAACTCTTCATTGCTTCAGCGCCTTTCTCTACGACAGATAGAGTTGGATCAGCTTCTACATCAAAGAATGTTTGAACTTCCATACCGTTTGACTTCAGCAGAGTCACTACGTCGTCTGCATAACCGTTGTTGAATAGGAAACGGTCAGTAACTAGGAATGCGCGTTTTTTGCCTTCAAGATCGCTCATAGCGATTGGAAGGCTACCACGACGGAAGTAAATTGACTTAGGTAGTTTATGCCACAACATGTTTTCAGCTCGCTTCGCAACAGTTTTCTTGTTGATTAGGTGCTTAGGACCTACGTTCTCAGAAATCGAGTTACCACCCCAAGAACCACAACCTAGCGTTAGAGATGGTGCAACGTTAAAGTTGTAAAGGTCACCGATACCACCATGAGTGGTTGGGATGTTTACAAGAATACGCGCCGTCTTCATTTTGTCACCAAAGTAACGGATACGGTCTGCATTAACGTCTTGGTTAGTGTATAGACCAGAAGTGTGGCCGATACCGCCGATTTCTACCATTCTTACTGCTTGTTCTACCGCGTTCTCGAAAGAAGTCGCGCGGAACATGCCAAGTGTTGGAGAAAGTTTTTCATGTGCGAATTCATCGTCATAAGAAACTTCGCCAATACCTTCACCGACAAGGATTTTAGTATCTGCTGGAACTTTAACGCCCGCCATTTCAGCGATAGCTGTTGCAGGTTGGCCTACGATTTTCGCGTTTAGGGCGCCATCGATAAGTAGCACTTTACGTACTTTGTCTGCATCTGCTTTGCTTAGAACGTGCGCTTTATGGCTCGCGAAACGCTCTTTCACTTCGTCATACACTTCGTCCATAACGATAACCGCTTGCTCAGAAGCACATACCACACCGTTATCGAATGTTTTAGACATAAGAACAGAAGCAACTGCACGTTTGATGTCTGCCGTTTCGTCGATTACAACTGGAACGTTACCTGCACCTACACCGATTGCTGGTTTACCTGACGAGTAAGCTGCTTTCACCATGCCAGGACCACCTGTTGCAAGGATAAGTGCAATACCTTCGTGCTTCATTAGCGCGTTAGATAGCTCAACTGAAGGTTGATCAATCCAGCCGATGATATCTTTTGGCGCGCCAGCTGCAACTGCTGCATCTAACACGAGTTTAGCTGCATCGTTAGTTGAATTTTTCGCACGTGGGTGTGGCGAGAAGATGATACCGTTACGAGTCTTCAAAGAGATGAGAGATTTGAAGATTGCAGTAGAAGTAGGGTTAGTGGTTGGAACGATACCGCAGATGATGCCTACAGGCTCAGCGATAGTCATCGTGCCTAGGTTTTTATCTTCTTCAAGAATGCCACACGTTTTTTCGTCTTTGTATTTGTTGTAGATGAACTCAGACGCAAAGTGGTTCTTGATTACTTTATCCTCAACAATACCCATGCCTGATTCCGCTACCGCTTGTTGCGCTAGAGGGATACGAGCTTGGTTAGCTGCTAATGATGCTGCGCGGAAAATTTTATCTACTTGCTCTTGAGAGTAAGTAGAGAATTCTGCTTGAGCCGCTTTAACGCGCGCTACTAGAGCATCAAGTTCAGCTAAATTAGTTACAGGCATAATGGATCTCCTAAAAATAGAAAAATGTTAAAAACTCTTTATTAAGTTTGCAGCTTTGTGTTTTTGTTTTTTCTCAACAGCTTAAACAATGACAGACTTAGTAAATTGCTTTCAGGACTGAGTATAATATTTCAGAGTGTGAAAAAAATTGACTCAGATCAGTTCTCAAAAACTAATTACCCAATTAGGGGTAACCACCCTACAAAATCGCCCACAAGACACTGAAAACAAACAAAAAACATATAGATAATTAAATGAATAAAAAACATTTACTTAAACAACGAAAACTATAAAAACTACAACAATCTGTAAAAAAGTTTCATTTTTGAGCGATAGATGAATGAACACACCTCATTTTACGTGCTACTGAGAGTATATCGACTCTCACTTTTACCACCAGCTAGGAGCACTAATTTTATTAAAAATGTGCAGATGTTAACAGTTGAGCAAAAAACAACACCACTCACATACATTAGAAAAACAATTGTAAAACGTTTTCTTCATTGAATTAGTTTTTCTCAGCAATAAAACCCCAATCGCTTTAGTTTTTTTCATTCGTGCTATCCTTTGCTTTCGCTTACATTAGCCACGTAATATTTCATCGAAATGATCCATTAGAGATAAATGCCATGCAAACCTTTGAGTTAGCCATTTTCCTGCAGTTTTTCTTAGGCCTTGTAGCCGCTGTGAACCCCGTGGGGATTATGCCAATATTTGTCTCTCTCACTGGGCATATGACGCAAGAAGAGAAACACAAAACGGCGGCTACAGCGAATATTGCTGTGGCAATAATTTTGATTACCGCACTGCTTGCTGGGCAGATGTTACTGGATATGTTTAGTATCTCTTTAGATTCGTTTCGAGTAGCTGGTGGCCTATTGCTGCTGAGCATCGCGTTTTCGATGATGAGCGGTAAATTGGGTGAAGATAAACAAAACAAACAAGAGAAATCTGAATACATTAGCCGTGAACAAATTGGGGTTGTGCCACTCGCTATGCCTTTAATGGCAGGACCGGGTGCCATCAGTTCAACCATAGTGTATGGCTCTCGCTACCCAAGCATGTTCGATACCGTGGGTATTATAATCACTGTGGTGTTATTTAGTTTAAGCTCTTGGCTGCTGTTTCGCTCAGCGCCCTATATTGTCCGCTTCTTAGGTCAAACGGGTATCAACGTGATTACGCGGATCATGGGTTTGATACTAGGCGCACTCGGTATTGAGTTTATTGCCAATGGGCTCAGAAATTTATTTCCTGGCCTTGCATAACCGCGTTAACATCGTCACTGTTACTACAGATAAAAAGCATAAAAAAAGGGGCGCTTTGCATAAAGCGCCCCTTTTTTTTATTTTTACTCAAATGGTTTTAAACCAAGATCCATCTTTATTGCTTTTCAGCCAGAATGATCCGCAAAGTACGGCGAAGCGGCTCAGCAGCTCCCCACAATAATTGGTCACCCACCGTAAACGCATTTAAGAAATCATCACCCATAGACATTTTACGCAAACGTCCTACGGGAACTGACAAGGTGCCAGTGACTTTGGCAGGGCTCAATTCACGTGCGGTAATATCGCGCTCGTTTGGAATAACTTTCACCCAATCATTGTGCGTAGCGATCATCTCTTCGATTTCATCAAGCGGAACATTTTTCTTCAGCTTGATGGTTAATGCTTGTGAGTGGCAGCGCATTGCGCCAATACGAACACAGGTTCCATCAATCGGGATCGGTGACGATTGAAGTCCCAGAATTTTATTAGCTTCAACGCCCGCTTTCCACTCTTCTTTGCTTTGACCATTGTCGCGTTTGACGTCAATCCAAGGGATTAATGAACCCGCTAGTGGTGCACCAAACTGCTCGGTAGGAAAAGAAGGTGATCGCATGGTTTCAGCCACTTTTCTGTCGATGTCAAGAATTGAGCTCGATGGATTAGCCAATTCAGAGCTCACCGCATCGTTAATTACTCCCATTTGCGAGATCAACTCGCGCATATTTTGAGCGCCAGCACCCGAAGCTGCTTGGTAGGTCATTGCGCTCATCCACTCGACCAAACCTTTCTCATAAAGGCCGCCTAATGCCATAAGCATTAAACTGACTGTGCAGTTACCGCCAACAAAGGTATTGGTTCCTGAATGGATGCCGTGCTGAATTTGTGTCAAGTTGACCGGATCTAAAGTGATGATTGATTGTTTATCCATCCGTAAGGTAGATGCAGCATCAATCCAGTAACCTTTCCAACCCGCTTGACGCAGCGCTGGGTACACTTTTTCAGTGTAGCTACCACCTTGACAGGTGATGATGGCATCTAATTGTTTGAGGCTATCAATATCGTAAGCATCTTGCAGTAACCCTGTATGATGATTGCCTTTCTTAG
Source organism: Vibrio sp. ZOR0018 (assembly GCF_963865925.1). Taxonomy (NCBI): domain Bacteria; kingdom Pseudomonadati; phylum Pseudomonadota; class Gammaproteobacteria; order Vibrionales; family Vibrionaceae; genus Vibrio; species Vibrio sp. ZOR0018. Next base: position 156,244 of record NZ_CAWMCN010000118.1, on the reverse strand, counting down.
AAGGCACCGTTGGGGCAGGAATACCAATTTGAGATGTGCTAAAGAAAACCGGTTCGATCAAGTCAAAGTCATTTTCTTCAACCATACGCTGCATCAGTACAGAACCGACCATACCACGCCAACCCACTAAACCTACTCTCATCGCGCTCACTCTCCATGTATCTAAAATGAAAATTTATTGCTCCATCTATAAGTGGTTCAGCATAAAATCTCAAGACTTTCTTAGTAAAAGTGGTAACTTTTTCTTTCTGCGTAGCCAGTTTTGTAAAAAACACATTTAAGCCTAAAAATCACTCAACCGCACTATGATTCAGCATTCAATAATCAACGAAACGCTAAATAATCACGTTCTTGTTACACAAAAAGCCCACACTACAAAACATTTACAACCACTAAATTTAACTATTATCAACATTTAACATCGAAAATTAACCATTTGAACGACATAAATCACATCCGAGGTGTTTGATGTCGATATATTATGCTAACTATTGTAAAGTGCGATCGAACTCAATAAGGGCACCGTTCTGTCCTTAGATCATAAATCTGACAAGAGGCTCTTTTATGACGCAAGCCCCTCAACGCCTACCCAGCTTAATTCAAGTAATTATTGCTCTAGGCTTGTTTTTGTTACTCGCGTTTTCGTTTACAGCTCAACTCGATCTCCCTATCCAACTGGCCTTATACATTGGCTGGTTCATCATTATTGTGCTCGGTGTTCGTTTAGGTCACCAATATAAAGAATTAGAAAAAGCAGCACTGAATGGTATTTCTAATGGTTTAGGTGCCGTGTTGATACTTTTAGCTGTTGGCGCATTAGTTGGTACTTGGATCTCCGGCGGGATCGTGCCGACCATAATTTACTACGGTCTTCAAGCAATCCATCCTTCTATTTTCCTTCTTGCAACGATGATCATCTGCTCTCTCACCGCTTTAGCAACTGGAACCTCATGGGGTGCAGCTGGTACCGCGGGGATTGCCATGATGGGGATTGGTCAAGGTCTTGGCGTTCCAGCACCAATCACCGCTGGCGCAGTACTTTCAGGTTGTTACTTTGGTGACAAAATGTCGCCATTATCTGATTCCGTTATTCTTGCGTCTTCGATGTCTAACGTTGAAGTGATGGAGCACATTAAAGGTATGCTGCCGATAGCGCTTATCAGCTACGTGATCACGGGTATCATGTTTACCTTATTTGGTTTCCACTATGCGGGTAACGTAGACATGTCTCAAGTACAAAGCGTGATTGAGGCGATGGAACAGCAGTTTTACATTACCCCATACTCTTTTGTGCCAGTGCTGATTGTACTTGGCTTGCTTGCGATGAGAATGCCTTCGTTTCCTGTAATTAGCTTTGGTTCTTTGCTGGGCATCATTTGGGCTGTGATGATCCAAGACGTAGACTTCTTGCAAGCTTTCAATACCGCATGGGCACCTTACAATATTGAATCTGGCGTTGGCTTCATTGACTCAATCTTAAACCGAGGCGGCATGTCCTCTATGCTTGGTTCTGTTGCCGTGATTGTCTTTGGTCTCGGGTTTGGTGGATTGCTAGATAAAGTGGGTGTGCTTGAAACCATCGCAAAACTGTTTGAGCGCCGCGTGACAAGCGCAGGTTCACTGGCAACCAGTACCATTGGTACTGCATTTATGGGCAACGTTTTTGGCTCAGCTATGTATGTTTCACTCATCCTGACCCCTAAAATCTGTGCCAAGAACTATGATCGTTTAGGCTATCAGCGTAAGAACCTATCACGTAACGCTGAATTTGGTGGCACACTCACCTCCGGTATGGTGCCATGGAGCGATAATGGCATCTACATGGCGAGCATTCTAGGCGTTGCAACGCTCTCATATGCCCCCTTTATGTGGCTAAGCTTTGTCTGTATTTTGGTGACCATTTTTACCTCTTACATGGGTTGGTTTGTTGATAAATGTGAACCTACTGCACCAGCAGATAGTGCTGAACAAGCACCGGTTCTCAACCAACAGTCAGCCTAGCAGAGTATTGCAAAAGTCATTGAACTAAAAAACCATTAAAAAAGAGCTCAACTGAGCTCTTTTTTACTACAAGCAGAATCACCATTTAAAGCTGACACGATAGAACTGGCTTATCGTTTTCTTTGATCAAGGTAGTGTTGCGCACTGGCTATAGCGGCCGCTAATTGCGTTGTTAATAACCCCAATTGCTTCTCCGTAGGTCGTTGCTTCTGACTAAGTCGCTGATCTATTTCTGACGCTATCTGCTTGAGTGAACGGCAACCAAGATTGCCCGCGACGCCTTTCAGGCTGTGTGCTCGGCGCTGCGCCTCCTCCAAATCAGAATGCACCAATCTTTTCAATTCAGTGGCATCATGCTGATGATCTTGTATAAATACGCTCAACAGTAGAGTGACAGACTCAACATCGCCATTGAGAGTTATGAGCATGGATTCAATATCGATGGCCAAATCATCAGAAAGATCCGATGTTTCCACCTGTGGTTCTTCTGTAGACAAAACACGACTGGGATTTATCTCAGATGACGCATCCTCTTTCGCAGCACTGGGAACTTTATTAACATGAGAACGAGTTAAAACTGATGACCGAAACATCAACCAACCCAGCAATAGCATAACACCACCACTTAACCCCGTGACAAGATAAGCATAGATGTTTAAAAGACGATGGTATTGGTTTTCAACATGGATAAGCTGATTGTAAATAGAGTGATTGATTAAATTGTCGACCAAACGTGCACCTTGGGCGTATTGATTCAGTAAATCAGACGCTTGTGCTAATGTCTGCTCTAACTCTTTTTTCTGAATGGCTGGTAAAGATTGCCCATCCACATAGAGTTTATCTAATGCTCGATAGATGCCCGGATTTTGCTCAGTGTCACTGAACATCGCTTCAAATACATAAGCGCCTAACACCACATACATTTGCTTGAGTTGTTCTGAATTAGTGGGATTATCGCGCAGCACTTGTAGGCGTTCAACCAAGGGTTGAATATTAAGCTCAATCGACAAATACGATTTGGTCAGTGTGATATAGCGATCAGTCACATGAAGCAATTGCTGAATATCTGGTCGCCATGAAAAATCTCGGTGCTCAACTTCCAGCTGTAGCCTAAGTGAATAGAGTAGCTGTACATTCAGCGCGATATCATTCGCTCGCGTCGAACGATAAGGCTCTTTAAAATAGAGTGAACTTTTAAGTTCTTCAACACTGTAATGTAACTCTTTCACCGCATGCATGGCTTGGTAGCTTAAATGGCTTTGCCAAAACACAAGACCAACGGAGATTAACCAACCAAACAGAATCACTCCATACGATCTCACGCTGAATCGTTTTGATTTCTTTTGCCCAAACACTGTGATTACCAATTTGTACTTGTAATTAATACAAGCATAAACCTAAAGTTTGGACCGTGCTGAGTTGTACATCGGGAGAAAAGACAAAAAAGAGAGCCATATCAAGCTCTCTTAGTAGTAAACGATTAACGCTGGCGCGTTAACTGTTCTCTTAAATTCGGTGGCGTGCCTTTGATGGTTAACGTGTCGCTTTCAGGATCATAAAAAATACGCTCTCCCAATAACAAGCTATCAAAGCTCACATTCAAACCGCCCCCTGCACCGACAAACTTGGTCAGTTTACGCACGGTAGAACGATCACCAGGAAAGCTCTCTTCCAGTTCATAGCCATGTGCCTGCGTATATTCGAAAAAACCCGTGCCGTCTTGGCTAGCAGGTAATTCACCAGACAACTCACGAATATGAACCTCTTCACCGGCTTTAATTTGCTCATTGCAGTAATCGTAAACCTGCTTCTTGTAACCGATCGCTTCATCTTTTTCTAGCTTAGAATCCGTGCAAAAATCCTGTACCGCTTGCATCAGTACTTGATTTTGCACTTTGGTATCTAACCCGACATCGGCTTGCAGAAAATCAAGAAAGAAATCCGACACTTTTCGACCAACGCGACCTTTGATATAGGCAAGGTAGCGGTTTGAGTTTTTGTCCGTTTCAAAACTTGAGAGGTCAAGACGCGCCGCGATATCCATTTTGTTGATATCAAGATAATCTGTCGCGCTAATGTCGAGCCCCTCTGTTACTTTCAAACTTTGGTTGAGAGGTAAAAGCCCAATAAATAGGTAATCAGTAGCCAGTGACTGATATTCGGCCATCACTAAGATCCCTTCATCAGCAAACGGATACTTTGATAATTCATCTTTCAGCCGTTGAGCACTGATTTGTGAAAAATCGTAAAAATCACGCTCACCTTGACGAAGTTCTTGCAACCAAGTTTGAAAATCACTGTCCGACTTAAACGAACCAAAACCTTTGCTCGCTTTCGAATTAAACACGCGATGCAACTCAGCCACTAAATTTTCGGCAGACGTATCATTATCTAAAGATTGAGAGCGGTATTTAACCACCAACTCATCTTGCTCGTTTTTGCTTAATTGGTGCAAAATCACGTTGGAAAGGTGAAGACTCATAGTGAAATTATCATCGTTCTGGTTTCAGTTGTAAGGCATTGTAGGTTATCATAAGCCGCTTTTACTATCATCATTAGAGTCTTTATGCCTATTACATCTAAATACAGCGACGAAAGAATTGAAAATATCCTGACAGAAGTTGCTGCCATCCTCGCTAAACATAGTGCTTCCCCTGAGCTTACTCTCATGATTGCGGGAAACATTGCAACGAATGTCTTAAACCAAAACGTTGCCGCTTCACAGCGTAAGGCGATTGCGGAAAAATTTGCTCAGGCATTGATGTCGTCTTTAGAAACTACTACTCACTAATAGAATGCATAGATAGAAAATCACATGGCAGATAGCGAAAATACATACGGTGAACGCGTATCACGGTTGGTTGGTTGGGGGCATTGGTTTGCTTTCTTCAATATCATTGCAGCAATGCTTATTGGTACTCGATATATCGTACAATCACCATGGCCTGAAACCTTGTTGGGGCAGTTTTATTTAGCTGTGTCTTGGGTCGGCCATTTTGGATTTTTGGTCTTTGCACTCTATCTGCTGGTTTTATTCCCTCTGACATTCATCATTCCGTCGCGCAAACTATTTCGCTTCGTGGCGGTCTGTTTTGCAACGTTAGGACTCACACTCTTATTAATCGATACCCAAGCTTATCAAGCAATCAACCTGCACTTAACACCGATTGTATGGGAACTGCTTTTTAGCGATGAGACCAGCGCTATCACCGCCGACTTACAGCATCTGTTTGTGGTCATGCCGCTCATTTTCCTCTTACAACTTGGGCTTTCGGAGTGGGTTTGGCGTAAGCAGCGAAAACTATCGCATAAACACGTTGGCCGGCCCATCGCGGCGGTATTTTTCATTAGTTTTATTACCAGCCACCTTATTTACGTTTGGTCTGATGCGTATTTAGAAACATCAGTGACCAGCCAAAAATCAAACTTCCCGCTCTCGTATCCAATGACGGCAAAATCGTTCATGGAAAAACACGGTCTATTTGATCGTGATGTGTACTTAAAGCGTTTGAAGGATAATGAAGAGAACCTTAACATTGTTCGTTATCCTCTTGAGCCTCTTCAATTTGGCCGCAGAGCAAATAATCTCAATATTTTGCTAGTGAGTGTCAATAATTTAAGAAGTGATGTGCTGACAGCTGAAATCATGCCCAACACTTACCAATTTGCGACAGAAAATTTGAAGTTTAATAATCATTACAGCTCGAGTAATGACATGTTTGGGATCTTTGGCTTATTTTATGGCTTACCAAGCAGTTATGCCAACGCCATTCGTTCACAAGGTACCCCTCCGATACTGATAGATGTATTGAAAAAACAGAATTATCAGTTTGGCCTCTTTAGTGGCGATAATTTTGACGACACCTTATACGAAGAGACGATTTTCCGCACTTTAACGGTCTCTAAAGCTCCTTTTGATCAAGAATCGAGCACAGATAACCAAACTATACAACGCTGGCATAAATGGGTATCCGAGCAAACCGAACAACCCTGGTTCAGCTATTTGGAATTGACGACCGTTGACAACTTTAATGACTTTGACCCTCGGTCAAGTAAAGGTAGTGCCAGCGATCGCCTGCGTGCTGGTTACAATAACTCGGTCAATGCAGCCGACCAAGAAATAGGTCTGCTGCTCACTAAGATTGACGAATTACAATTGCAAGACAATACGCTGATTGTGATCACCTCAAATCATGGCGCGGAGTTTAACGAGACAAAAACTAACAGCTGGGGTGCTAACAGCAATTACAGCCGATACCAGTTACAAGTGCCGATGATCATCCATTGGCCTGGAAAAATGGCAGGGGAATACTCACACCGTTCAAGTCACTTAGATTTTTCAGTCACGCTTTTACAGGATCTGTTAGGTGCTTCATCCAACCCTATTGAATTTAGCAGTGGTAGAAACTTGTTTGATGAAAACAAAAGGAAGTGGATTTTAGCCGGTGATGCCCGTGAATTAGCCTTGATTACCGATACCCAAACGACTCTCATTGATAAATTTGGCAACTTCAAGCTGTTTGATGAAAACTATCAACGTCAGAAAGACTCTAGCCCAGCGTTACCAGTACTGATGCAAGGCTTAACTGAATTGCAGAGATTTTACGCCAAAGATAATTAAATCAGGTCGTTAGCAAGATTATCTCTTGACGCTAAAGGGATAAATGATTAGATTACGCCAATCGGACTGTAGCGCAGCTTGGTAGCGCACCGTCATGGGGTGTCGGGGGTCGGAGGTTCAAATCCTCTCAGTCCGACCATACACCTAAAAAAAGAGAGCTTCGGCTCTCTTTTTTGCTTTAGTATCTGATTTTTTTTGCTTTAGTATCTGATTTTTTAGTCTGTTTGAACTAACAGTGGTGCAACTTTGGTTGGGTGAATGACAACGGCAATAGATTTTGATGTCGGGGTATCACTAAAGTCGCCTTTACTGCTCAATGGAATGAGTGCATTTGCCTCAGGGAAATAGGCCGCCACATTCCCTTGAGGAATTACATAGGCGACCACTTTGAAGCCCAAAATTTCACGTTTAATACCATCATCCCACAGTGTCTCAATATCGACTCGTACACCCGCTTTTAATTGCAGCTGCTCAATATCTTTTTCATTCATGAAGATGACATTACGTTCGCCAAATACACCTCGGTAACGATCATCCAAACCGTAAACCGTGGTGTTGTACTGATCGTGCGAACGCATCGTCTGCAACACAAAAATCGGTTTCTTGGTCATCTGCTGAGTTTTAAGCGGAACGATAAATTCAGGAAGTGCATTACTGCTTATCTGCGCTTTTCCTGTGGGCGTTTTCCAATTAAATTCACGCGCTGAATTACCAAGATAAAAACCGCCAGGCCCTTTGAGCCGCTGATTAAAATTGGCAAATCCTGGGATAATCTTTTCAATCAAATCTCGAATGTTATCGTAATTATCGGCCATGGATTGCCAATCGATTGGATTTCCCTCCCCTAAGGCCGCTTTTGCCATTCCTGCGATAATGGCAGGCTCTGAGCGCATCATCTCTCCTGTAACATCAATTCGCCCAGAAGAGGCATGAACCATGGAGAATGAGTCTTCAACGGTAATTTTCTGTGGCCCCTGAGCCTGAATATCAATATCTGTCCGACCTAAACAAGGCAGGATCAACGCATCCTTGCCCGGGTTGACATGGCTCCGATTCAGTTTAGTCGCAATGTTTACGGTCAAATTACAGTTTTTCATTGCTTGTGCGACACGCTCGGTATCGGGCGCAGCAGCAACGAGGTTTCCTCCTAAACCGATAAAGACTCTACTTTCACCCCGTAGCATCGCCTCAATAGCATGAACTACATTATGGCCATGCGCTTTTGGTGGCGTAAAGCCCAGTACTTTTTCAATATTGTCGAGTAGAAATGCAGGCGGTTTTTCATTAATTCCAACCGTGCGGTCACCTTGCACATTTGAGTGGCCACGGACAGGACATACCCCAGAACCATCCTTACCAATTTGGCCAAACAGTAATTGTAGATTGACCAACTCTTGTATGGTTGCCACCGAATGCTTATGCTGAGTCACCCCCATTGCCCAAGTTACGATCACGCGTTTAGCGCCTTGGTAAATATCTGCCACCAGCTCTAGATCTTGTTGCGTGAGCCCAGATTGTTCAATAATACTTGACCACGACGTAGCCTGTACCATGGCTAAATAAGACTCGATCCCTTCGGTATGCTGGGCAATGAAATCAAGGTCGAATATCGATTCACCACGGGTCTGTGCTTGCTGATGACGAGCCAGAAGAATTTTCACCAAGCCACGAACCGCCGCCATGTCTCCGCCTAATTTAGGAGTGAAATAATGGCTAGTGGTCGGTGTTGAACCATTGCTTAACATTTCAAAAGGATTTTGCGGGTTAGTAAAACGCTCCAATCCTCGCTCTTTTAAATTATTAAACGCAACGACCCGAGCGCCACGCTTATAGGCTGACGCCAGTGTTTCCAACATACGAGGGTGATTCGTTCCTGGGTTTTGTCCAAATAAAAGAATCGCATCGGATTCTTCAAAATCCTCAATAGTCACAGTTCCCTTACCAATGCCAATCGAGCGAACCAAGGCGACGCTCGTCGCTTCATGGCACATGTTTGAGCAATCAGGAAAATTATTGGTACCAAACCGGCGCGCAAACAACTGGTATAGAAATGCAGCTTCATTACTCGCGCGGCCTGATGTATAAAATTCCGCCTGATTTGGACTAGCGAGTTGATTGAGGTGTTGTGCAACCAGTGCAAACGCCTCATCCCAGCTGATTGGCTCATAGTGATCCGTTTGAGCGTTATAGCGCATTGGTTCCGCTAAACGCCCTTGAGATTCGAGAAAATAGTCGCTCTGCTTATTGAGCCAAGTGACCGAATATTGCCTAAAGAAATCCGCCCCAACGCGTCGAGAAGTGGCTTCCCAGTTGACGGCCTTAGCGCCATTTTCGCAAAAACGAAAACGCCCTGGGACATGTTTTTCACCCCAAGCACAGCCCGGACAGTCAAAACCATGGTCTTGGTTGGTTTTTAAAAGATTGGAAATATTTTTGGCAACATTATGACTTTTCAATAGATGATGCGCGGTGCTTTTTAGCGCTCCCCAACCACCAGCCGAACCGGTATATTGTTTAATACTCATATTCTTCTTCTCACTCTTTCACTGACTGCAAACGTGCATGACCATGGTATATATTGAACTGATTTTTTTTGATAAAACCAATCAGTGTCATATCGAACTGACGCGCCATATCGAGCGCTAAACGTGATGGCGCACCAACAGCCACCACCACTGAAATGCCAGCAATGGCCGCTTTTTGCATTAACTCAAAACTCACTCGGCCGCTAAGAATCAATACCCCTTGCGGGTGCCAACGTTGCTCACTCAAAATTCGACCAATCAACTTATCCACTGCGTTATGGCGGCCCACATCTTCGGCAACGGCAATCAACTCGCCATTCACGAAGTAACCCGCACCATGCACCGCCCCCGTTTTTGCAAACAGTGGTTGATGAGCAAGAAGCAGATTAGGAAGCGCAATAACAACATCAGAAGAGAGCCATTTCGGGCTATCATCAACACGAATTTCTCGCCTCAAACTCAAGGCTCGGATGGATGTCATACCGCAAATGCCACAGCTCGACTGGCTCATATAACGACGGGCCTGATGCTGAATCACATCAGTGTATGGATGATTGAGCGTGACCAACCAGTGATTCTGGCCATGGCGTGATTCGTCGTCAACCAATTCCATATTGAGTATATGGTCATATGAATCGATCACTTGCTGCGTGTAAAGTAAGCCACCGATGAGATGGGCATCGTCACCGGGCGTTCGCATTGTCATGCTCCACTCTTCGATATGCAGCTTGTTAGTAACCGTATCATTCCATTGCAAACTGATTTGTAAAGGCTCTTCAATAGCAAGAATATCGTATTCATTTTGAAACCCTATTTTGGAATCAAAACGTTGGCGATAAATGCGTTCAGTCCCCTCAGGTTGAGCATCATGAGGGTCATTGGTTGTCGTTTCTTCTAGCATGGTTCTTTTTATTGACTGATTTCAATCATCAGCATAGGTGAGTGCAAGATAAACTCCTGCAAACACTCTGTACTTAATGATTGGAAATGGAAGCAGTGCCTTAAACACAGGAAGCTGCAAATTACTCCTCACCTTGCGCAGGGTCAAGAAAGCCATCTTTTGGCTATGGTTCAGGTTTAGTACCATTTCCCTGCCAGTTTTAGCTTGTTACCCGTCATTCCCAGAGGTTCAAGCATTATATGAACATAAAAGCATAAAAAAGAAATAACATTCCATTTATGAAACTCCGGTAGCCTGATACTACAAGAGAGCATCAGGCAAACATCGTAAGAATTCACCGTTAAGCCAGCAACCAAATAAAAAATGCGCCATAACGAAGCACGCATTAATGTACATTTTTTCTCCAACAAGGCGCTAAGAATCAAGCCATTAGTGGAAAATTATCGTCAATTGTATACAAAACCAGCAAACGATCAGCTCAAGACTTTACAAAGTAAAATTGCCTCGCTATTATGCGCACCACACGGAGAGATGGCTGAGTGGTTTAAAGCACCGGTCTTGAAAACCGGCGATGGTTAATAGCTATCCTAGGGTTCAAATCCCTATCTCTCCGCCACATTCAAGCCCTTGATTTATCAAGGGCTTTTCTCGTTTTAAGACGATCAAATGTCACCTAATACAAATAGGTGATACATATGTATTTGATTAAATTGAGCAATAACGTGTTTTATACACGTATTTCCACTCCTGTTGCATTACAGACTTCTCTTGGCTATCCGAGAGAGGTTCGACTCTCACTTCTGACTAAGCAACGTAGGCTTGCTTCTAAGCGTAATTCTCAGCTTTCTGGTGTAATCCACACTTTGTACGAGCAAGCACTCACTGAGAGGATTCCTTACGCCAGTTTTAAAATGGACCTTGATGCTCAAGTAGCAAAGGTTCGCCAGCAGTTTAGCTCTAACCTTCCCAATGAGGATAACCCACAATCACAATGTACAATAGTTAGCATTAATAATGAGGCAAGGATAAAGGTTCAACCTGCTCCTGCTCCTGCTCCTGAAGTAACCGTAAACCGTAATCTGGCTGACAGACAAGTACTCATCACCGAGTTAGGCAACTTTATCCATAGTAAACGCTTGGAAAAAGTGACACCACTGACTCTGACGCAGTTGAATCAGCGTTGTACCAATTTCTTGGATTATCTGACCAAGCAAAACGTCAGCTTATCTGCCAAAGCTGCCACCACCTACAGAGATCACTTGATTGAAAAAGGATTAAGCTGCAAAACGGTAAAAGAATACATTTCAGCTAACAAACAGTTCTTTGATTACTGCGAACGAATTGAACTCATTGATAAAAATGTCTTCAAAGCCATAAAAGCACCGAAGACTCGTGGTACAAAAGCATCACAACAACGTGACCGCTGGCAGTTGAAAGAGATCAAAAGGCTATTATCCAGCTCTGAATTTCGTAAAAAAGACGCTCAGTTTCAGTGGACAACTAAACTGCAAATTTACCAAGGATGCCGCCCTTCAGAGGTTTGTCAATTAACAACCCATAATATCCAAATGATTGATGGTGTCTCATGCATCTCGATTTCTGATTCCGAAGCGGATCAGAGGCTAAAAACGACCAATGCTTTCCGCATTGTTCCCTTGCACAATCAATTGATAAAAGGAGGGTTTCTTGAGTATGTGCAAGAGCGCCGAGAGCAAAAGCAGAAACAGTTGTTTAACTATAAACCACATGGCGAGAATAAAGATTGGTCATTTCGATACCGCACTAACTTAGGAAAATTACAAACAGCCATTGGAATGAAACCCAATGCTCGGCCAACTGCCTACTCGTTCCGACACACTTTTATCGATGAGTTAAAGATTGCTAATACACCTGAGCACATAGTGGCTGAGATTGTTGGTCATGCTCATCCCAATATCACCTTCGGACGATACGGAAAACAAGCGAAAATTCATCAATTGCATGAAGCAGTTAATAAATTTCCATGTCTGGAGGTAAACGATGCGTAAACTAGCGAATTTTGAGCTTCAAGCCGTGACAGAAGCGTTGGAACATGCAGATTTCACTCAAGAATATGATTTTACGCATCTAGTCAGTTGTGGAATAAACATCGAACATATCCGCCGAGTTTATCGACTTAAGTTGTCTTTGAGGCGTAACCCAACCCGAACAATTTTCGATGAGCTAGACAGTGTCTATTCAATTTATTCCACTATAGAGTCATTTAGCCAGCTAAAACTAATATTGGGTTATGAATTGCAAGAAGATGAACAAGAACGTGAGGATAAGCTTCTGTTTCTAATGCACTTTCTAGAGAAGCATGGAATGCGACTTCAAACGAATGGAATCCAAGTACCATTCTCAGTTTTCGTCAATTTGATGTAGAGAGTTGTGATGGATGATAATCAACTAATAGACAATGCTCTGACTTTAGATACTTTTGCCATGGTTAGAATTGTGAACGATGGGGATGCTTGGGTTCAATATGGTGACAATATTAAAATCGTTACCAGAGCGAAAGCAGCAAATATCACGGCGGAAGTACTTAAAGTCATTGCAAAAGAGCTGAATAGACAAGAGTAGTAACATCGAGACATGGCGGCTTCTGCCGCCTATTTAAAAAATAATACAGAATCTAGCCGTTCAGAACCTAAATAAGGTGGCATAAACTATTTCGAGTAAGGTGATAATTTACGATTTTACAATAAAATAATTAAAATACAAATAGTTAAAAACGATCTTCTTTATCTTTATGCCGCATTTTGTCTTATTGAAATGCCGTATTTATTCCTATTGGCAACATGGTAAGTTATACTGAAGCCAATATGTAAGCGAAGGCGGTTCAAATGACAGCCATTGAATGTATTTATCAAAAGATAAAACGCTCTAGACGTTACGTCTTTGAACGTAAAGACTTTGATGATGTAGCAAGCTACGACCAGGTTGGACGAGCGCTAAGACAACTAGTTAAACAAGGTGATTTGATTAAGATTGGCTACGGTCTGTATACCAAAGCCAAACTCAACAGCCTAACGGGTAAACCTATGCCCACACACCCTGGCGGTACTGATGCACTGATGCGTGAAATTTTGAAGATGAAAGGCGTCGATTTTGAAATGGATAGCCTCTCTTGGCAAAGCCTTTCAGGTCAGAGTACTCAAATCCCTTCATCCGTCCAGTACTCGTGGAACCCAAAGCAATTTAATCGCAAATTAGTCGTAGGTAACAGAGTGCTTAACCCACAAAATTGACGATGAAAAAACTAAAACAAGAATTCTTAGAGGTTTCCGATGCTTTGACTCTTTAAGTTGGATATAGTGATAATTTATCCTTCATAATTTAAAGCTTGTTGTTGTACAGATAGTTTGAATTTTATCAGCAGTTTAGCTAATAGCGGATGGTAAATGGCTCAATTATCTGCGTAGTTAATATCACAACCTTTCTAATACTCGATCTATCTCATTGAATATAAGAATAAATCTGAGTACTTTCGTAGCCAACAATAAGGTTACCGAGACATCATAGTGTACGAAATAAACCAATATGACCACTTAAATATCAATGACTTAGATGATGTGCGTGGCCTATTAAAGAAGCACGAATGTAGTATTGCACTGATTAAATCATTACCCAAGAATGCCAACGATAAAAACCAAGTATATTTTCATTCAGATGCGAGTCTACTTAACTCTATTTTTGATTTGAGGTTTAGTGATAGAGGTGAAAGTTCAAGTGAAACAAAGCGATCCTCAGACCCTGGCAAGCTAATTCCACAGGCTGAATTCCACCATTTTTCATGGCTAGATACAGATGGTAACGCGGTAAGAGCTAAGCAGTGTAAAGCTATCGTATATGCTCAGTATCCAGAGGCTAGGCTCTCTGGCTTCCAAACAGTGAATCGAGAAATGCCTCGCTGTATGTCAATTGAATATACTAAACGGGCTGATTATTTACCTCGTTACTTAGTTTTAGGTGCGAATCGTTCAGGTCATGCTTTTGCCGTTTTAGTTGTGGATCCCAACCGACTATTCATTGAACAATTTAATCAGCTTGAAAACTACTTCGGCTCAAAAGTTTGCAAGGCGTTCACCATAGATCTCGGTGAAGATAGCGGCACAGAAAAGCTCAAAGAATTACTGAAAGCTAATGTAGCAGGTAAAACCTTGCTTGGTTGCCGACTCAAGCTAGGTGAAACAGTACCGTTCACTGGCTCGCAGGTGCATGGTTATACACTTGAGCATGCTCTGGGAATTGAGCCAAATGCTGACAAAGAAGGTGATATTTTCGGTATTGAGTTGAAATGTTTTACTCGCAAGAAGCTTACCTTATTCACTCCTGAGCCAGATGGAGGACTGTATAAGGAGAGTTTTCCTGATTTTATGACGACTTATGGTTACAAGAAGAATGATGTGTATCGATTGACAGGGTTACATAGAGCATATCAAGAAAATGAAAAAACGCAGCTCACGTTAAAAATCCAGTGTTTTCACCCCATTGTAACTAAAGATGAAAACGGCAAAAAAACTACTCATTTTGAGCATGGTCTATATAACCCAAAGAAACCCATTACTAAGCAAATGACGGGAATGGAAGTTGTATTAGAAGATAGACAAGGAAAAATCGCAGCTAGTTGGTCCATCGAGCGCCTCTTAAACTGCTGGGGTGCTAAACACAACGAGGTCGTCTATATACCTGCAACCAAACTACCAAATGATGAACCCAACAGTTTAGCTGCTGGGTATACGTTTAAGATTGAGTTTCCAGATGAAGTTCTCTGGTGTCTTAATACTAATGCTGAGAGGCTTTTCCAAGCTATTCATAGTGGTACTGTGTATCTTGATCCTGCACCGAAATTTCATCCAACTGATGCTAAGCAAAGTAAGCGACGCTCACAGTGGCGTATCAATGACATATACAAGGCGTCCAGTGAACTCTATGAAGAGGTTCATTTTATTTCGCTCAATCCTAAATAAAACGTCACTCAAGTCTATAAAAAGGGATTAATGTGTGTTACTTTTGCACACAATATTCCCTTTTTGTCACCTATATGAATCAGTATACAACTTTAAAAGGCGATCAAGAGTTTGAGAGCTATATCGAGCATTGCCATCAAGAAACAAATAAGCTACTTAAACTATTGATTACAATATATGATCAAAAGAACTTAGCCATTAAGTTTCAAGAATTAGGTGGAGAGTTCTGCGAGATCAGCCGAGAGAAACTGAATCGTTGGAAAGCCGATCCTGTAGCTAATCCTATTTCACTTGGTGATAGTTCTCTAAAGAAATTGAGATCAACTTTACTCCCTAAAAAACCTGCTCATTGGGACAAGCCAAACTTTACCTTTATTGACTTATTTGCTGGTATTGGAGGCTTACGCAAGGGATTCGAAAACGTTGGGGGAAAATGTGTTTTTACTAGTGAATGGGATGAAAAAGCCAGACGAACTTACTTAGCAAATCATTATGTAGATGAGTCAGAACTGCCATATTTCCTGAATAATGAGCAAGAAGATGGTGCGAAAAATACTAGCTTCATGGATATCACTCAAATCACTCTCAGTGGTGATCCTGAAGCAACAGAGCTACAACAACAGGCTAGCATTCTGAAACATATTCCTAAGCATGACGTACTTCTTGCTGGCTTTCCGTGTCAACCCTTTTCACTCGCGGGTGTTTCGAAAAAGAACTCATTAGGTAGAGCGCACGGTTTTGAGTGTGGTACTCAAGGGACTCTGTTTTTTGATGTACAGAAAGTACTAGAAGCACGACAGCCAAAATACTTTGTCCTAGAGAATGTTAAGAACCTCAAGAGTCACGATAAAGGCAAAACGTTCGCGACAATCATACGCACGCTTGACCAAGTAGGTTATTGGGTGGCTGATATCACCGATGTTGATTCTGATATTGAAGAAGCCATCAAGGTTGTACGTAAACGTAAACCAGAGCCAACCATCATTGACGGTATGAACTTTACCCCACAGCATCGTGAACGTATTGTCCTCGTCGGAGTGCGTAAGGATCTCGTAGAAAAAAATCCAGAGTATAAAAAACTGTCTCTCAAAAACATTGAAGTTCCGCAAAAGCGCTTACGCGTTAGTGACATTCTGACCAATCTTTCTGAAGAAGAGACAAAGAAATACACGTTAACACCAAACTTGTGGAACTATCTGTATCACTATGCCCTGAAGCATCAAAGTAAAGGTAATGGGTTTGGGTTTGGACTAGTTGACCCTTCAAATCCTAATGCTGTGACAAGAACGCTTTCTGCGAGGTACTACAAAGATGGCTCTGAGATACTAATTAATCATCAAGGACTCTCTGAACAGTACCTTGCTGATAACCGTGAACATGGCTTTAGAAAGAACAAAGAGCGTCTTGAGTTCTCTACTAATTTCGCTGACCGATACGCAAAAGAAAACCCAGAGTGTACGGAAAAACAGTACAAAGAGATGATTAAAGAAGGCGAAGCTAAATATGACCAAGAACATGGTCGTTATGCCCCTGAGTTTGATCCTCTGTATAAAACTCCAAGGCGTTTAACGCCAAGAGAATGTGCAAGGCTAATGGGCTTTGAAGATGTGAATGATCCTTACAGTGAATTCCGTATTGTTTGTGCCGATGCGCCTGCATACAAGCAGTTTGGTAACTCTGTTGTTGTGCCTGTATTTAGTGCCGTGGCTAAATTGTTAACTAGTTATATGTAACAAGTAGTACACCCTGAAATCACTTTGTTTATCAGGGTGTACTACTTTTAGCTTTGAAATTCATAACATTAACCTAGAAATTAAGCCATTCAATAAAAGTCTCGGCGATAGAATTATAAATAATGTTTATAATTTCATCTGTGTTAATCTTGCAGAATAGCCTTTAACGATTATCTATCGGCATTAGTTGTTGATTATATTAATATAACCCTAGTTTAAAGCTGGGGTTTTATTTTTTCTTATAGTTTCCCCATAAACTAGAGGCTTAAATAATGAATTAACTATGGTGGTGAAACGTTAAATCATAAAATATTAAATACTTCTGGTTTCTTTGACTTATAGCGGTTGCAACCGTATAAACCTGGAACACGGTTCTCTTTCTTAACCTTCTCACTTCCTGAGTAATTATTTGCCACATGATATACAGGCTTATCTTTATGTTCAGAATGCATCTGATTCGCTCTACGCAGTGCTTCTTCATCAGAAATATTGTTGTACTTAAGTTGAAACTTTTCGTTTTTTTCTTTTAGGATTTCTTTTTCAATAACATAACTTGATTTACGACCATTTTTAAATTTAATCACTACATTTTTCATATTACACTTCCTTTAAATAAGCTTAACCACACTGGCTTGAATATATATTTATCAAGTAATAATTGATTTGTAAAGACATTATTTAAACTTTATTTAATGAGAAAGCTTAAATAATTAAAACTCAAAAAAACAAAAGGCACGCTATTAATAGCAATACCTTTTAATTAAATTATTAAATAATTTTGTTTAGGTTACTTGTAACTTCTTTCTTAAACGAGTAGTAATCAAAGTCTAAAATAGTTTGAATTAATGCAATAAATAGAAACACCAAACCCGACACAAAAAAGACACCCGCAACATAGAAGAATCCGCCGACCAACCATTCGGCGATGTTTAGATCATGCTTCCAGACCTCAGAGTGATAGAGGGCGACACTACCCACTAAACCAACGCTAGTAAGCAAAGTAATATTTTCTCTGTTGGGTTTAAATACTTTACGGAACTCTGTTCTACTAAAGTATGGAATACATGTACCTGCTGTATGATTCGCAATACCAACTAAGCAAGTTGACTTCTTCCCTTCCAAGTATAGTAAGCTTATTTTTTGACCATTTAGAATGTCTACATCACCATTGAGTACATACTTTCTTTCCTGTCCGTTATCAAATCTAAGCCAAAATGCCGTTTTCTTTTTAGTTCTACTGGTTATGTACGATCTACCCGTTACGGTTGTATCAGAATAGGTATGTGTTGTGGATTCGAGATTAGACGAGATAACTTCGCCTGTACGGACAAAGTATTTCGCTTTTCCATTGCCTGATTTTACTTTCGAATGATTGATGGCGAGTTCCATTTAAACCTACTTACTATTTTTCAAAAATAAATGAGATAGATACGAACACCTTGTCCTATGGGTTCTCGTTGTTGCACAACTATCTCAATCCATTAGTTGATTGATATCGAAGCGGATATCATTTTGATAAATGCTATTAAAGCCCATGTGCACCCATTTGGGTGCACATGGGTATAGTACTATCTGAGATAGTTCAATGCACCCATATTGGTGCATTAACTACTATGAACTCGATCACAAAATCAAAGAACATCACGGGCGAAAATATAAAAAAAGCACGCTTAGGCAAAGGGTTGTCTCAACAGGATGTAGAGCGTATTGCGACATTACGCGGAATCGATATGACTCGTAGTAAATTGGCAAAAATTGAGACGGGCATGATACGTGTGACGGATGAAATCTTACACAATCTGGCTGTGGTTCTTGATGTCAGCGTCAATGTTTTTTTTGATGACATTAGCTGATGAAATCACCTTTTAACTTCTCTGAACTATCAATCCCCAATTAGCTACCTTTGCGGAATTGGTTAAATTTTGTTCAAACAGTTCATTTTTACGAAAAAAATTTCGCTTCCGTAAATCCAGAAACTCCAACTCCTTATCCGCTTGATAAATTATCTTAAATTTAACATCGCTTGTTTTTTATTATATATAAACAAGGTCAGAGTAAATAATTTATTGTTATTTTTCAGTAACTTGTGTGTTTGACAAGTTTTTATCTTGGTCGTAATTTCCATTTCGAATCAATCAAAAATCGAAAAAGAGAAATAATTATGACAGTAAAAACAATGAGCAGCACTCAAAGCTTCAATCACTATCTAGACATTTTTATTGCGGACGGTGAGTATCGCAAAGTTAAATCCACAAAAAATGGGGAACAACCTCGGATCAACAGATTACGTAAAATTTTTGGTAAAGATGACTTACGTTCTATCAAGCATAGTACTCTTCGAATGACGATTGCAGGTTGGCATTCACACTTAAAAAATAAAACTATTAATGAGCACTTAACTATCCTACGCTTTGTTTTTTCTACAGGTTTAGCGGATCAGATCATCGATCATAATCCCATGGAAAACATAAAGAACTTATTGGTAGAAAAAACAGAACCCGATCCCTTCACCAAGATAGAAATCGCTCGACTATCGAATTGCAACGATGTGTGCCCGCAAGTAAAAAATGCAACAGCATTGGATATCCTAACAGGTCTTCGTATTAGCGAACTTATCGCCTTGTGCTGGGACGATGTCGATTGGAAAAACAAAAAACTTTATGTTCGTCGTGCTTGTGTACTTGATGTTTATAAATGCCCGAAAACAACAGATTCGGTGCGCGATGTCGATCTAAACCCGCTTGCTATTTCTATTTTGAAATCACAGCTAAAACTCATGGGAAAACGTCGAAGTAAAACCGTGAATGTTTTGCAACGCGATAATAAAACATTAAAACAAGAATCTCTTAACTTCATCTTCGTGAATACTAAAACGAATCAACCGTTCACAGATGTTAAAGAGTTCACTGAGCGTTTTTTCAAAAACTATCTCATTGCTTCTGGTGTGAGACATCGCGGAGTTGGCCAGCTACGTCACACATTTGCATCTCAATGCCTAACAGCTGGCATCAACAAGGAGTGGTTAGCCCAGCAGATGGGGCATAGTGACACCAAAATGATTGATCGTCACTACGGAAAGTGGATCCGTGAAGACTCCTCTGATTGTTCATTACAAGCTGCTCGGCATTTACAAGACTCTTTTGGGTTACTCATACCAGACAGTGACGTAAAGCTGCCTTTTGCAACTAAGCTTGCATTGGATGCATCGCAAAAATTTCAAGCACCTCAGCAACAAGAAAGCGTTATGGAGAGTGCGCGATGAGCACTCTTAATAACACGTATTGTAAAAGTGCAATACAAATACAACGACCAGTTGGCTTTCTATTACAGTTGTTTACTCGACCTTGCGGAGGTCGGGTATGAAGACAATTCATCATTATCATAGCAGAGTAAACTATACATCAAGACAAGATGACCGAAGAGCTTGTGAGGCATCATTAAGGCATTCGCTTCGTATCACTCATCGCATAACTGAAGATGGAAATTTCGAACCATTTGAAACAAAAACTTCAATACAATGGTTACCTGAGTTATTGCCTTTCAACAAAATATATGTAAACGGGAACATCACCCGTTTAGACCAGTGGAGGCATGAAGAAAAGTGGAGCTTACTATATCAAGTGGCACCCGCTCCAAAACTTCATATGCATAAGAAGTTACAAAGTCAACGCACCAGCCATAAACACAAAATCAAGAAGGCTATTGCGTCCTTGTTAAAAGCTGGGAATGATAAAGCTGCTGAGTTTCTTAATGACATTTTAAATACAGAAGGTCGCTGTTCATACAGAAAAATTTCGCGATTTAAGCTGCTTCCGATGACATATAAAGCGCAACGTATCAAGATGCTGGAAAAGTACCTAGACGCACACAATCAGCTGGTTTCCTTTCCAAATGCCAATAACCTGTATGTACAAGAAGGAATTTTTAAAATTCCAGCAAAATGGGGGGTGAGCAATAAATTAATCACCACGGAAGAGTATATTCACTTTACTGAGTTTTTCTTGAAGCATCACTTTCCAGAGTATCCGATTTTTTTTGTTGTCGCCCACGACGATGAAAGATTAGTAGATGAAGATACGGGAGTACATACACATTACTTTCTTTCAGCGCAAAACTCAGTGACTGGCGAGTTTGATCTACTGAAAGCACAGATTGCTGTGGTGAACAGTTATATCCAAGACCGACATCCAAAAATCGAATTGCTTCCTAAAGGCGGAAAACTAAACAGATCTCAAAACAAGCAGTTTGGCGAATACTTCCAACGACTAGTTTTTGATTTTGCTAACAAGCATTTATTTCATTGTAAAGGCCTTCACGCGGAGCTGGCTCCTGAAAGTGAGCGCCGCTCTCAGCAGAGGAAGCAAATGAACAGAGAGTCGAAACTCCCAAAAGAAGAGAGAACGTATAACTTTCAGAACCGCTTAATTGAAGCTCAACAAGCCAAACTGACTGAGCTTGAGCAGCAGACACAAATACAAAAACAGTTATTAGACGAAACCATCATGCAGCAAAGCATCGTGCAAGGTGAATTGATGATGCAAGAAGATCAAAAAGAGCAAAATGACCAAGAGTTAACGATTCAACATCAAACAATAACTGAACTTCGAACTGAGAGACGCAAACTTGAACGAGTTTTAGACTCGTTGAAGGATGGAATTATTGAATCTCTTAGCCGATTCTGTCAGAAGGTATTCCTCGGGTTAAAAGCCCAGCAATCAGGGCAACAAAAGATGGTGGAATCCTTTTTAGATACGACAATGAAAGAAATGCTCATGCTCCCGTCACACATGCAAACAAGAGCCAAAATACTGTTGAAATCCGTCGATTTGGAACCAAACAAAATGCCTGATCGTGAGACACAGCAGCTCGATAAGTAAAGTTAGTAAGTAAGTTAGTAAGTTAGTTACTTAACAAACCTTGATAATAACAATAATAATGGTGATGATAATGGCTAGGCCTAAATCTTATACAGATCAAGATCTTATTCACATAGTGCAAGAAATTTTAAGTCAAGGAGATGAAGTATCCACATGGCGTATCAAAGAACAGTTGGGGCGCGGAAAATTATCAACTATCAAGAGAGATTTGGAACGACTAATCGACTCTGGTGAAATTGATACGACGCGTAAAGAGCAAAATACTGCTGCTAGAGAAAATCCTGTAATCGCTTCTTATGAATTACCCATTGAGGTTCAAAATCTACTAGCCCAGTCTGAGCAAGAAATTTGCAAGATAATTCAGCGCATTACCACATCCTTAAATTGCCAAGTTCATCAACATTATGAAAACTTGATGAATGCTCGTATTCACGAATTCGATACAAAAACTGACTTAGCAATCAAAGCTCAAGCTATGGCAGAAAATACGTATGCTGAAATGGAAGTTCGACTATTAAAGCAAATCGAACTGAATGAATCACTCGAAGAAAAAATTGAACACATAGACGAATTGCTTATGGAGTCTAGGCATCAGCAATCTGATCTAATCAAGACGAACAACCAGCTTACAAACTCTCTAAAACATACAACGGAAAAGCTAGACAGTCATCATGAGACTATCAATGAGCTAAAGGCTAGCTTAGCAAAAATTGAGAAAGGTTTTGCTGCGCAAACGGTACAGCTTGAATATTCACGTAATGAAGCAAAAAAATATGAGTCGAAACTGTCAGAACAAGTAGAACGTTATGAACATACAGCCCAGAAACTGAACGAAACACTGGCTGATCTCAAGTCAACACAAACAGCACTTGCGGAATCAGACAAACTTCTTCGAAAGGTACAAGCTGAGCATCAAGCGCTTTCAGTTAACAATAAATTATTGGAAAACAGTTTACGTCAGTCTCAAGAGACGATAACCGATCTGAACACCAGAAACCAAAAGCTTGAGCAGCAGCTTTCACAAAGGGGAGAGAAAAGTGATTCTCTCAATAAGCCATTAAGTGAACAATAAGGTATGCTATTGTTATCTTTAATGTTGATTTAATTGGATCGCTAGCATGGACATTAAGACCGCCTTACAAAGATTGTACAAATTCGATAGGCAGGGAATTTATGTCTATACCAAAGGTAATCTACGGCGAGTGTTTTTTGATGACAGTGCCGAAGCTTTTAAGCAGAGCTTATCGCGTTTGATCAAATTTGGAGTGCTAGAGCGAGCATGCAGAGGGGTCTATGTTTTTGCTTTAAGTCGTCATAAAGGCGGCTATACCATTGAATATGTTGTAAAAAGCCTTAGACGTGGTGAATATAACTACATCTCACTTGAATCCGCTCTTTCAGAGTATGGTGCTATTTCTCAAATCCCAATTGATCGTTTGACAGTGATGAC
The DNA here is from genome assembly GCF_963865925.1 of Vibrio sp. ZOR0018. Taxonomy (NCBI): domain Bacteria; kingdom Pseudomonadati; phylum Pseudomonadota; class Gammaproteobacteria; order Vibrionales; family Vibrionaceae; genus Vibrio; species Vibrio sp. ZOR0018. Next base: position 133,145 of record NZ_CAWMCN010000118.1, on the reverse strand, counting down.
AACGGGAAGAAAAGGGACTTTTAAAACGCCATATGGTGTTATCGAGTTTACACATACTGAACGTAGTGACATTGACATCCTGAACAATACGATTCTTTACGATAGACCATTAAGAATCGCAAGGGAATCGGCGGCAATTCGAGACTTAAAACGCGTCGGTAGAAATACTCATATGCTATGCAATGAGTTGGACTGAATAACATTATCTATCGATTACCTCGCAGTCCATTCTCTAGCTCTTGTCCGAAGACAATCTCAAAATCGGAGAATAGAGCAATTGGTCGCGAAGCTGTTCCTTGCTTTTCGATACGCACAAAGCCTTTTGATGAAAGCGTTTTGATTGTATTTTCTAGCTCACAGATATCAATTTTACTTATATTAGCTAGTTCAGTAAGGCTATGTGGTTTCTCCTTTGCTATTAGAAGCATCAGTTCAACATTATCTCTGCTGAGAACCTTTGAAACCTCATCCAATGATGTGAACCAGAGTTTGGGAATATCTTCGCTCTGCTGAACTGCTCCAGTAGCGACATTGATCATATGTTGACGAATGGTGTCTTCTGACACAATTCCGATTCGAGCTTTCATTCGTTTCCCTTCGTGTGTGAATTATAGTAATAAGTATCAGTAACATATGGATTTTTCAGCATCTATGCAAATGTTAATCTTTGGGTGCCTCAAATCATACTGATAACTCGGAAGGGAACCTTCTTAGTTGCCTTAAATCACATATGCCCCAATCGGTGTTAGCCTCGCCACTAATACAGGCGCTGATTATTGATCTTTTCCCAAATAAAAGTAATGTCGCTGCTAGATGGACGGACATATATTTATTCGGTAAAGTGCGCTCTCGCGGCTGCACATCAATTTCAGTCAACTATAGAGAAACCCAATGATTGTAGAAAATGTGCTTCCTAAAAATTACGCAGAAATGCTTAATGTTTGGGAAAATTCAGTCCGAGCTACTCATGACTTCATAACAGAAGAAGATATTGCGTTTTTTAAACCTATTATCATCGAGCAGGCTTTTCCTGCTGTCACTTTAAGATGTGTTAAAAATGAAAGTGGTCTAATTCAAGGTTTCGTGGGTATCCACGACTCAAAGATTGAAATGCTTTTCATCCTAAACGAAGCAAGAAGGCAAGGCGTAGGTAAGGTGCTACTGCAATACGCAATAGAGCAGTTAGGTGCAACCAAAGTCGATGTAAACGAACAAAACCCACAGGCAGTAGGATTCTACAAGCATATGGGGTTCAAAGTCGTTTCTCGCTCGCCACTTGATGATATGGGAAAACCTTTTCCAATTCTGCATATGACACTTCAAAGCTCGGTTTGTCGTAACCAGGTTTGTTAGAAGAAACGCCCAAAGCTAATAACTTTGGGCGTTTCCGTATACACGAGCGTTGTTTTGACTTGACTAACTTTTGCCCCAAAACGAGTTATCAAGATATTCGATTTAATATGAACTCAACTAACCTTTTTGTAATGAATGAGTGATAACTTATTGCACGGTAATGAATGAATAGCGTGAGTGGTGATAGTGGATAATCTAATTTGATTTCTCGCAACTGATTAGAAGAAACCTCTTGCGAGCAAAAAGTTTTGGGAAGAGCTACAAAGCCTAATCCTCGAATCGCAATAGCTTTAGCAATAAAACCACCATCAACATCAATTTTTGTCTTTGGCGCAAATCGTAAAATCGTGTTTGTTGTAGGTTCATTAAATATCCATGGATTACCGTTAAAGGCTTTGTAGCTGGAAATGCATGGAAGAGTCTCTAGTTCAGAAATAGTGCTAGGTAAGCCGTATTGCTTAATACATTTTGGGGAAGCTAAGACAACACTTTCCCACTGGTAAATGGGCTTTGAAATCCAATCTCTATCATCCAAAACACCTCGTTCGAAACTAATAATGACATCAGGACTTCCCTTGATTGCACTTTCTATTGAGGTGCTGTGCTCGCATGAAAGGTGGATGTTTGTATATTCAGTAAGGAAATCGGCCAGTACGTCACCAATTTCTGGAATATCTGGAGCACTCATACGAACTGTTGCTTTTAGCGAGGATGACGCCGCTGTGATATTTTGAAGTGATTGGTTGAGATTAAAGAGTGGCTCCTTTATTTCACTAAAAAGTAACTCTCCCATTGGCGTAGGAGTCACTCGCCTTGTTGTTCTGTAGAACAGCTTACTACCAAGTTCATATTCAAGCTGTTGAATGTGCCGACTCACGTTAGAGCTAGGCGTATCAAGATACTCCGAGGCTTTAGCAAAGCTTTGATGTTCATAAACACACATGAAAGTATACAACCAACCATTATCAATTCTCTCCAACACAACTATCCCATTTTATAGGTTATTTAGTTTCATTTTAGCCCATTTATTTGAAATGTTTAACTCGGTAGAGTAATTAATTCAAGCAATAAAATGAGCTAAGAATTATGACTAATGGTAAAAAATTTGCAGTTGAACGAGGGGGCTATCAGCTTAATGTCGAGCAATATGGCTCAGGGCCATACCTGTTGATTATTGGTAGTGTTAACTATTATAAAAAAATTATTCCTAAGGCATTGCATGAGAATTTTACTTGTGTGTATGTGGATCATCGTGGATTCGCCAAGAGTCATGCTGCGAAGCCTGTCAAATCGATCAGCTTAGAAATTATCACCCGTGATATCCAAGCAATATGCGATAGTCTTAACTTGACCAAAGTTAGCATACTAGGGCATTCAGGCCACGGCTATATGGCTATGCACTTTGCAAGTTACGCCAACATTGAGATTGAAAAGTTAATAGTGGTTGGTGTAGCACCAAACCTGTCGGGTCATATGCAGGAAAAGCAATTTAATTATTGGTCAGCAAACGCCTCCGAACAGAGAAAAAAGTTGCTAGATATAAGTATGGCTAAGCTAGAAAGTGACATTGCCAGACAACCTGCTCGTAAGTTTTCACATATCTGTCGAAGATTGGGCCCAATGAGATGGAAAGACCCATCATTCGATGAGTTATCTTTATGGGATGATGTTGAAATGAACACCTCCCTACTGGATAAGCTTTGGGGCGAAATATTCCGAGATATAGATCTTACGCAATTTTCATCGGACTTAAATGTCACCGTCATTAATGGAGTGCTCGATTTTAGTATTGCTCCGATTGAAACTTGGGAAAGTATTGATGGCGCATTTCAGTCATTACAACTGATTAAGTTAGAAGATGTATCACATACGCCGATGCTTGAAGCACCAGATAAGTTTGTTGATACGATTTTAAGCGTATTTGAACATTAGTGAAATTTCATAATTATGCACAACTGGCAGTTAGAATATTGAAGGCGGTATTCGTTTGAGTAGTTCGGCTTGTAACAAGCTTTTGTCCAATTGTGAGTTTCAGAAGCTGCAATTCATCTGTGATCACCAAGCGATTCGTCTGGACACATATTGAGATTTACAAGTTAGTCTATAACATTGAGCATGGATCATGATTCACTAGAACTTTCCGCTGAGGTCAACCTAGTAATCACCGACGATCTCATCCATCTCCCGCTTATGTGTAGATGTTACTATTACAAGGTTCTGGCTGCTTTCTTCGATATTGGTTTCGTTTAAGACGATTTACCAATCGTCAGCATCACGAAACTTGGCTTTCTCTCTGCTTGCAGACTTATCTTCAATATGTAGCTCAAGGTCGAGAGATGACAAAAGACGCATTAAGCTCTCAATACTTGAAGAGGCAGGATCTCGTTCCAATTTGGATACGGTTGTTTGCTTTAAGCCAACAATATCGCCGACTTTGGTTTGATTGCGCTTTTGATTTCGACGGATATCTCTCAGGTATATGCCTAACTGCTTGGGACCCGTAATCAACATTGTACTCTCCAGAACGTTTTAACCCCCATAGAGGATAATATCACATTTATCCTCTATGGGGGTTAAAATTAGCATTGTTTTATACAGTGGATACGGTTTCCCCTAGTACTCTTAGTAGGCAAATTCCTATAAAATTTTATCGAGTTATCTGCTTGATTCACTTGCTAAGTTAAGCTGTTTTTGTATACTAAATGTGATTCACAACTGTCAACGCGACATTTGATTGATAATCGAAGAAAGCTAACAAACTCAAGAGCTTGATAAATATAGGTTTTCAAAGAGATAGGGTTCAAATCCCTATCTCTCCGCCACTTTTAAGAAAAGCCGCTGTTTTTACAGCGGCTTTTTCGTATCTGATTAACATCATTTTCTCATACTGATATTTTATTCCACGCACCAGTTGCCATTCATTAGATAAGTACCCTCTCCATTCATCACATACCAAAGGTGTATTTTTTAGAAACTGGCATCAAATATGCTTCCCATTATTCAGCGGTTATGTCGTAATTAATGACATGGTTAGAGAGGAGAAATGTATGAGCCATCTCTATAAGATTGAATCCTACAGTGAAGAAGCGGTCAGCTCGATTGCCCAGTTTATCCGTTCTAAAGGTGGAAGATGCTGTATTGCTGGTTTTGCCGTGATAACAAGCCACCCTTTTCAAGAGCGCGAGGCGTGGCGTTTACTACCACTTGTCGGCAAAGTGACTGACAATGTAACCGATTGGGATACCAGCCTTTTTTATCGAAAATGTGATAATTAGCTCGTCAGGTCGGTGAACATCTTACCTAATTCACAGGCCTCTGCTTACTTAGCGACCGATTCTTTGATGTCATTTTATTGAGCCGAATTACGTTGATAACGCGTGGTTTTGCTGGATTTACGTGTCTTTCGTTTGAATGCAGGGCGCTCCACTTTAGGCAATGAGCGAAGCGACTCTGGCACTGCGCCCGATTTCGCCTGTTCCATGATCTGAATAATGCGCTCTTGCAGCACTTGCATAAAGGGTTGATACGCTTGCCCACGTTCAGCCATCGCTTGCAATTGATGCTCCCAATGGGCGGTCATATCAGGATAAGTTGATTCATTTGGCAGCGCATGAATTAAACCCCTTCCCGCTGGCGAGCTTAGAATCAGCTTACCTTGACGTGTTAAGAGTTGCCGCTTGAATAAAGTGTCAAGGATCCCCGCTCGCGTCGCTTCCGTACCCAAACCATCGGTTTCACGTAAGATTTTTTTCAGCTCTTTATCTTCAACATAGCGAGCAATTCCCGTCATCGCTTGTAGCAAAGTCGCTTCAGTAAAATGACGAGGAGGCTCGGTTTTTCGATCGTGAATTTCCCCTTCTCGACACGTCAGCACCGTCCCTTTACTCAGTGGTGGAACGGCATCGACTCCGTTCTCTTCTTCATCGACTTTGCCTAACAAACTCTTCCAACCGGTGTCAACCAGTTGTCGCCCTGACGCAACAAAAAAGCCACCCGCAATATCAAACACCAGCTTGGCTTCCGCGTACACGGCGGCGGGATAAAATTGCATCAAGTATTGGCGCGCAATCAATTGGTATATTTTCATCTCATTTCCCGACAAGGCATTGACGGATGCCTGCTTTGGTGTGGGAATAATGGCATGGTGCGCGTCCACTTTCTTATCGTTCCATGCTTTGGATTTAAGAGCTAAGTTTGCGCCACTGACCGCCGTTAACAACTCTTTGGCGTTGCACGCGATAGCTTGAGTTACTGACGAAGCTTGAGCGTAATGTTCTTGTGGTAAGTAACGACAATCTGAGCGCGGATAGGTGATTAATTTATGCTTCTCATACAGAGATTGGCAAGTGTCTAACACTTGCTGGGCGCTCATTGCAAAGCGCTTCGCTGCATCAATTTGCAGTGCAGATAAGGAATAAGGTAACGGCGCGGCTTGCTTAGTTTGCTTTTGTTCGGCTTCAATCACTGTGGCGGGTTGCCCTGCGATGCGCTGTGCGACATTTTCCACCAACTTGCGGTTTAAGACTCGCCCTTCTTCATCTTGCCACGGCTGACAAGCAGCGCTGGGTTTCCAGCGCGCACGGATATCAAACGCCACTTGATCAGTTTGATAAGGGATTAACGCATGTAATGTAAAATAGTCTCGCGGGATGAAGTTTTCTATCTCCTCATCCCGACGTACCACAAGCCCGAGAATAGGAGTTTGTACCCGTCCAACCGACAAGACACCTTGATAGCCCGCTTTCTGCCCCAGCAAAGTATAAGCCCGTGACATATTCATGCCATACAACCAATCGGCTCTTGAACGCGCGAGCGCTGAAACCGATAAAGGGATGAATTCGCGGTTACTGCGCATCTGTTTCAGTGCACGCTGCACGGCTGGAAGGTTTAAATCGCTGATCAGTAGCCGCAATGCTTGCTCTTTTTTACTTTGGCTTACTTTGCAATAATCAATCACTTCATCAACTAATAGTTGCCCTTCGCGATCCGGGTCTCCTGCATGGATAATTTGCGATGCTTCTTTCAAAAGCTGACGAATCACAGTCAACTGTTTGCTCGATGTTTTGCGCGGTCTAAGCTGCCACTGTGAAGGAATGATAGGTAAGTCGAGTAAATTCCACTTTTTATAGCGTTCATCATAAACATCCGGCTCAACTTGCTCGAGTAAATGCCCAATACACCAAGTAACGATGTCGCCATTCGCACAACGAATGAAACCTTGATCTTTCTTGTGTGGTTTCGGCAGAGCATCGGCTATAGCGCGCCCTAAGCTGGGCTTTTCAGCAATGAATAAACGGGTCATAAACTCAAATCAACGCAAAAAATAAGGCCACATTAACCAATGTGACCTTAATAAATCAAGAAAAACTGTTATTTTATACAGTATTACTCTTCATTGCCTGCACGTGCAGCGGCTTCTTTCACTAAAGGTTGCAGTTCGCCTTTTTGGAACATTTCGATAATGATGTCACAACCACCAATCAACTCACCTTCAATCCACAATTGTGGAAAAGTAGGCCACTGTGCGTATACAGGCAGCTCAGCGCGGATATCTGGGTTTTGCAGAATATCCACATAAGCAAATTTCTCACCGCAAGCCATCAAAGCCTGCGCAGCTTGAGAAGAGAATCCGCAACTTGGTAGCTTAGGAGAGCCTTTCATGTATAGCAGAATGGCATTTTCTTCAAGTTGCTGTTTAATTTTATCAATAGTTTCCATTGCTTCCTCTTAATGGGGATAGTGCGGTTTGTTACTGACATTCTAAATCATTAATAGAGAATAAAAAGCACATATTATTTATGGATATCCTGCCTATACAACAATTTTCAACATTAGGACTTTTAATAAAGTAAAAACTTGCTAAAATACCTTCAAGTCAGTCGTATCGACGAATATCATTATAATATCTGGAAGCTACTGAAAGAGACTTTCACTCTTTCTACACAACGGAGAATCGAGCAATGTCATTCGAATTACCAGCTTTGCCTTACGCTAAAGACGCTCTAGAACCACACATTTCAGCCGAAACACTAGATTTCCACCACGGTAAGCACCACAACACTTACGTTGTGAAGCTTAACGGCCTTATCCCTGGCACTGAATTTGAAGGTAAATCTCTCGAAGAGATCATCAAGACTTCAACTGGTGGCGTATTTAATAACGCCGCTCAAATTTGGAACCACACCTTCTATTGGCACTGCCTTGCACCAAATGCAGGTGGCGAACCAACAGGTGCCGTTGCAGACGCAATCAACGCCGCATTTGGTTCTTTTGAAGCTTTTAAAGCAAAATTCACTGACTCAGCGATCAATAACTTTGGTTCATCTTGGACTTGGTTGGTGAAAAATGCGGATGGTTCTTTAGAGATCATCAACACTTCAAATGCAGCCACACCACTGACTCACGAAGGTGTGACTCCGCTACTGACGGTTGATCTGTGGGAACACGCTTACTACATCGATTACCGTAACCTACGCCCTGACTACATGAATGGTTTCTGGGCACTGGTTAACTGGGCATTCGTTGCAGAAAACCTAGCAAAATAACCTTTTCCCCTTGGATTGGTATTTAGTCATATGAAAAGCCTGCTTTGTCGCAGGCTTTTTTGTTATTTTATCTAAAGTTATCTGCTTTCTCGCCGCTAAAAATGCATCGGTTGGAGAGGCAAATGCAAGTACATACATTAGATAAAGCCAGTATTATAAACGAGCTTCAATTTGGCTCGGGGCTAAGCCATGCTGTCCAGCAAGGACGCCGTGCGGACTCTGCACTCATACTGTCGATGTTTTCTAACGATGTACGCGACAACACTCCTGTTGAACGTATTGAAAACCCACCCACTAGCGATGAATTGTTACGTAAGCGATTTGAGCTTACGGAGCCTCAAGCACTGCGTTCCGACCAAAGCTCTTACGCTGTTTCAGCAAAACAGGCCGAGCTTTTCCATCACGGAGGACTCGCCAGTGCGAAACTCAGCCACTACTTGACTCCTGAAGTACTCGCCTATTTGCCTGAAGATACGCATGATTTACCCGAAGAGGTATATCTTAATCTGTCAGGACATGAGCGAAGGCATCTTGCCTCCCACTCAAACGTTGAGCTCTTAGTTGCCGATCTGTCGGTTCAACTCACCGTTGCCCACCGGCGAGATCAGATCCGCACCCAAGTTTGATGTCTTGTATGTAACACAAAACGACATTCTCTAGATCAGAATGTGAGTATGACCAAAAAAAACACATACCACGCTCGCTTAGGCTGAGTAATTTGATGTTATTCACACCCTACCCACAGTTAATCAACCATCCTATTGAGACTAAATCCCGCTACAACAATAAAACAAACAATAGGGTGAGGCACCCAATGGATATAAAAAGTGCAATAATATTAATCACTTCAGCAAGTTCGATGCTTGGTAGCACGCTGGCCGTTCATTTCGCACATTTAGGTGCAAAAATTATTTTGTGTGACCAAGACAAATTTGGATTAATGGAAACCTTTGCTCGTTGCAAAGCGATCTCTCAGGATGTTCATTATTACCACACACCAGATTACTCTTTAGAAACGATCCATCGGCTGTTCGATTTTATTGATCAAACCTATCATGGGGCACCGGATGTACTGGTCAATAATTGGCCAAACGCATCCCTCCCACCCTTGATAGGTGAACAACGAGCTGAAGTCTTTCTTCAGAAGCTCGCCATGATGGCCTCAACTTTATTCACTTTTGGTCAAGCAAGTGCTGAGCGAATGCGTATTAACAACAAACCAGGTGTGATTGTGAACGTCATTTCTCAAAATGATGAGTATGACCTAGCGGGAATTGAAAATGCGAATTCTATGGTTTCTGGTTTCACGCAGAGTTGGGCAAAAGAACTAACCCCTTTCAACATAAGGGTCGGAGGCGTAGTGCCTAGCGCAAAAGGTGATGTAGATGAGAAGCCCCATTGGGCTGAGCTGCAAGATGAATTGATCCGCAATACGGAATACATCGTCGCTAACGAATACTTTAGCGGACGTGTGATGTCGGCCTAGCTAGCAGTACAAGGCCGACCTACATGGGTATGATTAAAACCCTTCTTCCAGATAATCGTCAAGATACTCTTCTTCCGATTCATCATACGTTTGGGTATCAATTTCTGCTTTAAAATCTTGGCGTTGTAAATAAACATCGCGAGTTAATGAATATGGATCTGGGGAGTTTTCCAACGTCACTTCTTGGGGAACGAGCCTTGCTCGGGTCTCCAATCCTTCCAGAGCCCATTTGCCTAGGCCAGCCCAGACATTGAGATAAGAAAGTGGTACATACAAGCCATCCACAACATCTGTGGTTTCTCGAATCGTGTAGGGCCCGTATCCAGGAATCATTAAATATGGACCATTACCAACACCATAATGGCCTACCGCATCACTAAACGCTTTTTCATTGTGTTTGGTGATGCCCGCTTCTGACGCAATATCAATCATCCCAAACAGGCCTAAGGTGCTATTAATCCAAAAGCGGTTAAAGTGGTCAACGGCTTTCGTACCATTACCCATCAATATGTTGTTGATAATGCTTGAAGGTTCATCAAGGTTTGACAGAACATTGGCGATCGTTTTGCTAATGGGGTGTGGAATGTAATCCACGTAGGCAATCGCAACAGGGCGAACCAAGTATGGATCGATATAATCGTAGTTGATTGTCCACATTGATCGGTTAAAAACCTCAAAAGGATCGCCCGACTGCGTTTGATTTGATTCGGCTGACGTTGAATCCGGAGCGCTTGCACACCCTGCTAATACGAAAAGGAACAGCATAGGGCATATCAGTCGGGATAGGCGGCTTATCATTATTTATTTCCATGTATAAAGGCCGATGAGACATCGGCCTATCAATACGTTAATTGTATATAAGTGCTATTAATACTGCTTATTGATCACAACTTCAACAGGTTGACCGAGGCTCATGGGAGCACTTTCACCAAACCAATCACCTTGTTTGGTTGAAACATTGCCATCCGTATCCAAGCGTACTCGAACAATAAGCTGTGCAAGGTCGGATAACTTCCGACCCTGAACCATGCTATTGCTATCATCTAACACAACCTTAATAGGGAATTGAGTCAGTGGATAACGCGCTGCGGCAACAGGCATAGGTGCACCATCAGAACTGTGCACAGAGACTATGAGTACTGCATTTTGTTCAAGAGTCACACCATCACCGAGTGAGATGGTGACAGGAACCATTTTCCCATCGATAGCTTTAGGCTGCATTTTGCTTTGTGCTCTTTCAATACTGCGCGAAAGCATCTCATAACGGCTATCTTCAGGGCCAATCATCTGCTGCATTAATCGCCAATACTTCATCGCCACTGGGTAATCCTGGCGTTCAAACGCATCAAACGCAAGTAGTGAAAACACGCGTAGATCAACATAATCTTGTTGTACTAATGCCGTTAAAATTTCACGTGCTTGATTTTGGTCAAGCTCATCTTGTGACAACATTAATGCTTGCGCATAGCCCAACTTCACATCTGCATCTTTTGGATCTAACGCATACGCTTTCTTCATTGAGCCAATCGATGTTTCTATATCTCTGTTAGCAAGTCCAATACGTCCAAGCAGCAACCACCCGGTCGCATCTTGAGGCTGATAATGCAGACGAGTGCGCAGCGCCAGTGTGAGATCATTCATCTCATCATCACTTAAGGCGGCACCTTCTGGTGACATCATTTTTTTTGAGAGTGCAGGTAAGTTAGCGTTCACTTTCTGCCACTGCTCTACTTGACTAGCCGCGCCAAATTTTAGGTAAAAGCCATAGCTTAAGATGACGACCAATAAAATCGAGGGGATCAAAACAACCATCGGTGATACATGTGAAGAATTTCCTTGCACCGATTGCGCAGGAATATCATCCAATAGCGACTGTTTCAGATCAGCAATCAGCTCTTGTTCGCTGTCAACCAACCCTTCTTGCGTCTCTTCGTGTAACTCTGCAAGGCGGTTTTTAAAGATCGCTTTGTTCAATTCGTCACGCAGCGCTGCATCGTTGTTCGCTCTGTTTTTGAGGATCGGCAGTGCAATGAAGACACAACCAAAGAAGGTCAGAATGAGGGTAGATAACCAAAAAAACGTCATTATTGTTTGTCTCCATGCTTCTCATCATCAACCGCGTCTTCGGCGAGCAACTGATTTAATCGCTCTTCCTTTTCGGCATCCCAAACTTCACCACTTTGAGCGGTTGATGCTTTACGACGTTTGCTGCGTAATACAATAAAACCAAAACCCAGGAACACCACACTCAAAGGACCTAGCCATAAGATGGAAGTCGCCAAAGTCAACGGTGGGTTATAGGTCACAAAGTTGCCGTAACGTGCAATCATGTAGTCAACAATGTCTTGTTCAGACTTACCTTGCTTGGTCATTTCATAGACTTTATTACGTAAGTCCTGTGCTAATGCAGCATTTGAGTCGGCAATAGTATTGTTTTGACACTTTGGACAACGCAATGTATTACTCAACTCTTTGAATTGCTGCTCTTGCTGTGGATTATCAAACTCGTACACTTCAATTGCAGATTGCACAGAAAATACCAAAGCAAAGCTAGCAATGATCGATAATATAAAACGCTTCATTACTTCGCTTCCTCTAGAAGTTTCTGATACATAGGTTGCAAAGTTGTTTGCCAATTGGTTGGATTAACATCCCCCACATGGCGGTAACGAATAACGCCGTTGGCATCAATGAGAAAGGTTTCCGGCGCACCGTAAACGCCGAGATCTAACCCTAGCATACCATTACCATCGAACAGGCTGATCAAGTAAGGATTACCTAGCTCATTTAACCATTGAACCGCTTTATCTCGTTGATCTTTATAATTTAAGCCTATAATTTTTACACCATCACCCGCCAACCGATTGAGATATTGATGTTCGGCATAGCAGGTCGGGCACCAAGTTGCCCAGACGTTCAGCAGCAAAGGCTCGCCTTTAAATATCGCTTGGTCATACAGCTTGCCGGGTTCAGCTAAATCTTCCAAACGAAATTCAGGCACAGACTTACCAATCAGAACCGACTCCAATTTTGTGGGATCATCACCTTCGGTATTTTTGACCAACTGAGTAACAAACACGGCAACTAGACCAAGAAAAGCCGCCAATGGAATAAATAGAATTTTCTTGTTCATCTACGCCTCCTGTTGGGAGCTTTTTCTAAAGCGGTAGCGTTTGTCACTGATGGCTAACGCACCACCTAATGACATCAATAAAGCACCAGCCCAGATCCAACGTACAAATGGTTTGTAATAAATTCGGATCGCCCATGAACGACCATCTTCTAATCGCTCACCCATTGCAATGTACAAATCGCGAGTGATGCCACGATCGATGGCCGCTTCAGTCATCATTGACTTGGCAGTACGATAAAAGCGTTTTTCCGCATGGAGTGTATTCACGTATTGCCCATCCTGCGTAATTTCAAAATCGGCAATATAACCATCATAGTTCGGGCCATCTTTATCCCTTAACCCTTTGAAATAAAAGTTATATTGTTGGATTTCAAAAGATTCCCCAGGTGCTAGACGAACATCACGCTCGATACTGTAGTTTTGCACCATCGCAATACCAATCACAGTAACGGCAAGACCAACATGGCCTAACATCATGGCCCAGTGGCTACGTTGTAGTTTAGTCACCCCTATCATAAAGCTATGACGATGTGTCGCACGTTGGTGCAACTCGACAACGTGTAGCAAGATGATCCAAAACGCCATGACCCAGCCGATAAATGCCATCAAGCTAAAGCGTTCAGCTAGCAGGTACACCATAACCGCCGAAAGAATCAACGCCATCAGGCCACAAATCAACATCGGTTTCAAAAGCTTGGAAAAATTATCGCGCTTCCAACGGATCAGTGGACCGATCCCCAGCAAAAATGCAAATGGCACCATTAGCCATGCAAACAGCATGTTGAAGAAAGGCGCTCCTATTGATACGGAACCAAGGCCAATCTGCTTGTGGATTAAAGGTAACAAGGTGCCAACCAACACCACCACCAATGCCGCGATTAATAAGATGTTGTTGGAGAGCAGCGCATTTTCACGCGAGATCAATTCAGCATTGCCACGGACGCGCACTGCCGCACCTTTAACGGCAAACAATAGCAGTGAGCCACCGATGACAAACACCAAAAACCCAAGGATAAACAGGCCACGAGCGGGATCGGATGCAAATGCGTGTACCGAAACCAAAATACCAGATCGCACTAAGAATGTGCCCAGTAAACTGAGCGAAAATGCTGAAATTGCCAGTAACACTGTCCAAGCTTTGAATGTGCCACGTTTTTCTGTCACAGCAAGTGAGTGCATCAATGCCGTTCCCGCAAGCCACGGCATAAACGACGCGTTTTCTACTGGATCCCAGAACCACCAGCCACCCCAGCCAAGTTCGTAGTAAGCCCACCACGAACCTAGCGCGATACCTAATGTCAAAAATAACCACGCCGCAGTTGTCCAAGGACGAGACCAACGGGCCCATGCAGTATCCAAACGCCCGGTCATCAAAGAGGCTATCGCAAATGAGAATGCGACTGAAAAACCAACATATCCCATGTATAACATGGGTGGGTGAATGATTAGCCCAGGATCTTGTAGCAGCGGGTTTAAGTCACGACCATCAATTGGGAAATAGGGTAAGGTGCGTAAAAATGGATTCGAAGTCACGATGACAAACAGCAAGAATCCAACGCTGATCAGCCCCATAACGGATAAGACTCGCGCCACAGATTCTTGAGGCATACCACGGCTAAAGGTAGCCACCGCCACAGTCCATCCCGCTTGAATTAAAACCCACAGCAATAATGAACCTTCATGCGCCCCCCACACCGCTGTTAGACGGTAATACCAGGGTAATTGACTATTCGAATTACTCGCCACGTATTGTACCGTGAAGTCATTGACATAAAATGCCCACAGCAAAATGCTAAATGAGACCAATAGCAATGAAAACATTCCCCATGCTAATGGCCGCGCAGTATTCATCAGCATAGTATTGTTTTTAGAAGCACCAACAAGTGGAAGTAAGCTGAGTAATATGGCAAGCCCAAGTGAAACAATAAGGGCAAAATGTCCTATTTCAACAATCATTGAGCACTTCCTTGTTTTTGTTCCGAGCTATAGGTTAACGGCTCATGCGTTTTCTTCATTGCTTCAGCAATTTCCGGTGGCATATAGTTTTCATCATGCTTGGCTAGCACTTCAAACGCTTCCACTGTGGTGGCATCTTTCAATACGCCTTGCGCAACAATACCCTGACCTTCTCTAAACAAGTCGGGTAAGATGCCTTCATATTCGACCGTCACATTTGGACCAACATCGTGGAGCTGAAATCTTACTTTTAGTGAACCCGGATCTCTTTTCACAGAGCCCACCACCACCATGCCGCCAATGCGTAGCCGTTGACCCACTTCTGGCTTTGTCCCATCGGGTTTACCGTGTACAAGCTCGGTCGGCGTATAGAAAAGGTCCATATTTTGATTGAGTGCATACAACATCAAACCAATGGTGGCACCAGCCCCAATAATCAATGCCAAAATAATGGTGAGTCTTTTTTTACGTCTTGGGGTCATAAGGTGTTCTCCATATGCTTTGCAGCATCAATTCTGGCTTGGCGTTCAACCTTTGCTTGCACATCTTGCAACAAGGTTTTGCCACGCTTGATGCTGAGCATCAGTAAAATAAACATGGATAAAAAGGTAATGCCAAATGCACTCCATACATAGGCGGAGTAACCGCCCATCGCCAAGAAATCACTCAAAGAGTCAAAATGCATGATCAGTTACCTTTCTGTGTTTGAAGGGTTGCCAATTCGATAACCCAAGGGCGATGGCTCTCTTTACTGATAATTTCATTGCGTAAGCGGACCATAGTGACCGCAGCAAAAAAGAAAGCAAAACCAAAAATATTGAGCAGCAGTGGCCACAACATGTCACTGGATATGGAAGGCTTTTCAAATTTAGTAATCGTGGCACCTTGATGCAGGGTATTCCACCACTCAACGGAGAAATGAATGATAGGTAGATTGATCACACCAACGATGGCCAGCAGACCTGCGGCTTTTGCGGCTGTTTTTTGATCATCGAAAGCGTGGTAAAGCGCAATCACTCCCAAATAGAGAAACAGTAAAATGAGCTCAGACGTCAGACGAGCATCCCATACCCACCAGGTACCCCACATCGGTTTGCCCCAAATTGCTCCAGTAATTAACGCAATAAACGTAAATACCGCACCGATGGGCGCCATTGCAGCAGCGGCCATGTCTGACAGTTTTAATTGCCAAACTAGACCAATGAAAGCCGCAATCGCCATCGACATATAAATGCCCATTGACCAAATGGCGGAAGGGACATGAATGTAAATGATTCTGAAGCTGTCGCCTTGTTGATAGTCTGCCGGAGCATAAGCTAAACCAAGGATATTACCGACTACCAGGCATAAGATAGCGAGCCCTGCAAACCAAGGCAGGAACTTTCCACATAGCCGATAGGCGGATTCAGGCTTTGCATAGGGATGGAGCCATTTCCACATTGTATTGTCTCACTCTTACTTCATTGCTTCTGAGCATGTGTCTGCTCAGTTTATTGTGTTGTTGATACGCAACGCTCAAATGCATTGCTGAAAATATCGTTCGTACTTAATTTAGTTAACGCTGACTCTCAATGCTGCGCTAATAGCAAATGGAGTTAATGTTATCGCGCCCATAAACATTGCCCCCAAAACAGCCAATTGACCGTTGTAGAGCATGCCAAGCGATGCTGCATCAATAGCTGATGTAGCGAAGATTAAAATCGGGATATACAAGGGTAAGACCAGTAGGCTCAGCAACACGCCACCTTTTTGCAAGCCTACGGTCAATGCAACACCAATAGCACCGATAAAACTCAACGTTGGCGTGCCAATGAACAAAGTCAATACAACTGCAAGCCACGTATTAAAATCTAATGACAATAATACGGCTAACAATGGGCTAATTAAAATTAAAGGCAGTCCAGTCAATAACCAATGAGCCACGACTTTTGAAATAACGACTATGGGTAATGGCACTGGGATCAGCATCATTTGTTCAAGTGACCCGTCTTGAAAATCATCGCGAAACAGACGCTCAAGTGATAGTAGCGCCGACAGTAACGCCGCAACCCAAACAATACCTGCAGCGATACGGGCGAGCAAAGCAGGCTCTGGGCCGATACTCAGCGGGAATAGGGTGATCACTATGATAAAAAACCACAGTGGATTAAAAATATCGGCTTGACGTCGAAAGGCGATCAATAATTCACGACGGATGATCATCCCCATGGTCACGATCATGACTCATGCCCCAATTTAATTTTTCGCAATTGCGGATAGTGAGCAAACATATCTTGGTGTGTGGTCAATACAACAATGCCACCTTGTTGCGCATGCGCTAGAAATAAGGCTTCCAACACTTTGACACCTTGCTTATCAATCGCAGTTAACGGTTCATCTAAAATCCACAACTTTTGTTGACTGAGCCACAAACGAGCCAGCGCAACTCGGCGCTGTTGTCCGGCAGAAAGCTGGCCTGCAGCCACGTCTTCTCGGCCAGCTAAACCCACTTTAGCCAAGGCTTGATATATCTCTTGAGAAGACGATTCTGCATTATGCACTGATTGATAAAAATAAAGATTCTCGAATGCCGTCAAATCGCGCTTAACCCCAGTTTGATGACCAAGAAACAGTAAATCTTGGTGGTAATCATCACGATTAGACTCAATATTCATGCCATTCCACAAAATAGAACCATCCTCTCTATCACCTAACCCGGTAATAATTCGTAGTAAGGTCGTTTTACCTGTGCCGTTCCGTCCTTCAATCTGCACCAATTCGCCAGCATGAATCACAAAGCTAAGTGCTTCAAACAGAACTCTTTCATCACGAATTGCGGTCAGGTTATTTACTTCAAGCATGTGCATCTAAATCGAGAAATTTGAGCCGCTATATTAGCACACCACACCTAAGACAAAACATAATAAGACTATTACCAGTCACGAAACTAGGTAAGAAACTGTTAATTTTTAATTATTTTCTGTCTCATTTACTACTTTATGGCTACATTTAACCACATTCAAAACTAGAGAGGGAAGCCATTGGCTTCCCTCTCTAGTTTCGCTCTTTCGACTATTTTTTTGCAGGTCGCCTCGTACTTTGCACCGACTCGCGACCTTCCGGGTGACTACTCAGTGGCGGGATGCTTTCATGCCCTGCAATTTTCTTCTGCAAGGACATCATCAACTCAGCTTCAGCTTTAGGTAGCTCACACTCTTTAATAAGCTCATTGATGTCAGCACCGAGTTGGACCATTTTTGTCGCTCGGCTGTATAAACGCCCATCCGTATCAACATGTTCCAATTCAGTAATTCGCTCGTTTAAATGCTGGATGAGATCCTGCTGATCCGTCACTTTTTGGCCAAGACCAATAGCAACTGAGCGTATTTCCAACAGCTGTCTATTCGCCTTTTGCAACTCCTTATCTAACGATCGGGCTTGTTGTCTTTGGTGATCAATCTGTTGGGCAAGTCCCTGACGTACACGAAGTAACACCAGCAACAAAAATACAACAACAAAAACCGCGCTCCCTATAAGAATAACAGGAGCACTGAACAACATAGCTTCGCTCATTATAGGTGGACCATCTCGTCCCACTCGTCTTCAGTTAGCAGTTTATTCAGGTCAACAAGGATCAATAGCTTACCGTCACGGTTGCTCACGCCTTGGATAAACTTAGCGCTCTCATCAGTACCAACACTTGGTGTAGTATCGATTTCAGAAGAACGTAGGTAAACTACTTCCGCAACGCTATCGACTAAAATACCAATCACTTGGCGCTCAGATTCAATCACAATAATGCGTGTATTATCCGTGATTTCACCTTGCATTAAGCCAAAACGAGATCGTGTATCAATGACGGTCACAACATTACCACGTAGGTTAATGATGCCAAGAACATAATCAGGAGCACCTGGTACCGGTGCAATTTCTGTATAGCGGAGTACTTCACGTACCTGCATTACATTAATTCCGTATGTTTCTTCTTCTAGTTGGAACGTCACCCACTGAAGCACTTCGTCGTTAGACTTGTCTTTTCTTACTTCTACTTCGTTAGTCTGAGACATACCTTTTCCTCTCTAAGTCGATTCCGACATCAATGTATTATTATTTCTCTAGTGCTTTTACATCAAGCCCTGCATTAAGCATAGCTATCAATGCTTCAACATGGATCAAAGCACACATTTTTTCTTTTACCATTCCAGCAAGCCACGGCCTTTTGCCTGCCTGTTCTCGCCAGCGGACCTTCTCTGAGCTTAGCAATTCTGTACCCATAAGCTGAGTACTTGCTAACCCCCACATACTGTCACCAAGCATGACGATGTATTGATAACCTTCTTTGTAGCTATCATCATGGAGCTTTTCTGCCATTACCCATTTTGCCGTATCGACAACATCTAGCTGATTGTCTTTATTAGTTTGCAGTCCAAGGTACCAAGCAGGTCGACCGATTAAATGATTGAGCGTTGCCATACGGTGGATCCCCCCAAGTTCATCAAGAGGCACCGCAAACGTCACGCCATTCACTTCAAAATAGAGCACTTGAAAATCTCGTGTTCTCGCAGTGCTTTGCCATGTACCAATTCCAGAGTAGCCCGCTTGCGTTTCAAGTTCGACTTCAGCCGTCGGTTGCTCAACCACTTCCACGTCAACAGCAAATTCTTCAACAGTGTCTGCCGCAGTCAGAATTTCAACTTCAGGTTCTGTTTCCAAGGTATCGGCGGGAATATCCCATTCTTGGATCTCTTCAACAATTTCAGTCACTGGTTGAGTTTTTAAAGCGATCTGAACGGTGTTTTGCTCCATGATCTCTTCCAGCTCTAACTCTGCCACTGGATTACTTGATTCTAGCTGGCTTAATAAGCGCTGCACATCATCTAAATTCGGCAGCTCAAACTCAACCACTTCAGCATGGTAATAACTTTTTTCCGGTACAGATTGCACCGATGTCGAAAGCGCTAACTCAGGTTCAGCAAGGGACAATTCTTTTTGCTCTTCCGCTTTCAGCTCAAGTTCAATCGCTTCTTCATCTAGTAACGCTGTAAAGTAGTCATCGAGTGCTTGTTCACTGGATAAAAATGGCCCACTACTCATCAATAGCTAGCCTCTCTAAATAAATCAGCAACTGCTTATAAGCAAAAACACCACGGCTACCTTCAGCAAAATGAGAAGCAGGCAAGCGCTTTAAACTCGCATCACGAAACTTGGTGTCTATAGGTACAGCAGAGCTCCAAACTTGCTCTGGGTAATCTTTTTTAAGTTGATTCAGCGTTTGCAAAGAAGCCCGGGTTCGCTTGTCGTACATAGTCGGTACGATAGTCACTTTAAACGATCGACTACGAGATTTTTGCATGATGGCTAAGGTGCGAATCATCCTTTCGAGCCCTTTCATAGCCAGAAACTCAGTCTGCACTGGAATTAAGATACGATCGCTGGCGGCCAATGCATTAACCATCATTACACCTAAGATTGGAGGACAGTCGATCAATACGTAGTCATAATTATGGCGCAATGCAAGAAGCGCACGTTTCAAAATCAGCCCCATTCCACTGCGGTTGCCCATGACTCTATCTAAAGTGGCTAGAGACATATGGGCAGGGATGAGATCAATGCCTTCAACATCGGTTTTTAGGATAAGAGGGGTAACGCTTTGCTCTGTTAACTCACGTTGCTGAAATAGGTCAAACAGGCTGACGGGCACGCCAT
Source organism: Vibrio sp. ZOR0018 (assembly GCF_963865925.1). Classification (NCBI taxonomy): domain Bacteria; kingdom Pseudomonadati; phylum Pseudomonadota; class Gammaproteobacteria; order Vibrionales; family Vibrionaceae; genus Vibrio; species Vibrio sp. ZOR0018. The sequence continues at coordinate 112,987 of NZ_CAWMCN010000118.1, read as the reverse complement.
CAGAATCATAACCTAAGTATGTAGTAAGCGAGGCGTGAGGGTCAGTATCGACCAACAGCACTCTTTTGCCTTGCTGACTTAGCAAACCAGCAAGCGTAATCGTTGTGGTTGTTTTACCCACACCGCCTTTTTGGTTTGCAATACTCCATACAATCATTGAACTTCCTTTATGCGAGGCCAACTTCAACTAACATTCGTTCTGATATACGCTCTAACGGTAAATCTTCAGACGAGATCCCCGCTTTTGCGACAGCTTGCGGCATGCCATACACCACGCAACTTTCTTCATCCTGAGCCCAAATGGTTGCCCCTGCGGCTTGTAACATTCGAGCCCCTTCACGACCATCGGCTCCCATACCAGTCAATATCATTGACAGCACTTTATCTGCATAGATCTTCGCCGCAGAACCGAATGTTATATCAACACACGGCTTATAGTTCATACGTTCTCCACCATCGATAATGCGCAATTTAGCACTACCCGGACGGCCCTCAATCATCATCTGTTTACCACCCGGAGCCAAATAGGCAACACCTGGGCGCAATGCATCACCATCTTCTGCTTCTTTCACTTCAATTTTACACAGTGAGTTGAGCCGGTTTGCAAATGCAGCAGTGAAAGTGGCTGGCATGTGTTGAATGAGTACGATCGGATGCGGATAATTCGCAGGTAACTTCGTCAATATTTTTTGTAACGCAACCGGGCCCCCTGTAGAGGTACCGATAGCAGTCAACTGATATTTTTTACCTGTAGCTTTAAAGCGAGCCAATGTGCCCATTGATTTCGGCGCAGGGGAACTCGCCGTTGTAGCCGCTGTTCTATTGGCAAACGGCGATGATGTGCTCGGCACTGGGCGTGAAACCAAAGGTCTTCTCAGCATCCCTTTTTTGGACGCGATTTGAATAACCCGTTGTTGTAATAAAGCGACAGCCTCATCACGGTTACGGGCAATATCTTCAAATTTTTTCGGTAAGAAATCTAACGCTCCAGCATCTAAAGCATCTAGCGTTGCTTTGGCACCATCATGAGTCAGCGATGAGAACATCAAGATCGGGATCGGGTTCGCAGCCATAATTTCACGGACAGCAGTAATGCCATCCATAACTGGCATCTCAATATCCATTGTGATGACATCAGGCTTTAAGATTCTCGCTTTTTCTACGGCTTCTTTACCGTTAGTTGCAACATCAATCACTTCTAGACGGGTGTCAGAGTTAATAATTTCACTCACACGCCGTCTAAAAAAGCTCGAATCATCAACGACTAATACTCTAATCGCCATGGGTGTCCTTATATTGTGTGCTCATTTAAATGCGGGAAGCAGCAGCATACTGCTTAAGCAAATCTGGCACATCTAGTATTAGTGCAATATGTCCATCGCTGGTAATCGTTGCCCCAGCCATACCCGGTGTTTTTTGAAGAAGCTTATCTAGTGGTTTGATTACCACTTCTTCTTGGCCAATTAAGGTATCAACCACAAAACCAACTCGCTGGCTACCAATCTGAACAATAACAACATGTCCATGACCTTTACGCAGTTCTATTTTACCTGCTTTAGGTGCTAGCCAATTCTGTAAGTAGAAGAGTGGTATCGATTTTTTACGTACTATGATGGTCAGTTGTCCATCAACGACGTTCGTCCGGCTAAGATCAAGGTGGAAGATTTCATTCACGCTCGCAAGTGGTAGAGCAAATGGATGCCCTGCGACCCCAACCATCAATGTCGGTAAGATAGCGAGTGTTAGCGGCACTTTGATCGTAATCTTAGTCCCTTTGCCCATCTCAGAATCGATGTCAATTGAACCATTGAGTGTATTGATGGCTGTTTTTACAACATCCATCCCAACACCACGCCCAGAAATGTCTGAAATTTGCTCTTTACTGGAGAATCCCGCCATAAAGATTAAGTTGAAACACTCTTTATTGGAGAGACGCGACGCCGCATCTTCATCCATCATGCCTCGTTTAACCGCAATACTACGCAGCTTATCTGGGTCCATACCGCCGCCATCATCGACGATAGCTAGCTCAATATGATCACCTTCTTGCGAAGCTGAGAGTATGATTTTACCCGTGCTTGGCTTTCCAGATTTGCTACGCACATCAGGCATTTCAATGCCGTGGTCAACTGAGTTACGCACTAAGTGGATCAATGGGTCTGCAAGCGCTTCAACCAAGTTTTTATCAAGGTCTGTTTCTTCGCCCCGCATTTCAAGCACGATGTCTTTTTTCAGGGTACGTGCAAGGTCTCGAACCACGCGAGGGAAACGACCGAACACTTTCTTAATCGGTTGCATGCGCGTTTTCATAACAGCGCCTTGCAAATCCGCAGTAACTACATCAAGGTTAGCCACCGCTTTTGCCATCTCTTCGTCGTTGCTATTAAGCCCTAAACTCAGCAAGCGGTTACGCACTAGCACCAATTCGCCAATCATGTTCATAATGATGTCGAGCGTTGATGTATCAACACGGACTGTTGTTTCCGGCTGAGTTTGCGCTTTTTTAGCCACAGCAGGTGCTGATACTTCTTTTTTCTCAGCCACTGCAACCGGAGCTTTCGCAGGGGAAGAGGTGGCTGGAGCCGTTACTTTAGGCTGAGGAGCAGGTGTAGGTTTCGCCGCTTCAGCTTTCGGTTTTGCGGTCTCTGTTGGTTTTACAGGCTCTGCTGGCTTCACATTTTCAGAAGCAGGTCTGGTTGCCATTTCCAACTCTTCTGGCAATGGCCCTTTTCCTGAGCCATGCAGTTCGTCAAGAAGCTTTTCAAACTCCTCGTCCGTCATCAAATCATCGCCACCACCAGCAGAAGCTTTAGGTGCCGCTGTTGATTTAGGCGGAGTAGTTGGTTTCGCTGTAACCTCAGGAGCGGGTTCAACGGTTGGAGCTTTGCCTACGCCGTGCAGTTCATCAAGCAGCTTTTCAAATTCGTCATCCGTAATGTCACCACTAGCAGCCACTGATGCACTTGGGGCTTTAGGCGCTGGGGCCGCCGGTGCGGCATTTTCAGAATGAGCATTAGGCGCTGTGCCCTTGCCATGTAATTCGTCTAACAGTTTTTCAAATTCATCTTGCGTGATTTCATCGATAGAATTTGACGCGACAGCCTTTGAGGCCACTGGTTGAATGACTTCCGGTTCAGGCGCTTCGATAGCGGCCTCTTCCTCGACTTCAACTTCAGCAATAACAGGCTCCACTTCGTCAATTTCATCTTCAGAAGCAGGACGACACAATTTATGAAGTTCATCGAGTAGAGCGGGATCTGCAGGCTCTAAGGGTTCTTGATCTTGAACAGCGCGAAACTGTGCGTTAACGGTGTCTAAAGCTCGTAACATCGTATCCATCAAGCTCGATGTTACACTTCTTTGGCCATTGCGTAAGATATCAAATACGTTCTCGGCACCGTGGCACGTCTCAACCAGCTCGGTGAGGGCAAGAAACCCGGCCCCACCTTTAACGGTATGGAAACCGCGGAAAATCGCATTTAATAACTCCCTGTCTTCGGGGTTGTTCTCAAGTTCAACCAATTGCTCTGAGAGCAATTCGAGAATTTCACCTGCTTCAACCAAAAAGTCCTGAAGAATGTCGTCGTCTAATTCGTAGCTCATACGTTACCCCTAAAAACCAAGACTTGATAACAAATCATCGACTTCGTCTTGAGATGAAACCGCATCGGCTCTTTCATGAGGGTTCAAAATAGGACCTTCAGGTTCGATAGATGGGTTCTTCTTGTCTGTTTTTTGTTCTATTTGGTTAGCCCCAAAGGCAGTGAGAATCTCAACTAGGCGTTTCTCAACTTCATTAACCAGCGTAATAACACGCCGAATTATTTGGCCAGTGAGATCTTGAAAGTCTTGAGCCATCAATATCTCAGTTAACTGACCTCGCAATTCGCTGCTGTTGCCTTCAACTTGTGATAATAGATCATCAATACGGTGACAAAGTGCTTTAAACTCAATGAGATCAATACGCCCATGCATCAACTCATTCCATTGTGGACGCACTTTTAACAAACCTTCGTGAAGGCTGTCAGCGATCGGCATACATCGATCCACTGCATCCATTGTTTTATTCGCAGCCACTTCCGTTTTATCAATTACGTATTGAAGACGATCCCTTGCATCTGGAATTTCGTCATTTGCAATCTCAGCCATGCGTTCATCAAGGTTGAACTGTTTGAGCGATTCATGCAGTTCCCTTGTCAAAGTGCCTATTTCTTGCAGCATTGGATTGCTTGCTTTGTCGTAGGTCTCTTTAAAGAGTTGATTCGCCTGATCTTGCTGTCCATTTTCCAGTAGCTGAACGAGTTCTTTTGCTTGTTCTAATGAAATCATCGATTAGCCTTTTCGCGCATAAATGAATAGAGCACCTTTTGTCTGTGACCACACGCTTTATAAACGCTCGAAAATTTTATCCAGTTTTTCTTTAAGCGTAGCAGCAGTAAAAGGTTTTACGATATAACCATTCACACCTGCTTGAGCAGCCTCGATGATTTGTTCGCGTTTTGCTTCTGCGGTGATCATCAGAACAGGCAGATGCTTAAGTTCTGCGTCTGCTCGGATATTTTTCAACAAATCGATGCCTTGCATGCCCGGCATATTCCAGTCTGTAACCACAAACTCAAAATCACCTTTCTTTAGCATAGGCAACGCTGTCAGGCCATCATCTGCTTCTTGGGTATTATTGAAGCCCAAATCACGAAGTAGATTCTTAACAATACGGCGCATTGTTGAAAAGTCGTCAACAATAAGGATCTTCATGTTTTTATTCAAAATTGCCTCCACTGAGCTCGAAATCAGTGATATTAGTCATTTTGCGTCCAAGAACTTAACTTCGTTCTTAGTCGCTGCATAGATTGGCTTAGTATCTGGCTAACGCGGGATTCGCTAACACCTAGAACTTCACCAATTTCTTTTAAGTTTAGCTCTTCATCATAATAGAGCGAAAGTACCAAAGCTTCACGTTCTGGAAGTGATTTTATTGATTCAACCAATGCTTTACGAAACGATTCATCGGCGACTCCCTTAAATGGCGAGTTGTCTTCATCGTCATCCAGAGGAGAAATTGCATCATCAGAAATACCTAAATCTTCGATTCCGACAATCCGTGAGCAATTAATGTCAGTTAATACAGTATGGTACTGATCCAGCGACATGCCTAAATACTTCGCAACTTCTGTATCAGTTGGGTTTCGGTTTAGCTCACCTTCTAGAACTGAAATTGCATGGGTTATCTCTCGGTTGTGTTTATGAACCGAGCGTGGAACCCAATCACCACGCCGAATATCGTCGAGCATAGCTCCACGAATTCGAATTCCTGCGTAGGTTTCAAAGCTTGCACCTTTACTCCCATCATAATTTTTTTGTGCTTCAAGTAGGCCTATCATACCGGCTTGTATTAGATCTTCGACTAATACGTTTGGTGGCAGGCGACCTGCTAAATGGTGTGCAATACGCTTAACCAATACAGAGTATTTTTCTAAAAATGCTTGTTGGCTCTTTAGGTTTCCGTGTTGGTCATAAGTAAGCGCTTTATTCACCGAATGGTTCCCCTACACTTTCTGTTCTATTTAGCAAACGCTCGACAAAAAATTCCAGATGGCCTGTCGGCGTTCTTGGAATTGGCCACGTTAACGCTTTACTTGCCAACGAGCTGATTGCCAGTGCCGCAGGTGACCGTGGAAACGCATCGACCACTATTTTTTGTTTTTTTACTGCTTGTCGCACTTTATCATCCAAAGGTATGCAAGCAACAAGTTCAAGGCTCACATTTAGGAATCTTTCTGTCACTAAAGTTAATTTAGCAAATAATTCCCGTCCTTCACGATAACTTCTCACCATATTGGCCACAATTTTAAAACGTTGCACTTGGTGTTCACGACTTAAGAGCTTGATCAGCGCGTAAGCGTCGGTGATGGATGTCGGTTCGTCACATACCACGATCACTACATCTTGTGCGGCGCGACAGAAGCTCACGACCATATCAGAAATACCTGCGGCTGTATCGATGAGCAGAATATCCATCTCATCTTCTAAACTGCCAAAGGCGCGTATTAAACCAACATGTTGGGCGTGTGACAACTCTGTCATCGACTGTGTGCCCGAGGTCGCTGGAATTATTCGTATCCCAAAAGGCCCCTCGACGATGGCATCTTTGAGTTCACACTCGCCAGCCAGTACATGCCCTAAGTTTCGCTTCGGGCGTATGCCAAGCATAACATCCACGTTAGCTAAACCTAAGTCTGCATCCAACACCATGACTTTTTTGCCTTGACGAGCCATGCAGATCGCCATGCCGAGTGTCACGTGAGATTTACCCACACCACCTTTACCACCAGTCACAGATATGACTTTGGTCAGTGACGGTTGAGTTAAGCGGCGTAAACCGCTCGCTTGGTCATATATCATATTATTCGCCATATTTGTCCGCCGCCTAGAATCTCTCGGAGTCGCTGCTCCAATAGTGAGGTTCATTCTCTGTCGACTTCTCTAGCAATTCGTTTGCCTTTGCAACCATGTACTTCGGCTGGGCAATCACAATATCTTCTGGTACACGCTGGCCATTCGCGATGTAAGCAACGGGCAGTGCGTTTTGAACCACGACACTCACAAATTCCCCTAAGCTCAATGACTCATCAAGCTTAGTCATAATGCACCCTGAAAGAGGGATCCTTCTAAAGTGCTCGATTGTTTCTTGTAATACTTTTCTTTGTGCCGTTGCAGGCAGAACAAGGTAACTGTGGATGATTTCGCCACTCTCTTGCATCAGGGTATCGAGCTGCTCTGATAACCGAACATCACGCTGCCCCATCCCCGCGGTATCAACTAAAATTAAACGCCGATTTCTTAGCTGATATATTACATCGGCTAACTCACTTGAATCTTTAGCAACTCTTACTGGACAACCCATAATTCGGCCATAAATAGAGAGCTGTTCATGAGCACCGATACGGTAGGTATCTGTGGTGACTAGAGCAACGTTATCAGCGCCATACTCCATAGCGGCGCGAGCGGCTAGTTTAGCAATGGTGGTGGTTTTACCAACCCCTGTTGGGCCTAATAGCGCAACCACACCACCACGTTTCAGAATATCTTGTTTGGAAACAGGGATTTGATCAGCCACTAAGCCAAGCAGCGCCTTCCAAGCTTTAGTTGGAGCCGTATCTTCTGGGATATAGCACGCAAGCTGGTCAGCCAGTTCTTGTGAAACCCCCATACGCTCAAGTCTTTTAATGAGCATGGCACGCAAAGGCTCTCGACGCTCAACTTCTTGCCACATTAATCCTGAAACTTGATGTTCTAACAAGCGGCGTATTGAGGTCATCTCTTCACGCATGTTTTCCAGCTCTGGGTTCGAAACACTCGCCTCTTGCGTTGGGTAACGATCATAACGCGACGGATCTAGCTTCGGCGTTTGACGGGTGGACGCTCTTCTATCCTCTGCAATTAACTTCGCTAATGGCGAATCGGCTCGTAACTCTGCACTACCGTGTCCTGAGTTGGTGTTAGATGAACCCGATTGACGTTGCAATAATGCAGAGAGCGAATCTTCATTTTCGGCGTGATAGTCCGAATCTGAGCCACTTGGTGCGCTGTACTGCTTTAACATATTTGCAAAACGTTTGGTCATTGAACGCCCAGAATCTGCGCTGTTTTGCAGGCTGACTCGATCATCATCCAACTCACGAGAGGATTTGTTCAAAGACGGGGTGACTTGGGTGTAACCTTGTTGTCTAGGCTGCGAATTATAGCGCTTGGCACTGTTTTGCTGGGTGGGCTGTTCACCATCCACAGCGGCAACGATTTCCACACCACCCGCGACTTTTTTATTCGACATGATCACCGCTTCCGCACCAAGCTCTTCTTTCACTTGCAGCAGCGCTGTTCGCATATCTTTGGCAAAAAATCGTTTTATTTTCAAAGCAGATATCCGTGTTAAATGGCTAAAGCCCGATTAGGTAACAACAGTTTCGTTAGTTACCAACGGCTTGAACAATCCGAATTTGTTTCTCGTCAGGTATTTCTTGATAAGAGAGCACACGCAAATTAGGTATCGTGTTTTTCACAAACTTCGCCAAAGTTGAACGAAGCACACCAGACGTGAGTAACACGGCGGGCTCACCTTTCAATTCTTGTTCTTGCGTTGCATGGCTCAGTGCAGCTTGTAGACGCTCTGCTAAGCCTGGCTCAATACCTGCCGATTCTCCTCCTGACGCCTGCATGGTTTGATGCAATATTTGTTCCAGCTCAGGAATCAGTGTTATCACTGGTAGTTCAGGTTCTATACCATTGATTTCTTGGACGATTAAACGCTTCAATGAGATTCGAACGGCAGCCGTTAGGATGTCAGGTTCTTGACTCCGCCCAGAATACTCCGCCAAAGTTTGTATTATGGTTCGAATATCTCGGATTGGAATCGCTTCATTGAGTAGGTTTTGCAGTACCTTAACGACTGTACCCAACGGCAGTTGATCTGGAACGAAATTTTCAACTAGCCTTGGCGCTGAGCGACCCAGCATTTCAATTAAGTTTTGAACCTCTTCATGACCAATCAGTTGCGAGGCGTTATTAGTGAGAAGCTGACTCAAATGAGTGGCGAGTACGGTCGATGAGTCCACAACTGTGTAACCGAGAGCTTGTGCGTGTTCACGTTGTTCTTCACGGATCCAAACCGCTTCAAGGCCGAATGCAGGGTCGAGTGTGCGTTCACCGTCAATAACACCATAGACTTGACCAGGGTTAATCGCCAGTTCTTGATCTGGGCGGATCTCCGCTTCACCAACAGCAACCCCCATTAAGGTAATGCGATAACTATTGGGTGTTAATTCTAAATTGTCACGAATATGCACTGCGGGGATGAGAAAGCCAAAGTCTTGCGACAGTTTTTTCCGAACACCTTTTACGCGTTCGAGCAGCTCTCCACCTTGATCTCGGTCCACCAGCGGTATCAATCGATAGCCCACTTCTAAGCCAATCACATCAACGGGTTGAACATCATCCCAAGAGAGCTCTTTTTGAGTGGGTGCTTCGTTGTCCACTTTTGCAGGCAGTTTCTTTTCATCGGCGGTTTTTTTCTGTTTGCGTATCATCCAATACGCGCAACCACCCGCTAATGCGGCTAGCAGTAAGAAAGCAAAGTGAGGCATACCCGGCACAATGCCCATGATGCCGAGAATACAAGCGGTAATCATCAATGCTTTAGGGTTGTCAAACAGTTGGAAGACGACTTGCTCTCCCATATCTTCATCGGTATTTTGACGGGTAACCATCATGGCAGCACCAATCGAAAGCAGCAATGAGGGGATCTGAGCCACTAAGCCGTCACCAATGGTCAGCAGTGTGTAGATTTGGATCGCTTCTTTAAACCCCAACCCATATTGCGCCATACCAATCGATAAGCCGCCAATAATGTTGATGAACAAAATTAAGATCCCAGCAATCGCATCCCCTTTAACAAATTTTGACGCACCGTCCATTGAACCGTAGAAATCCGCTTCTTTGGTTACTTCGAAACGTCGTAGCCGCGCTTGGTCTTGATCGATTAAACCCGCATTTAAGTCCGCATCTATGGCCATTTGCTTACCCGGCAAGGCATCTAGGGTAAAGCGAGCACTCACCTCAGAAATACGTCCCGCACCTTTGGTTACTACCATGAAGTTGATGATCATCAAGATCAAAAACACCACTAAACCAACGGCGTAGTTACCACCGATCACCACACTACCAAACGCTTCAATGACGTTACCAGCCGCCCCAGGGCCTTCATGACCATACAATAAAACCACACGGGTTGAAGCAACGTTCAAGGCTAGTCGAAGTAAGGTTGCAATAAGCAAAACCGTAGGAAAAGCAGCAAAATCAAGCGGTCTACGGGTATAGACAGTGACGAGTAACACCACCATCGATAAGGCAATGTTAAAAGTGAAAAACAGATCCAATAGGAAGGCTGGGATCGGTAAAACGACCATAGCCAACGTGGCCAATACCATAACCGGCGCACCGATTGCTGGCATACTTCGCTGCGGTATTGATGGCAATTTATCTGCAAATGGGAGAGTAAATTTCATAGGTTAGCAAGCAATCTGTTGATAAATATCTATAAATGCGACAATGCGTTAACTCGGCGATGCAATTTTTAGTCCAGCAAAACAGTCAAAATAATGGCTACATTAGTAAAGGCAATAACCCTTCACTTAACGTAGCCTAGTTATTCAAATTACGTGAACTTCTTTTACTTTGAATGGTGGTTTAAGGATTAATACTCCAGATCTGCTGTCCTTTACACAACTCTCTATCATATTCGATACCAATCAGGCCGGATGTGGGGAACATTGGAGGGACTAAATCGGTAACAAATTCAGCCGCGAGATAGCCAACTAACGGTAAATGAGACACCAGCAGCACTGATTCGATTTGTTCTACATCGGCCAAGGCAGAGACATACTCAAATACCACTTCCGCTTTCCCATAAGGTGTGATGTCATCACAGGTCACAACATCATCGGCATTAAAATAAGAGGCTATCGCAGCCCAAGTTTGCTGCGCCCGTAAGTAAGGGCTTACCAATACTTTATCTACATGGCGAAGATCTTGCTTTTCACAAGCGCGAGCCACAGCAACAGACTCACGAAGACCTCTTTCGGTTAAGGCCCTTTGTGCATCACTCGCTGCATAATGTTCAGCTTCTCCGTGACGCATAATAAAAATCTTCATTACTCATTCCTAGTGGTTATTATCTATGCCGTCTAGGCGGCTTTATTCTCGATTATATCAGGCAACCAAGCAAAGACTTCGACACTGTTAACAGTCTATTAAAAAGTCTCCTGAAGGACTAAAATGGCACTTCGCTCATAAAATCATTGCTTGAAATTTGCACCTAACCGTTTCAACGCCATAATTAAAAAAGCCTTTTCTGTGGAGAGTCACTGTGCATTTAAGCCCTAACGACACCAACCAATACCGCTACATTACGTTAACTAATGGTCTGAGAACATTACTTATTCAAGCGGATGATGCACAAAAGTCAGCCGCTGCTTTAGCGATTAATGTGGGGCATTTTGATGACCCTGAAGACAGAGAAGGTCTTGCCCACTATCTGGAACACATGCTGTTTTTAGGCACAGAAAAGTACCCGAAAATTGGTGAGTTTCAAAGTTTTATTAATCAACATGGTGGCAGCAATAACGCATGGACTGGTACAGAGCACACCTGTTTTTTCTTTGATGTAAGCCCAAATCATTTTGAAAAAGCCTTGGACCGATTCAGCCAATTCTTTTGTGCCCCCTTGTTTAATGAAGAAGCTCTGGATAAAGAACGTCAAGCGGTGGATTCTGAATTTAAACTCAAACAGAATGATGATTCGAGAAGGCTCTATCAGGTTCAAAAAGAAACCATTAATCCGCAACACCCGTTTGCTAAATTTTCAGTGGGTAATTTAGAAACGCTGTGTGATAGAAATGGTGTCTCTATCCGTGAAGAAATTGTCCGTTTTCACCATGAAAATTACTCGGCTGATTTGATGACGCTCTCGCTAGCAGGCCCACAGACACTTGATGAGTTAGAGCAGTGGGCAAGAGATGAATTTTCCTCCATCCCAAATAAACAGCTCGGCCCGAAAAAAATAGAGGTGCCTTTTGTTTTAGACGCGCACCGAGGCGTCTTGATTCAAATCGAGCCACGAAAAGAGATCCGCAAACTGATTTTAAGCTTCCCTGCCCCAAGCACGGATGACTTTTATCATGTCAAACCTCTCTCTTATTTCGCCCATCTCATCGGTTACGAAGGTGAAGGCAGTTTAATGCTGGCATTAAAAGAGAAAGGTTGGATCACGTCCTTATCGGCTGGAGGCGGCGCGAGTGGCAGCAATTATCGTGAGTTTTCGATAAGTTTTAGCCTGACACATGAAGGCGTAAAACAGGTCGATAACATCATCCAGTCACTCTTTACTCAGATTAAATTAATCGCAGATCAGGGGCTAAACGAATGGCGTTACCTTGAGAAAAGAGCGGTGCTTGAATCGGCTTTTCGCTTTCAAGAAACGACAAGGCCATTAGACATGGTCAGCCATTTAGTGGTTAATATGCAGCACTATCAGCCGCAAGACACCATCTATGGCGATTACATGATGGCGGGCTACAACGAATCGCTACTTAAGCAAGCACTTCATTATTTAACTCCTGAAAATCTACGCGCCACGTTAATTGCTAAAGATGGGTATTACGATAAGAAAGCGAAATGGTATTTTACACCTTATTCAATTACTCCATTATCGGCGTCACAACTTGCAGCATTCGCAACCCCTTGCGACATTGAAACAAACTTACCGCCACTCAATCCTTTTATCTGTTACGACTTAGACCCAAAACCGTTAGAGCCTTCAACGTCTTTACACCCGGAAATCATTGAAGAGTTACCAGGCTTTCGTTTATGGCATCTACAAGACCATGAATTTAGAGTGCCTAAAGGGGTAATTTACATCGCGATTGATAGCCCCATCTCGGTAGCCACTGCTCGAAATATTGTTAAAACACGTCTCTGTGTGGAAATGTTTTTAGACTCGCTGGCCACGGAAACTTATCAAGCAGAAATTGCTGGGATGAGTTACAACATGTACGCTCATCAAGGCGGCGTCACCCTGATGCTTTCTGGTTTTAGCGAAAAACAACCACAGTTAATGGAGATGATTCTCGCACGCTTTGCTAAACGTGATTTTAGCCTAAAACGCTTTAACACCATCAAGCAACAACTGCTTCGTAACTGGCAAAACACCACTAAAGATCGTCCAATTTCGCAGCTTTTCAATGCAATGACGGGTATTTTACAACCCAACAACCCTCCTTATGAAACGCTACTTGGTGCCTTAAAACAGATAGAAGTCGATGAGCTCAGTGATTTCGTAGAACAAATATTAGCGCAACTTCATGTTGAGATGTTTGTCTATGGCGACTGGTTAAGAAGTGATGCACAAGCGATGGCAGATACGCTTAAAAATGCATTACGAGTCAAAGATCAACAGTACGAGGAATCATTAAGACCACTCGTCATGCTCGGAGAGAGTGGGACTTTTCAAAAAGAGGTTCACTGCGATCAAGAAGATTCTGCTGTGGTGGTCTATTATCAGTGCAATGATGCCGCACCGCGCAGCATCGCCTTATATTCATTAGCTAATCACTTGATGTCCGCTACATTTTTTCATGAAATTCGTACTAAGCAGCAACTTGGTTATATGGTCGGAACGGGCAACATGCCATTAAACCGTCACCCAGGCATCGTACTCTACGTCCAGTCACCGAATGCTGCGCCTTATGAGCTGATTAGCGCTGTAGATGAATTTTTAAATGCTTTTTACATGGTGCTGCTGGAGCTCAACGAATACCAGTGGCACAGCAGTAAACGTGGTTTATGGAATCAAATTTCAACCCCCGACCCCACCCTTCGCAGCCGTGCGCAAAGACTTTGGGTTGCTATCGGCAATAAAGATGCGGGCTTTGATCAAAGAGAGCAGGTTTTGAGTGAACTGAAATCACTCAGCCGCAGTGATATGATTCGCTTTGTGGTCAATGAGCTAAAACCAAGGACCGCCAATCGACTGATCATGCACAGCCAAGGAAACGCACATCAAACGGTTCAGAAACTCAGTTTAGGGCAAGAAATTGGCTCAATTGAAGCGTTCCAGCTTCGGCCTAAAAGCTATAACTTAGGGTAACAGTACTTCATCGCCATCAGAGCAATTTATCTTTGCTCTGATTTTACGATCTCTTTTAAAGAGTGGGGATGCAGTTTAATACACACGCCTTGCCACTTAAATGCAACCGTCGGGTTATGTAATCGCTCTCCTTCCCCTTTTGGACTGGACAATTTAACTTGAACACCTTGAGTGTCTAATGTTGTCCAGCATTCTTTTAATCGTGGGTAAACCGACAGTATATCCTGCAAATAGGCTTGCGCGGTTTGTGCCTCAGATGGCACCACAAATTCCACATGCTCCCAGCTCTGCTCTGGGTAAATTTTCCCCTCGGCAGGGTAAGGCAATTCCAAACATTCTATTGACCAACCATTAGCCGATAGCGGTACCGCAAATTCAATCACAATGATAGGACGGCCATTTATCTGAGCACTCGATATTTCTCGTCCTTCCTCCAGCCATGCCGCATGTGCTAATGACGCTAATTTACGATCATTAATGCGCAGTGCAATGTGGTCAGCTTGATTTGTGGATAAATCAATATGCAAAATTTTGGTTAATTCTTGAATTTTATGCATAAATTTATCTAAATTCTGCTTAAGCTGTTCAGGATGAAGCGCTGCATTCTTTAATGGTTCAAGCATTTAAATGGTCCAAAATGATGATTATCGTCTAATAGTACCAACAACTCTTCGAAAAGTAGAAAATTTCCTAATTTAGTCCCTATAAGCGCCTCAATAAAATTGGTATTATGTGCGCCAAATGATGAACAAAATTAAGATATGTATTGGCACTAAATGGTGAATAAAATGCATACCTTTGCAATTCCAAGAATTAAAGGAAACGCGTGTGAATATCCAAGCACTGATTAATGACAAAGTATCTCAGGCTCTTGAAGCCGCAGGCGCACCAGCTGGCAGTCCTGCTGCTGTTCGCCAATCGGCCAAAGCGCAATTTGGTGACTATCAAGCCAATGGCATTATGGGCGTAGCTAAGCAACTGGGTACCAACCCGCGAGAATTTGCTCAAAAAGTATTGGATGTTCTGGACCTCGATGGCATTGCGAGCAAAACGGAAATTGCAGGCCCAGGTTTTATCAACATTTTCCTCAGTGAAGCGTTTCTTGCTAAACAAGCTGATATCGCCCTAGCAGATGAGCACCTTGGCGTAACAAAAGAAGCGCAGAAGACGATCGTCGCAGACTACTCAGCGCCTAACGTTGCCAAAGAGATGCATGTAGGTCACTTACGCTCAACCATTATTGGTGACGCTGTTGTGCGTACCTTGGAATTTTTAGGCCATAAAGTGATCCGCGCCAACCACATCGGTGACTGGGGCACGCAATTTGGTATGTTGATAGCCAACCTTGAACGTGTGCAGCAAGAATCTGGTAACGAAGTTTCAATGGAACTTTCCGATCTTGAAGCTTTCTATCGTGAGTCAAAAAAACTCTACGACGAAGATGAAGTGTTTGCCGCTAAAGCACGAAATTATGTGGTCAAACTACAAAGCGGTGACGAATTCTGCGCTCAAATGTGGAAAAAATTGGTGGACATCACCATGATCCAAAACCAGCGTAACTATGATCGTTTGAATGTTTCGCTCACGCGCGATGATGTGATGGGCGAAAGCATGTACAACGACATGTTGCCCGGCATCGTAGCCGATTTAAAAGAAAAAGGTTTGGCGCAAGAAGATGATGGCGCACAAGTCGTTTTTCTTGAAGAATACAAAAATAAAGATGGCGAGCCGATGGGCGTTATCATCCAAAAACGTGATGGCGGCTTCTTATACACCACAACCGATATCGCGTGTGCAAAATACCGTTATGAAACCTTGGGTGCGGACCGTGTGCTGTACTTTATCGACTCGCGTCAACATCAGCACCTAATGCAAGCATGGACGATTGTCCGCAAAGCGGGCTATGTACCTGACGAAGTGACTCTTGAGCACCACGCCTTTGGTATGATGCTAGGCAAAGATGGCCGCCCCTTCAAAACTCGTGCTGGCGGTACTGTTCGTCTGGCCGATCTTCTCGATGAAGCTCAAGAGCGTGCCGCTAAATTAATTGAGTCCAAAAACCCTGATTTAGACGCCGCAGAAAAAGCCAACATTGCCAATACTGTCGCGATGGCCGCAGTGAAATACGCTGATCTTTCTAAGCACCGTACTACCGATTACGTGTTTGACTGGGACAACATGTTGGCATTTGAAGGTAACACTGCACCTTACATGCAGTATGCCTACACACGTGTTGCGTCAATTTTTGCTAAAGCAGGCGTATCGATGGATAACCTGACAGGTGAAATTAAAGTCACACAAGAGAAAGAAAAAGCTTTGATTGCGAAACTTCTGCAGTTTGAAGAAGCGGTACAAGCTGTTGCCCGCGAAGGCCAACCTCACATTATGTGTAGCTACCTATTTGAATTAGCTGGCCAATTCTCTAGCTTCTATGAAGCATGCCCAATCTTAGTCGCTGAAGATGAAAGTGTGAAACAAAGCCGCCTAAAACTGGCTGCGTTGACAGCAAAAACCATCAAGCAAGGTTTGTCGCTACTCGGTATTAATACATTAGAACGTATGTAACGACAGCTATGAGTGAATGAAAGGGTTGACCATGGTCAGCCTTTTCTTTTATCGGTGATAACATCCGTGCAAGTGAGATTGACATGAATTTTGAACTCCACCCGCAACTGGCCAAAGACACTTCCGTCATTGGTGAATTTCCTCTTTGCTTAGCCTTACTCCATAAAGATAATGCCGTACCTTGGATTATTCTGGTGCCTAAACGTGCCAATTTGAAAGAGCTGCATCATCTACCAATGCAGGAACAGCAACAATTTTTATGCGAATCTCAAGCCGTTAGCCAAGCTCTTGAAGCCACGTTTTGTCCAGATAAACTCAATTTAGGTGCGCTGGGTAACATGGTTCCTCAGCTCCATATTCACCATGTTGCTCGATTTAAAAATGACATAGCATGGCCTGGGCCTATCTGGGGCAATACTCAAGGGATAGTGAGAGCCGAACAAGAACAGCAAGCGATCTTAACCAGAATCCAAAATGTTCTATCACTGAGTTCTATTTTTAGAAAAGGATAAACGTCGTCTCTCACACCATATATTAGGTAAAAGTTTGAAAGCCGCTGACATCAGCGGCTTTCGTTTATCAGACAGAATGCCTAGCATCAATTATGACTAAAGTACGACAGTCAAAGACAGCCCGTTATTTCGGTTAAGCCCATAACGCACTCTTGTTACGCGGTTAGCCTTGTTGGTATCGATAGTGCGCGACAACACACCTTTTCGTATCCACACGGCTAACATAGCGTCAACGCCGTCCTCACTGAGCGAAAACTTTTTCGCAATCGCCGAGCGGCTAACGATCCCATTATCTTCAATGTAGCGCTTTAACTCATTTAATATCATGCCACTTGTACCTCAAGCACCGTTTTCTGCTGGAGTCCTTTTCGCTTAAGCATTTTAAAGGTCAACAAACTCGCCATAACAATGGCAATAATCCACGTTAAACTTTCGACAGGGGTTTCGGTGATCCTTGTCGCTTGGTAATAAAGCGCGGCGCCACCATACGCAAGCCCCATCGTCCATACTGCGATAAAACGAGCGTAATTTGCCCCAAACTCACGAACATAAGCCCCCATGGCTGCAACGCAAGGCGTGTAAAGCAAAATGAAGAGAAGGTAGGCAAATGCGGCATGACCAGTGACAAAGTGCTGTTTCAAATTACCAAAGATTGAGGCATCTACGGCTTGCTCTTCAGCCACTGCGCTACTGTCTGTCAAGTCTCCGACTTCGATACCGAGCGGATCAGAGAAGCTTAATCCCGTTAGGTTTTCTGGAATAGACATAACCGCTTCTTGTAGGCTCGCCATTAGGTCATATTCACTTTCATCACCTTCAGCAGAGGTATATAAATTGTTTAATGTTCCGACTACCGCTTCTTTTGCAAAAATACCCGTGATGATACCCACTGTCGCTGGCCAGTTATCTTGATTGATACCAATAGGAGCAAATACCGGAGTAACCACTTGAGCCACTTTTGATAACACGGAGTTGTCACTATCTTCATTACCAAAGCTACCATCAGTACCAACTGAATTGAGGAAGCTTAAGATCATAACGACGATGACAATCGTTTTCCCTGCACCGAGAACAAAACGTTTTAATTTCTGCCATGTTTTGATCATGACGTTTTGTACCGTTGGGATCTCGTAATCTGGCATCTCCATCACTAGGCTGTCACTTGAACCCGGATAGAGCGTATGCTTCAAAACCAAACCAGTGAACACTGCGGCTAAAATGCCCAATAAATAAAGAGCAAAAACTACATTTTGACCGCTTTCAGGGAAAAACGCCGCAGCAAATAGCGCATACACTGGCAAACGTGCACCACATGACATAAAGGGTGCCATCGATGCCGCTAATTTACGTTCACGTTCTTGATCTAGAGTTCGGGTCGCCATAATCGCGGGAACGTTACAACCAAATCCTAAAACAAGCGGAACAAACGCTTTACCCGGTAGGCCTATCTTCTGCATCACTTTATCTAAAACAAAAGCCGCGCGAGACATATAGCCTGAACTTTCGAGTACAGCTAAAAATAAGTACAAACAAGCGATAACTGGGATAAATGTGGCGACGGTTTGAATACCTCCGCCAAGGCCATCGGCTAATAATGTCACTAGCCAAATAGGCAAATGATCATCCAGTAAGTGGTGCCCACCATCAACCAATAACGCCCCGACGCCAATGTCGAAGAAATCAATGAAAGCGCTCCCAATATTGATCGAGAACATAAACATTAAGTACATAACCACAAAGAAAAACGGTACACCCACCCATTTATTTAAAATCAGCTTATCCGCTTTTTGTGTAAAACTGTGGCTTAGTTTCCCTTCTGTTTTGCGGATCTGCTGGCACTGTTCATGCAAAAATGTGTATTTGGTATCAGCGACATGCAGATCAATATCCAAACCACTTTGCAATTGCTCTTTCTGGATAAGCTCACGCTGCACTTCTGGTAATCCATTAATCACCAAAAGATCATTTTCTAAAGCACGAATAGCCAATGCGCGAGGTGCCACTTGCTTATGTTGAAAAATAGTGGCTAATTTTCCGATCGATTGTTCAAATGCACTACCGTAATCCAATAGCAGTTCTTTAAGAGCTACGCCTTGCAGCAGTACTTTATGCAGCTTTTCTTTGAATCGACTCACCTGCTCTTTACTGGTAGCCGAAAGCATAAAAACGGGGCAACCTAGAACTTTCTCAAGTTGTTGAATGTCTAGGCTTTGACGCTCTCTTTTTAAAGCGTCCATTTTATTCAAAACCACAATCATTGGACGCCCGAGCTCTCTCAATTGAAGCGTCATATAGAGACTGCGCTCCAAACACGTCACGTCCACAACGTTAATGATTAAATCAGCAGGATGTGTAAGAACCGCTCTAGAGGCAATGGATTCGTCAATGCTGTTACTGTCATTCCCGCTGTCAAGTGCGTAGATGCCCGGCAAATCCGTTAGTATGAATTCATCTCCAGAATGAGTGTAGCGACCCGTTTTTTTCTCAACTGTAACACCAGCCCAGTTACCGACTTGTTGCTTAGAACCAGTCAGCCCATTAAATAACGTTGTTTTGCCACTATTAGGGTTACCAACGGTTAGAATTTGATATCGCACTACGCTCTCTCCACTTCAATACAAGCGGCTATATTTTCACGTACCGCTAAAGAGACGCCTCTCACTTCAAGTTGAAGTGGATCTCCCATAGGAGCTCTTCTGATTAACGTAACAGTAGTTAGAGGCAGCAAGCCCATCACCATCAATTTTTTACGAATGTCATTTGGAAGTTGATTGAACGCGACAATGCTCGCACTATCCCCTTCATTTAATTGAGATAATTTCATCTATCTTGCTCTCAATGGTAGTGGTAATGAGAAATATTTTTATTAACAGGCGAATGATACACGCGCTAACCCTCTATTTTATTGCGTGAAATCAAAGATTGCATAAATCCATCACGTTGTTTTCGGTAAATAAACTGACGTTAAAAACGTTAAAAAATTATCAGGCACAAATGAGCTCAACATAAAAAAATAAACAAAAACAGGAAAAGCCAAAATAAACCATTAAAATCAATCAGTTAATGTTAATTATGTATTTTGTCGTTTTTCTTATACTAGGTTGTCGTTAATTTTATAAATGAAATAAGTCCTTTGCCATATAGTAAATCCATCGAAAGGAATTACTCCTTAGATACAAATTCCAGAGGTGGTACGGGTGTTACTCGTATCACTCCGGCAGCAAGCGAAGGTGTCATTGACACCCGTGGTATAGTCCCCCCGGCTATACCACGATCTTTTTTTTCTACTCATCTCATCTTTACCGCAACACAATCACCGACCCAGCCTGTTTATTGAGTAAGTGCTATTCCCAAAATAAATTGATATTACGACTTTGAGTATTAATGAGTGTATCTACGCAAGCATAGACAAATATGCGTAGCTAACACAGCAGCCAATCTAATCAAGAAGGGAGATACAGCTTGATTGCAGGTCGGCGGAAAGTGAGTTCATCTCCACACACCTGAATAAGCTTTGTGATTAGGGTGACTGAATGTCGCGAACATCGCTGCAACTTCAAGTCTTCAAGTCTTCAAGTCTTCAAGTCTTCAAGTCTTCAAGTAGGAAAGTTATCACTATTATCAGGGGCGGTATTACTCGTTATCATCAACAAATTGGGTTGGCGATAAACCGAAGTGATGTTTAAATCTTTGGCTGAAATAAGACGGATCATTAAACCCACAATCAAAAGCGACTTGGGCGACTTTTCCTCCTGCGAGCAAATATTGGCACGCTTTCTCTAAGCGGATCTCATTTAGATACTCTTTGAATGTTTTATTGGTGATCGCTTTAAAACGACGCTGCAAACTACGCTCCGATACGAAGAGTGATTTGGCCGCACTAGAGGTACTAAATTCAGGATCTGAATAGTGATTGTGTGCCAATTTTTCGACTTTTTTAAGCCACTCTTTTTCCGTTACATCAATAAACTTGTCCTCTGAATGCTCCTCTACGACGATCATTTCAGGTGCATCACTCACAAGCTCAACTGATGGCCAAGAAAGCTCAACTAAATTTCGTTCTGGCGATGAAAAAATATGTATTTCCCCACCACTGCGCTGTACTAACAGTTGCATTTCCTCTAGTTCAAAACCAGAGATACGCTTATCACTATTGATAGATTGCACCTGATCGCCACAGTCAATCATCACAATAAACAGTCTTTTCTCCCTTTCATAACAATGAATTTGTAGCTCTTGATTTCTGTAAAGACGTTTTACCGCATCAGACAGTAGCGTATTGAAAATGATGTCTAGGTTAAAATGGGCAGATTCAATATAAGCTTGTTTAAGCTCATTGTTCACCGCCAACGAAATATTCGCTTTCGCGAACTCTTCACGCCATCCGTCCACACAAGAGTTCAAGATTATCGATAGGTCGTAGAGCAACTGAGTCGCTGTTTTATCATTTCTTACGTTACGAAGTAACGCCAGTTCACGTTTTACTTTTAAAGCTAAAGACTCAAGTCGCGCGAGTTGATGGAGTTGGGAGCGATAAATCAGCTGATTTAATGTAGGAGTAATAGAATCTAACATCTGTTCAACAACGATATGGCGAATTTGTAATTGCTTGCGCAACTGCTGGTTATTAGTCAAAACAATTTTGCTTTGATGCCGTAGTTGATCCGTTTTCAAGGCCACCTGAGCTTTTAACTTTCGGTTTACTTTGGTAACCCAACGAGAACGCCACCATGAAGCAAAAGCAATAAGGCCTATAGAAAGGCAAAGGTAAAGAACAATAGCCCATGAAGACCAATACCACGGGTTATCCACAATAAATGATAGACTGTTTATCATACTGTTTTGCGGATTTGGACTGTAATTTCTCACCAGCAAACGATAGTGTCCAGGTAACAGGTGATCAAGTGTCAACTGAGCGCTTTCTAATCTCTGCCACTCCTTATCCCCTGCAATACGATACTCCAATGATAAGGCTCTCGATTCTGGCAATGCACCAAATAAAAAGCTTATCGAACTTCCATATTCCAATTCTAGTGTCTGAAAACGACCACGACCGAACATGACAGGAATGTGATCGACATTCACTTGGCTAAAGATAATATTGGTATTAGGAGGGGTAGCAACCGTGAGTTCAGAGGACCATGCTGTCACTAAGCCAAAACGGGAACCTAGCAGCAACTGCTGTTGGTTATTGATAATACTTGATTCGCAAACTCCACTTTTAAATTCATTATTCATCAATCCGTGTGGATCACCAAAATGCTTTACCATCTCACCCATAGGATTATAGAGCGAGATTCCTTGTGAGGAAGTCAGCCAAATACCGTTGCCCGTTTCAGTTAAACATTTGGGGCTAATATTCTCTTCAACCATATCAATAGATCGAATATCACTACGATCATGTGCCAAAACAAAGACGCCATAAGCACTAGCAAACCAAACATCGCCCTTGCTACTCTCAAATATATCAATGCTTTGTCCATAATGACTAGTCGCTCGGAGAAAAACAATTTTGCCTTTGTCAAAAAGATAAACACCATGGTCAGTGCCGATAAATACCCCTCGCCGAGTTGACTTAAGTTTTATTATTTTTGCAGGTAAAAATGCATCAACAAACCATTCAGAACCGAAATCGGTTAGCGAGTTATCGGCCAACTGATATGACCACAAATGGTTACCTGTTGCTCCCCACAACAGTCCTTCATGATCAAATTCAAGATGTTTAGTATCATTCGAACGCAGCTTCAGAGGTAAAACGCTCGTTTCTATCATCTTTTTTGTCTGCAAGTGATAAATAACGATGCCTGTATGTGTAGCTATCCATAAAGAGTGATCATCTATTTGAGCGAAATCATGCACTTCTCCTGGGAAAATAAGTTTAGGCTCTTGCCAATCTTCAGCATCGACTTGGTATAACCCTTGTCGAGTTAAAAACAAATACCCTTTATTATCTGACCTTGTCACAATTTTTGTTATGGAATTATTGTTGAGCGGTGCAATGGAATGGCGCTTAAATTTTTGTCCAAACAGAGAAAAGTAACGAATGCCTTTATCCGTTGCGATCCAAATTCCACCTTGTAAGTCATTGACCAATGAATAAATTTTATTGCCTGGTAACCCATTATTGTCTTGGTCATTACTTTCTAACTTGACGGTTTTACCTGTCAAAAATGAATGAACAAATAATCCGTCTTCAGTACCAATCCAATACTCTTGATCTGTCTCAGCAACAGATAATACATGGGAATCTCCAACCAACTTTTGCTGGCGCTTTGGGTCCTCGACATCAATAATCAGCCCACCATTGAGCATTCCAATCACAAGCTCTCTACGTTTCTCGGAAAAATAGAGTTTCTCAATGAAGTTTTTACCAGAGCTGAGCACGTGAGAAAAACTCTCTCCATCTGATAGATAGACTCCAGCATTAGTGGCTAATACCCATTTAGAAAGCACAAACTTCGCATCATTAACGATTAATCGACTTGCTTGATTTAATTGATACATTTCTTTAAAAGAATAAGTAACTAACTTGTGGGTTTGCGCATGGTATGTATAAAAGTGCGTCTCATCGGCTAACCAGATGAAATTACCTGACGAACCTATTTTTTTTATGATGATTCCAGGCGTTAAGCTAAATACTAATTCGCGATCTTGTGCGGGATAAGTTCGATAAAGTTCATTATCAATGAACGTCCAAAAAGCGTTATTAAGATAGGTAATATTTTCGCTCTCTTGTGAAAGCACTGAGCCACGCCGGGGAAGGATGTTTTGTCCATCAAAGAAAACCACTTTGCCATGCACATCGTGTATCCAAATTCCCCCTTCTTCACCTAAAAACAAATTTTGTGCGGCAAAAATTTTCCCTTGAGCCTGAGCTGGCAATGGATAGAAGATAGAAGGTGCTTTGTCTAGAGCTTGTGTCCCCTGCGCTAATAAAAGCGTCAGAAAACCCAAGATCCAGAGCAAAGGTTTAAAATAGTCGTTCTTTCCTTTCAACAGACAGGGCCTCAATCAATATCACGCCAAATTGCAAACTGTTTTTTCGTGGCGATAATTATCAAAACATTCTAACCAAAGATAAGGCTTTTTGAAGCTAAGAAAGCGACAATCTGTGAATCTTTATCCTAGATTTCAGTGCAGATCGTACAACATACAATACAGCGTACATCTATTGAGACAAACAAGTGTAAAAATTGTTGCTCAGCTGATTTAACAGCTCAAAATAGCTGCCACTTTTCACTTTGATATCTGCGCCTAATGGATCAAGTACTCCCGTTTTAACCTTAGTGCCACGAGTCACAGTATCAATCACCGCCGGGGTAAACTGAGGTTCTGAAAACACGCATTTCGCTTCATTATTAATGATTGAATTTTTAATGGTGATTAGGGTTTTAGCACCCGGCTTTCTGTCAGGACTAACGGTAAAATGGCCGAGGTTATTCAAATGATATTGCTGTTCAAAATAACCATATGCATCATGAAAAACATAATATCCTTTATCACTAATTTTGCTCATCTTCTGCATGATTGCTTGATGAGTCGAGTCTAATTGAGCCAAAAAGCGGACTAAGTTTACTTTATACTGCTCGGCATTAGCGCTATCACTTTTCACTAAACTTGCGGTAATCGCCGCTGCCACTTGCTTGGCTTGATCTGTTCCAAGCCAAAAATGTGGGTCATACATACCATGGTGATGCCCATCATGATCGTGTTGTTCGCCACTGAGCTCTCTCAGTGTCAGGCCATCAATTTGGCTGATGGTCAAAACGTTGTGGTGACTCGCTAATGTCTTACTTAAGAATGGCTCAAGGTCTTTTCCATACCAAATCACTAAATCCGCCGCTCTGACTTTTTTAACATCAGAAGGGCGCAACGCATAGTCATGCGGTGAGGTATTTGCCCCCAGTAGTACTTCTGGTTCATTCACATCGAGAGTCAATTCATATGTAATCATCTGAATCGGCTTGATGCTGGTCAAAATGACCGTAGACCACGCCAAAGGCGATAATGTTATTAAGCAAAGAAGGAGCATAATCTGACGCAACATGATGGTTTTTCCATTCGGTATATAGCGTTAAAGGGAACGAAATGTTACATTATAACACTTCCGAATTGCAAATAAGTTCCATTCATGTCCAACTTAATTCAGCTGCAAGGCATTTGTGTCGAATTCAACAACCGCCGTGTTTTGGACAATGTCAGTATCAACCTAGAAAAAGGGAAGATTACCACACTGATAGGTCCTAATGGTGCGGGCAAGTCGACGCTCGTTAAAGTATTGCTCGGGCTACAGCCCGTCCATAGCGGAACGATGACGCGCGTAAAAAACCTTAAAATTGGTTATGTTCCTCAAAAGTTAAAACTTAATGACGCGTTACCACTCCCCGTTAAACGATTTTTAAGTTTGGCCGGACGTTTTAGTCAACAAGAGTTGCTAGACGCACTCAGACTAGTCGGGGCCGAGCATCTTCTTGATTATGATATGCATAAGCTGTCCGGTGGTGAAACGCAACGGATTCTTATCGCCCGTGCATTGCTACAGCGCCCAGATATTCTAATTCTTGATGAACCAGCCCAAGGTGTTGACGTGCAAGGGCAAATTGATCTGTATGATCTTATCGATGCCATACGACATCGTTTCGGCTGTGGTGTCTTCATGGTCTCTCACGATTTGCATCTGGTGATGGCAAAAACGGATGATGTTATCTGTCTTCATCACCATGTTTGCTGTTTCGGTTCACCTGCAACGATTACTCAACACCCAAGCTATATCGCTTTATTTGGTACGCGCAATCGCGAAGCCTTAGCTTTTTACCATCACAAACATCAGCATCATCACGACTTAGCAGGCCAACCTGTGAAAGGAGATGCAACTTGCTGTTCAAATCATTCACACGGTCACCATCATGATTGAATTTCTTCTTCCATCAATATTAGCAGGCCTTGGTATTGCCGTTATCGCAGGTCCCCTTGGGTCATTCGTGGTTTGGCGAAAAATGGCTTATTTTGGCGATACCCTCGCACACGCCTCGCTGATGGGATTGGCGCTAGGCTTTTTGCTTGATATCAACCTTTATCTTGCGTTGCTCGTTTGCTGTCTTGGGCTTGCAATCATTTTGGTTACTATGCAGAAACAGCAGCTTGTGGCGACAGACACTTTGCTCGGCATTCTCGCTCACAGCTCGTTATCTATTGGTCTCATTGCAGTAAGCTTCCTTGATAACGTTCGCATCGATTTAATGAGCTATCTCTTTGGCGATTTATTGGCAGTGAACTTTACCGATTTAGCCTTCATTTGGGGAGGAGCAATTGCAGTAAGTGCACTGCTATTTCTTTTTTGGCGGCCATTACTTTCAACTACAGTGAACGAAGAACTTGCGTTTGTTGAAGGCATCAACGTTGATTTAATGCGTTTGCTGCTGATGCTATTGATTGGGGTGGTGATTGCACTAGGAATGAAATTTGTTGGTGCTCTGATTATGACATCGCTGCTGATTATTCCCGCAGCGACCGCTAGGCGACTCACAAAAACCCCAGAGCAGATGGCAATATTGGCTTCTTTGGTCGGCGCTTTAGCTGTGCTGGGCGGGCTAATCCTCTCGTGGCATTTTGACACACCTGCAGGCCCTTCGGTTGTCGTGACGGCTACAACGATGTTTATGTGCAGTCAACTTGTAAAACGCTAGTATCAAAACCTATTGAATCTAAAGTAAAAACCCCGAAACAAGGTTCGGGGTTTGTCTTCAAACTGAGGGAGGCGTGATTACCAACCCGTCACTTCACGCAATGCTTTTCCGATATCAGCAAGGCTTTTGACAGTTTTCACACCCGCGGCTTCAAGCGCTGCAAATTTCTCATCAGCTGTTCCTTTACCACCAGAAATGATAGCGCCAGCATGGCCCATCCGTTTACCCGGAGGCGCGGTCACACCAGCAATATAAGACACCACCGGTTTCGTGACATTCTCTTTAATGAATGCCGCAGCTTCTTCTTCGGCTGTACCACCGATCTCGCCAATCATCACAATCGCTTCAGTTTCAGGATCGTCTTGGAATAGTTTCAAGATATCAATGAAGTTAGAGCCCGGGATTGGGTCACCGCCAATACCAACACACGTTGACTGACCAAAGCCTTCATCTGTTGTTTGCTTAACGGCTTCATAAGTTAGCGTTCCTGAACGTGAAACAATACCCACTTTTCCTTTCTTATGAATGTGGCCTGGCATGATGCCGATCTTACACGCATCCGGTGTAATCACACCCGGACAGTTCGGGCCAATCATGCGCACACCAGTCTCTTCAAGCTTCACTTTTACGTCAATCATATCGGTAGTCGGTATACCTTCCGTGATCGTCACAATAAGTTCAATACCAGCGTCAATTGCTTCTAAAATAGCGTCTTTACAAAATGGTGCAGGTACATAAATAACGGTTGCCGTTGCACCCGTTGCTTTCACTGCGTCACGCACCGTATTAAATACAGGCAGACCAAGGTGAGTTTGACCACCTTTACCCGGAGAAACCCCACCGACCATTTGTGTACCGTAGGCAATCGCCTGTTCGGAGTGGAAAGTTCCCTGACCACCAGTGAAACCTTGGCAGATTACTTTGGTGTCTTTATTAATAAGTACCGACATTATTTACCCTCCGCCGCAGCAACAACTTTCTGAGCTGCGTCCGTTAACGACTCAGCTGCAATGATATCAAGACCAGAATTTGCAAGTACTCCGCGTCCTAATTCCGCATTTGTACCTTCCAAACGCACGACTACGGGAACCGTTACACCAACTTCTTTCACCGCACCGATAATGCCTTCTGCAATCATATCGCAACGTACGATACCGCCGAAAATATTCACCAATACTGCTTTCACGTTGTCATCAGACAAAATGATTTTGAACGCTTCAGCAACACGCTCTTTGGTTGCACCACCACCAACATCAAGGAAGTTTGCAGGTTTGCCGCCATGAAGGTTAACGATGTCCATCGTTCCCATTGCAAGACCAGCACCGTTCACCATGCAGCCAACATTGCCATCAAGAGCAACATAGTTCAGTTCCCACTGAGCAGCATGAGCTTCGCGCTCATCTTCTTGTGAGAGATCGTGCATTTCGCGAAGTTTAGGTTGACGATAAAGTGCGTTTGAGTCGATGTTGATCTTGCCATCAAGGCACAACAAGTTCCCTTCAGCGGTGACAACTAATGGGTTGATTTCTAGCAATGCAAGATCATACTGGGTAAACATAGCGCCAAGACCTAGAAAGATCTTCACAAATTGCTTAATTTGGTCACCTTCCAAGCCAAGTTTGAAAGCAAGTTCTCGGCCTTGGTAGGCTTGCGGACCAACCAAAGGATCAATCGCGGCTTTATGAATCAGCTCAGGAGTCTCCTCCGCTACTTTTTCAATTTCCACGCCGCCTTCTGTTGAGGCCATGAACACGACACGACGAGTCGCACGATCGACGACTGCGCCTAAGTAAAGCTCATTCGCGATATTAGAGGCTTCTTCGACCAAAATTTTTGATACTGGCTGACCATTTACGTCCGTTTGATAAGTAACCAGATTTTTACCTAGCCATTTTTGAGCAAACTCTTTGACACCATCTTTAGTGTCGTGCAACTCAACGCCACCCGCTTTACCGCGACCACCAGCATGCACTTGACACTTAACAACTTTCTTCGCTGTACTAATCCGACCCGCCGCTTCAAAAGCTTCTTGTGGAGTATCACAGGCATAACCTTCCGGTACAGGCAAACCGAATTCTGCAAACAGCTGTTTGGCTTGATATTCATGCAAGTTCATTATGTTCTTCCGTTTGTTTATCCCTTAAGGGATTTATTATTTCCATAAAGCGGCAGCTATGCTGCGCCATATATCTGTAGGGTGCTTCTCAAATTAAGCGGCTGCAATTTATCCAAGAGGATAGCTTGTAGCCTTTTGCTTAAATGAAGGCTAGACGTGAGCCTGCCTAGCCTTAAATTCACTGAACAACGTTCAGTGAGGTTACACGTCCAGTAGCAGACGTGCTGGATCTTCAAGTAGCTCTTTTACTGTCACAAGGAAACCAACTGACTCACGGCCATCCACCAAACGGTGGTCATAAGAAAGTGCTAGGTACATCATTGGTAAAATTTCCACTTTGCCATCCACAGCCATTGGGCGGTCTTGGATTTTGTGCATACCCAATATGGCCGCTTGCGGCGGATTAATGATCGGTGTTGACATTAACGATCCAAACACACCGCCATTCGTAATCGTGAAATTACCGCCAGTCAGTTCTTCAACCGTCAATTT
The DNA here is from genome assembly GCF_963865925.1 of Vibrio sp. ZOR0018. NCBI lineage: Bacteria > Pseudomonadati > Pseudomonadota > Gammaproteobacteria > Vibrionales > Vibrionaceae > Vibrio > Vibrio sp. ZOR0018. Next base: position 83,917 of record NZ_CAWMCN010000118.1, on the reverse strand, counting down.
GCCATCTCTTCCTTTGAGTGCAAGCTCTTTGATGCCCTTCTCAATTTCGGCAAGGCTTAGCGTATCGCAATCTTTAAGAACCGGAGTCACTAAGCCACGAGGCGTTGAAACTGCCATGCTAATATCAAAATAGCTGTGATACACAATATCTTGGCCATCAATAGATGCATTCACTTCTGGATAACGTTTTAACGCTTCTGTTACTGCTTTTACGTAGAAAGACATAAAGCCTAAACGAATACCGTGTTTCTCTTCAAACAGACCTTGATATTGCTTACGAAGATCCATGATAGGCTTCATGTTAACTTCATTAAACGTCGTCAACATCGCCGTGCTATTTTTTGCCTCAAGCAGACGCTCCGCAACACGTTTACGCAAACGCGTCATCGGTACACGTTTTTCACTGCGCGCCATCGCAACGACAGGCTCAGGTTGACTTGAAGCAACTGCTGACGCTGATTTTGCAGCCGCTAGATGAGCATCAATATCTTCACGCGTGATACGCCCACCCACACCAGAGCCTTTCACTTGGCTTGCTTCCAAACCATGCTCGGCGAGTAAACGGCGTACCGCAGGGCTAAGCGCATCATTCGTTTCGTCTGTCAGTGTGGCTTTGTGGCGTTTATCAGGAGACGGCTCTGTATCGTTGGTGGTATCTTTCGTCGGTTCACCTGCAACGGCACCGGGTTTCAATTTCGCCAATAACTGTTTCGAAAGCACCGTCGCACCTTCTTGCTCGATAATGGCCTCGAGAACACCCGCCTCAGGCGCTGGCACTTCAAGAATTACTTTATCAGTTTCAATCTCAACGAGTACTTCATCACGAGCGACGGCTTCACCTGGCTTTTTATGCCATGTCGCGACTGTTGCATCAGCCACTGATTCAGGTAGATCTGGAACCAGAATTTCAATTGTCATAATCTGTGTCTTCCTTTTACTTCTAGTTCGTTAAGCTAGGGTCAGAGCGTCTTCAACCAACGCTTTTTGTTGTTTCAAGTGTACCGACATATAACCAACGGCTGGTGATGCTGATGCAGGGCGACCTGCGTATTTCAGATCAGCACCGGCTGGAATGGCAGAACGGAAGTTATGTTGGCTACTGTACCAAGCACCTTGGTTTTGAGGCTCTTCTTGGCACCATACATAGTCAACAACATTAGTGTATTGAGCGATAACCGCTTCCACTTCTTCTTTCGGGAATGGATATAGCTGTTCAATACGGACGATAGCAACATCACCTTGTTCGTTATTGCGGCGCTGTTCAAGCAGGTCGTAGTAAACCTTACCAGAGCAGAACACAACACGTTTGACATTCGCTGGGTTGAGATCGTCAACTTCGCCGATAGCCGGCAAAAACGATCCGTCAGCCAAGTCTTCCAGTGTTGAGATACATAGTGGGTGACGCAACAACGATTTTGGTGACATAACGATCAATGGTCGACGCATTGGACGAACGACCTGACGACGCAGCATGTGGTATACCTGCGCTGGCGTAGAGGGAACCACCACTTGCATGTTTTGTTCGGCGCACAGTTGCAAATAACGCTCTAGGCGTGCTGATGAGTGCTCCGGGCCTTGTCCTTCATAACCATGAGGTAGCAACATGGTTAAACCACACAAACGCGCCCATTTTTGTTCACCGGAAGAGATGAACTGGTCAATCACGACTTGAGCTCCATTGGCGAAATCACCAAACTGAGCTTCCCAAATCGTCAAACCACTCGGCTCCGCTGTCGCGTAGCCATATTCAAAAGCTAGCACTGCTTCTTCCGACAAAACCGAATCCAATACTTCAAAAGGACCCTGTTTATCATGGATATTCGCCAATGGAATATAGGTACTTGCGTCACTTTGGTTATGCAATACCGAGTGACGGTGGAAGAAGGTTCCACGCCCAGAGTCTTGCCCCGAAATGCGGATTCGCTTTCCATCATCAACTAAGGTTGCATAAGCCAGCGTTTCAGCCATACCCCAATCGAGAAGCTTCTCTCCATTAACCATCGCTTGTCGGTCGGTATAGATTTTATCCACACGACTTTGCAGTTTATGGCTTTCTGGATACTGACAAATTCGGTTACCCAGCTCTTTTAAACGCTCAAGGTCAACTTTACTATTCCATGGCATATCCCATTCATGGCCAATATACGGTGACCAATCAACAGAATGCAGTGCCATTGGACGCCACTCTTTCACCACGACTTCACCATGATCCAGAGCATCACGATATTCGTTGACTAACTGTGTGGCAATCTCAATATCAAACTCACCACGCTCTATCAAAACATCGGCATAAAGCTTACGCGGCGTAGGATGCTTTTTGATCTTTTGATACATCAGCGGTTGAGTTGCGTTTGGCTCGTCGGCTTCGTTATGGCCGTGACGGCGATAACAAACCAGATCAATGACGACATCACGCTTAAATTCATTACGATAATCGAGTGCAATGCGGGTGACGAAAGCAACTGCTTCTGGATCATCAGAATTGACGTGGAAAATGGGGGCCTGAACCATCTTAGCGATGTCAGTACAATACATAGTCGAGCGTGTATCACGAGGGTTTGACGTGGTAAAACCAACTTGGTTGTTAATAACAATACGTACCGTCCCTCCCACGCAATAGCCACGCGCTTGAGACATGTTAAATGTCTCGGCAACGACACCTTGGCCAGCGATAGCAGAGTCACCATGAATCGAAATAGGTAGCACTGTCGAACCGTCTTCATCTCCCAATCGATCTTGTCGAGCACGAACTGAACCAATTACGACTGGGTTAACAATTTCAAGATGCGAAGGGTTAAATGCTAAGGCTAGATGCACATCACCGCCGGGTGTCGCAAAGTCAGCAGAGAAACCTTGGTGATATTTAACATCACCCGTTCCCCAGCTTTCACCATGCTTACCTGCAAACTCGTCGAACAGATCTTGAGGTTTTTTACCCAAGACGTTGACGAGCATGTTAAGACGACCACGGTGCGCCATACCAATCACAACTTCACGCATACCTGTGCTACCAGCATGACGGATCAACTCTTTCATCATTGGGATGAGCGCGTCACCACCTTCCAAAGAAAAACGCTTAGCACCGGGGAATTTCGCGCCTAAATAACGCTCAAGGCCTTCTGCGGCTGTCAATTCTTCGAGGAAAATTCGTTTTTCTTCTTTGCTGAAAGAAGGTTGACCAACGACTGATTCAAGACGTTGTTGTATCCAACGCTTTTGTTCAGTGTCGATAATGTGCATGTATTCTGCACCGATGGAACCGCAATAGGTTTTGTTGAGGGCTTGATAAATGTCTTTCAATTTCATTGTCTCTTGCCCGATAGCAAAAGAGCCGACATTGAAAGTTTCTTCGAAGTCACCTTCGTTAAGATTGTGGAACGCTGGGTCTAATTCTGCCACTAATGGGCGTTGCCATAAACCTAGGGGGTCGAGTTGAGCCGCTTCATGACCGCGAAAACGGTAAGCATTAATCAGCTGCAAGACTCTTACTTGCTTAGCATCGACATCTGGATCACTAACTTGGACATTGTAATGCTTTGTTTCTTTCGCGAGTCGTCGGAAGTAGTCACGGACACGTGAATGTGGCTGTTCAACCACATTGTCAGCTTGCGCAGGCAAGCCGTCAAAAACACGTTTCCACTCCTCACTTACCAGATCAGGATCACTTAGATACAGTTCGTAGAGGTCCTCTACGTAAGTTGCATTGGCGCCAGCCAAGTGTGAAGACTCGAGCCATGCCTTCATCACGCCGTTGTGCATATTTTCCCTTAACCAGTAGTTTTCACGTTTGCTTCGGTCTATGCCGAGCTATAAAAGGCAGGTCCGAAGACCTGCAATTTTCATTCATTTTAAACCGAACGGTTCACAAGCATTGATTTGATATGTCCAATGGCTTTCGTCGGATTTAATCCCTTAGGACAAACACTTACACAATTCATGATGCCATGGCAACGAAAAACGCTAAAAGCATCATCAAGATTAGATAAACGTTCATCTGTTGCGGTATCTCGGCTGTCAATTAGCCAACGATAAGCCGCCAACAAACCTGCTGGGCCGATAAACTTATCCGGGTTCCACCAGAAAGAAGGGCATGAAGTTGTGCAGCAAGCGCACATAATGCACTCATATAAACCGTCTAAATGCGCTCGCTCTTCTGGTGATTGCAAGTTCTCACGAGCCGGAGGCAAGTTTCCGTCAGTCACAAGATAAGGTTTAACTTTCTCGTAATTTTCATAAAACTGGGCCATATCGACAATTAAATCACGGACGACTGGTAGCCCCGGCAGAGGTCGAATAACGATCGTGCCTTTGGCCAAAAGCGCAGATAATGGAGTGATACACGCTAATCCATTTTTACCATTCATGTTCAAACCGTCAGATCCACACACCCCTTCACGGCACGAGCGACGAAAAGCAATGGTGGGATCTTGCTCTTTCAGCAAAATGAGTGCATCCAACAACATCATGTCAGAGCCCTCTTCGACTTCAAGCAGATAATCCTTCATGTAAGGCTTTTGATCGACATCCGGATTATAGCGATACAAAGAGAATTTCAATTTCATAATAGTGCCTTCTCCTTAGTATGTGCGCGCTTTAGGCGGAAACGCTTCACGATAAATTGGTTCCATATTTACGCTACGCTTCGACATGCTTTCAGTCTCAGGGTTGTAAATTGAATGGCATAACCAATTAGCATCATCGCGTTCAGGATAGTCAAAGCGAGCGTGGGCTCCACGGCTTTCGGTACGATAATTTGCAGCAACCGCGGTAGCAAATGCTGTTTCCATCAAGTTTTCCAGCTCTAAACACTCGATCCGTTGAGTGTTGAACTCGGTTGACTTGTCTGAAAGATGTGCGTTCTTCAAACGTTCACGAATCACTTTAAGCTCTTCAAGACCTTTAGCCATCGCTTCACCTTCACGGAACACCGAGAAGTTATTTTGCATACAACGTTGCAGATCTTTACGAATTTGCGCGGGATCTTCACCACCTGTACTGTTTTCCCAGCGGTTGTAACGTTCTAGCGATTTTTCAATGTCCGCTTCTGTGGCAGGTTTTGCGTCCGCTTGCTTTTTCAACGTTTCGCCCAAATGCAAGCCTGTTGCTCGGCCAAAGACCACTAAATCCAGTAGAGAGTTACCACCCAAACGGTTCGCGCCATGCACCGATACTGATGCAATTTCACCACACGCAAACAAACCTTGAACTTCCACATCAGCGCCTTTAGCATCTTGCTTAATCGCCTGACCTGAAACTTGAGTCGGTACTCCTCCCATCATGTAGTGGCAAGTTGGGATCACTGGAATCGGTTCTTTAACTGGATCGACGTGAGCAAACGTACGTGACAACTCACATACGCCCGGCAGACGAGATTCCAGAGTTTCTTTGCCAAGGTGATCCAGTTTAAGCTTGATATGCGGACCCCATGGACCATCGCAACCACGACCTTCACGGATCTCAATCATCATTGAGCGGGCTACTACATCGCGACCAGCCAAATCCTTCGCGTTTGGTGCATAACGTTCCATGAAACGTTCACCATCTTTATTTAAAAGATAGCCACCTTCACCACGACACCCTTCCGTCACAAGAACGCCAGCACCAGCAATCCCTGTTGGGTGGAATTGCCACATTTCGATATCTTGCATCGGGACGCCAGCGCGGATAGCCATGCCCACGCCATCACCCGTATTGATGTGCGCGTTGGTGGTTGAAGCATAGATACGGCCAGCTCCGCCAGTCGCTAATACTGTGGCTTTAGATTTGAAATAACAAACTTCGCCTGTTTCCATACACAAGGCGGTACAGCCAAGTACTGCACCCTCTTCATTTTTCACTAAATCAAGTGCGTACCACTCAGAGAAAATAGTGGTCTTATATTTAATGTTTTGTTGATACAAGGTATGAAGTAGTGCGTGACCAGTACGGTCAGCGGCAGCAGCGGTTCGAGCCGCTTGTTCACCGCCAAAATTTTTGGATTGACCACCAAATGGGCGCTGATAAATGGTGCCATTGTCAAAACGAGAAAAAGGCAAACCCATTTTCTCTAGTTCAATCACCGACTCTGGACCATTCTTACACATGTACTCGATAGCATCTTGGTCACCGATATAGTCGGAGCCCTTCACCGTGTCATACATATGTTGTTCCCAGTGGTCCTCATGCGCGTTGCCTAACGCAACGGTAATACCACCTTGAGCCGAAACCGTGTGAGAACGTGTTGGAAAAACTTTAGAAAGCAGAGCACAGGATAAACCTTGCTCTGAAATTTGCAGTGCTGCACGCATGCCAGCACCACCAGCGCCGATCACTACGGCATCAAATTCACGAACTGGAATAGTCACTTACGCACCCCACAATACAAATAAGCCAGAGAAGAAGTATCCAAAGAGCACTGCGATAACGACCAATTGCAGGCCACCACGCAATTTAGAACACTTAATGTAATCCGTTAATACTTGCCATAAACCGATCCAACCATGGATAAGGACAGAGACTAACGCCAGCATTGTGAAGACTTTGGTAAAGGTTCCACCAAAAAACTGTGTCCATGAAACATAGGAGATATCACCAGAGAAAGCACAGAAGCTGACTAGGTAGATAGTATAAAGAGTCATAATGATCGCAGAAGCACGGATCAGCAGATAATCATGCACTCCGTTACGACCAAAAGAAGAAACATGTTTTACCATACCAATACTCCCGCTAAAACTGAAAGCACTGCTGTTGCGATGAAGGCGACTTTGGCACTCATAGCCCCTGACTCCAACTCTTCAAAGTGGCCCAGGTCCATCAGCAAATGGCGTATACCACCTGCAATGTGGTAAGACAGCGCTGTTAAAATTCCCCATAAAATAAATTTTGCGAAAAAGCCATTAACAATGTTGCTGGCTTCCATAAAACCTACCGGAGAACTTAACGAGAGGGAGAGTAACCACAGCAAAATTCCGACCGCAACGAACATCATCACCCCAGACACTCGGTGTAGGATGGATGCAATCGCACTGATCGGAAAGTGAATGGTCTGTAAATCTAAATTAACAGGTCTTGACTTTCTTTCTTTCACGGGCTTGCTCACTCAGCTCCATTGAGCATTTATAGTTATAAATGAATTTTGGTTGTAAAACCCATAAAAGTTAACACTATTTTAACATAAAAAGCCCGATATCGCGCAGTTAAATGTAATAATTCCGTTAACAACAAAGACAGAATGCAATACTGAAATACAGTTTCTAGCCTTTTATTTATAAGGTGTTCACCAAAATTTTCAGTGCCACTATACGGCTCGCAACATTCTAATACAATTGATGTAACAATTTTTGCTACACAGAACAGATTTTTAACTTTATATGTATAAAAAATCAAAACAAGTGCACACATCAGACGAGAAAAATTGACTTTAATTAAGAACACACGTAAAAAAATGTCACACAAACATCCTGGACGGATTAAATAATAAACAAAGGAGATTGTTATGGCAGATAAGAAAGCGACCCTTCATATTGAAGGTAAAGCGCCAATCGAGCTGCCGATTATGGATGGGACTGTAGGCCCACAAGTAATCGACGTTCGTAAACTAGGAGCCAACGGATACTTCACTTTTGACCCTGGTTTTCTTGCCACTGCATCTTGTGAATCTCAAATCACTTATATCGATGGCGAAAAAGGGGTGTTACTGCACCGCGGCTTCCCTATTGATCAATTAGCCAATAACGCTGATTACTTGGAAGTTTGTTATATTCTTCTTTACGGTGAAGCCCCTAATCGTAAGCAATATGAAGAGTTTAAACATACAGTGACGCGTCACACTATGGTTCATGAGCAAATCGCAAGTTTCTTCCACGGTTTCCGCCGTGACGCTCACCCAATGGCTGTAATGTGTGGTGTGGTTGGAGCGCTTGCTGCGTTCTACCATGATTCACTTGATATTAATAATGATATACACCGAGAAATAGCGGCTTACCGCCTACTCTCAAAAATGCCAACATTGGCGGCGATGTGCTACAAGTATTCTGTCGGCCAACCATTTATCTACCCGCGTAATGACTTAAGCTATGCCGAGAACTTCCTACACATGATGTTTGCAACGCCGTGTGAAGAGTATGAAGTGAATCCTGTGGTTGCACGCGCGATGGATAAAATTTTCACACTGCATGCCGATCATGAACAAAACGCGTCAACCTCAACGGTTCGCCTTGCCGGTTCTTCTGGTGCTAACCCGTTTGCCTGTATTGCGGCTGGCATTGCCTCGTTGTGGGGGCCTGCTCATGGGGGTGCTAACGAAGCCTGTCTGCGTATGCTAGAAGAGATAGGCAACGTTGATAACATTCCTGAGTATGTCGTCAGAGCAAAAGATAAGGATGATCCATTCCGCTTGATGGGTTTTGGTCACCGAGTTTATAAAAACTACGACCCAAGAGCGACGGTAATGCGTGAGGCTTGTCATGAAGTGCTCAAAGAGCTGAATATTCAGGACCCACTATTGGATGTGGCGATGGAACTTGAGCGCATCGCGCTTTCTGACGAATACTTTGTTGAGAAAAAACTCTACCCTAACGTGGATTTCTACTCAGGTATTATTCTGAAGGCTATCGGTATTCCAATCTCTATGTTTACCGTTATCTTCGCAATGTCTCGCACTATCGGTTGGATTGCCCACTGGAATGAAATGCACAGTGATCCAGATAATAAAATTGGCCGTCCTCGCCAACTTTACACTGGTCAAAAAATGCGTAACTTTAAACCGTTACACGAACGCGAATAGCAAACCCAGTCATAGTACCTAATAGAAAAGAGCGAGTTCCCACTCGCTCTTTTTTCATTTGATACATTGATCAGAAACAAGCCCACTACACAGGGTTATTGATATCGATAAACTCAACCTCAAAGCCATATTCGCTCGCTAACCATTCTCCCAGTGCCTTCACACCATAACGCTCTGTGGCATGGTGCCCTGCAGAAAAATAATGAATATTTTGCTCTCTTGCTGAGTAGGTAGTCCGCTCTGATATTTCACCAGAGATGAACGCATCTAATCCGTGCTGCGCCGCTAGATCGACGAAATCTTGCCCACCACCAGTACACCAACCCACCGTTTTGATGATTCTGTTTGAGCTCGGAGCTACGTGCAGTGGCCGTCGTTGTAAAGCTTGCTCGATTCGTTGACTGAGCTCATCGGCTGTCAACGCTTGTTCAAAATGGCCGAACATGGCGACCGACTGCGGGTGCCCTTCTAATCCGCCATCAACATGAATCCCCAACAAATCAGCTAGCAATTTGTTATTACCTAATTCTGGATGGATGTCTAACGGCAAGTGATATGCGTATAAATTTATATCATTTCGTATCAAAGCTCGGATCCGGTGGCCTTTCATTCCACGGATGGACTCAGGCTCACTTTTCCAAAAATAACCATGATGCACTAATAAAGCGTCAGCATTTCGTTCAATTGCTTGTTCAATCAGCGCTTGCGAGGCCGTCACACCCGTCACAATCTTTTTGATTTCAGTGCGACCTTCAACTTGCAATCCATTAGGGCAATAGTCTTTAATCAATTGAGGATTAAGCTTTTGATTGAGCAGAGCTTCAAGTTTTAAATTATCCATCTTTCATTCCAAAATTGAGTTTTATCATTAGCGTGGTTATAACAATTTCAAGCTAGAATGTCGAAAAATAAGGACGAGAACAATTAATGACAATGGACCTCAACACACTGGCACACTGGGTGTCGACAACCCCTACTCTTTTCCAAGGAGAGGGTGTGGTCGCGGCGCGTACTCCTTTTTTACCCAATGTTCCGATATTGAAAGAAGAATACAGAGGGAACCCTAGATTAGGCTTTCTCTACCAGCATTTATGTTCTTTATTGTTTACGCTAAACCCCACTTATTCCGCCGTTTCTGAAGAAATTCAATTGAACGAAGCAGGAAGTACACTAGGTTCGCTAGATTTTGTCATCAAAAATAAACGCAGTCAGCGTTATGAGCATTGGGAAGTCGCAGTGAAGTTTTACCTGCTACATCAAGGGCTGTGGTATGGTCCCAATGCTCAAGATCGATTAGATCTCAAACTTGAACATATGTTGAACCACCAATTGACCCTTTCCCAATCAGCCCAATTTAGTGCGGCTTACCCACTTTGGCGTGACGTTAGCCGTCATTTACTAATGCAAGGGCGCTTGTATGTAAACCCTTTTCACGATGAGCCTGTTCCTAGTGAATGCCTAGGTTATAAACTCAATCTGTCACAAATTGCTGGTTTTTGGTGTTATCAAAGCCAGTCACATCAAATAGATGAAGCATTATTCTTACTGGAAAAGCCTCAATGGATTAGCGGGAAAGGTAAAAACTGCACGCGTTACACAGCAAATGAAGAGCATGGTTTTGTGCATTGCCAAAGTGACAGCGGAAAGTTCTGGTTCATCGTTCCCGACAGTTGGCCTCAGCTTTAAGCAAGATAATAGACGACTAAATAAAATAGGCGGCCTCTGGCCGCCTATTTTAATTGATAAGTTTGCTTACAAACCAGCGTCGGCAAAGACTTGATTAACAATCTGTTGCGCTTCCGCTTCGATTTGCTTGAGGTGCTCATCGCCCTTAAAACTTTCACAATAGATCTTATAAATATCTTCTGTGCCTGATGGACGAGCAGCAAACCAGCCATAATCAGTGGTCACTTTTAATCCACCGATGGCTGCGCCATTGCCGGGAGCATGCGTCAAGCGGGCTGTGATCTCATCTCCCGCTAATGTTTGCGCAGAGACCATCTCTGGTGATAATTTGCTCAGCACTGCTTTTTGTGGGCCATTTGCGACAGCTTGAATACGACTATATTTAGACTCTCCATGTTTCGCGGCCAGATCTTCATAATATTGCTGCGGATTTTTACCTGTGACAGCGGTGATTTCCGCCGCCAGTAAGCAAAGAATAATACCGTCTTTATCCGTTGACCAAGGCGTTCCGTCTTTACGCAGGAATGACGCACCTGCGCTCTCTTCACCACCAAAACCGAAGTGACCACTGTATAAGCCATCAACAAACCACTTAAAGCCGACAGGTACTTCACACAGCTCACGGCCAAGATCGGCGACCACACGGTCAATCAATGCACTTGATACTAACGTTTTACCAACAGCTACTTCTTTACGCCATTGCTTGCGGTGACGATACAGATAATCGATGCATACGGCTAAGAAATGGTTTGGGTTCATCAAACCTTTCGGAGTGACAATGCCGTGGCGGTCGTAGTCAGGGTCATTACCAAACGCGAGATCATACTGATCTTTTAACGCTAATAACCCCGCCATTGCATAAGGAGAAGAACAGTCCATACGCACTACACCATCTTTATCGAGTGACATAAATTGGAATGTCGGATCCACCGCTTCGCTCACCAGTGTTAAATCAAGCTGATACGCTTTGCCAATTTGACGCCAATAATCAATACCACTGCCACCGAGCGGATCAACACCCAGTTTTAGATTGGCTTTTTGGATGGCCTCCATATCAATCACATTCACTAAGTCATCAATATAAGGTTTCACAAGATCAACTTGTTTAAACAGCGGCGATTGCTTTGCCGACATAATAGGCAGACGCTTCACGCCTTGCATGCCTTCTGCAATGATCTCATTGGCACGGTTTTCAATCGCTTGGGTGATTTCCCCTTCAGCAGGGCCGCCATGGGTAGGATTGTATTTAATACCGCCATCTTGTGGTGGATTATGAGAAGGCGTGATCACAATGCCATCAGCTTTTTGCGCGTGCTTCAAGTTATGAGTCAAGATTGCGTGTGAAATACCCGGCGTTGGCGTATAGCCATTATCCTGTTGAACGATCACTTCAATTTCATTAGCGATCAGTACTTCAAGTACACTAGAAAAAGCAGGCTCAGAGAGTGCGTGCGTGTCTTTTCCGACAAAAATCGGCCCAGTGGTTCCTTGCTGAGCGCGCACTTCTGCTACCGCTTGAGCAATAGCAAGAATGTGGTTTTCGTTAAATGTCGATTTATCCGCGCAACCACGATGCCCCGAAGTACCAAATTGCACTTTATGGTCTGGGTTAGCCGCATCAGGTTGAAGTAAAAAGTAGTTTGCAACGAGCGCAGGGATATTATGTAAGTCTTCCTGCCGTGCTTTTTGTCCGGCGCGTGGGTGCATAGCCATTTTTGACATCCTTTCTTAAAATAACAACGAAATAAAAAGCCTCATGATACGGACTTAGTGGTCCGCAGTATGAGGCTTGAATCAGATTTTTATCTATGAATGGGCACAAATCAGATTGAGTGCGTCACTTTCTCAATAATGTCACTCGGGAAATTCATCAATACCATCAGCTGCTCGATCATCTGTTGTTTGCGGCTAGTATTGTTATTGGTAATGACCCAAAATGGTGTGTTTGGAATCGCTCTTGGCTTGGTTGTCTGCCCACTAGCAAGCAAGGTTTGCTCGTTGTCAGCAAAATACACACGCTTACGTCCTTTCACTAAGGTCGCTTCAGCAAAACTTACTGGATCGATACGGTATAAGGTTGAAAGCACCAACATAAAACGATCAATTGCTTTTTTCAAAGCCGCAAATTCATCAGAAATGAGCAAAGAACGCATCTCTTTTACGCTATCAATCTGTATCTCTTGTACGGCATCTTTACTCACAACAATGCCCTTGGGCTCGGTACTTACTTGCGTCACGACCGCTGCTGCAGACACTTTACCGTCAACATTGAGCAAACGGCGTAAAATATCCGACGCGCTTTCTCCAATATGTTGGGTTTGGCTGGCAATATAACGGTATAGATCCTCATCAACCTCAATTGTTTTCATTCGCTTTTCACAATCTCAATGTTTAAACTCTGAGGGATTATAGCGAGATCTTCACTGATACTCTACGTTAAACCAATCACTAATAAGATAAAATGTCAGCACTTCTTAATTACAAACTCGAAGGTGAAGGTCACACCGTTGTTTTGATCCATGGTTTATTCGGCAATTTAGACAACCTAGGTTTACTTGCAAGAGACCTAAAAGCCGATCACCAAGTATTGAGTATTGACTTGCGTAATCACGGTCAATCATTTCACAGTGAGGAACATGATTACGCGAGCATGGCATTCGATGTTGCTAGTTTACTCGAAGAGTTAGCTTGTGATTCTGTCACGCTGATTGGTCATTCAATGGGCGGTAAAGTTGCCATGAAGCTGGCTGACATCGCCTCATCCAAAGTCGCCAAACTGGTGGTTTTAGATATGGCACCCGTCAGCTATCAGCATCGGAAACATGATAACGTACTGGCGGGGCTCAACGCGGTTATTGCGCAGCAGCCTACCTCGCGAGCAGAGGTCATGGCCATTTTAGCGCAACATATTGAGCTAGAAGGCGTACGACAATTTCTCAGTAAATCGTTATTTAAACGAGAAGATGGTGTAATGAGCTGGCGTTTTAATGTTCCCGCCATTGAAAAAAATTACTGGAATATTTTAGGCTGGGAACCAATCCCTTGCAGCTCTGTTCCAACCTTATTGGTTAAAGGCAGCAACTCTGACTATCTACTAGCGGAACACCAAGAAATGATCCAGCAGCAGTTTAGCCAAGCGAAAGCGCACGTCATCGCCAACACAGGGCACTGGCTACACGCAGAAAAGCCCGTTGAAGTTTTACGAGCGATCAGGAAGTTCATTGGCAGCTAGCCGCTTTACTGTGAAACAACAAGTGTGAAATAGGTACCAATGCGCGCATTAACTTTGACGAATAACAGTGTTATAGTGCGCTCAAGCAAATTGGCATAAAGGATACCCATGCTGTACGACTACATGAACATGCTTGAGTCGATTGGACTCGATCTTCTTTTTGCGTCTATATTTTTCCTTATCGGTATGGCAATAAAAGATGTCCTTAAGCAAGGTAATGTACCGCCATTTGGGCGCCGTATTGTATGGCTAGTTCTGTTTTTAGGTTGTGCTGGTTTTATCCTTAAAGGACTTATCCAACTCAGTTGGGAAGGCACCGGACTGGGGTAAAGAACACGCTCATCCGCCAGAAAATGACAAATTAAAGGTAATGATTCTATGGCAAGTGTAGGCCTCTTCTTTGGTAGCGATACCGGTAATACTGAAGCCGTTGCGAAAATGATTCAAAAGCAACTGGGTAAGCAGCTCGTTCACGTTCAAGATATTGCGAAAAGCAGCAAAGAAGACATTGATAATTTTGACTTATTGTTACTGGGTATCCCTACTTGGTACTACGGTGAAGCGCAGTGTGATTGGGATGATTTTTTCCCAGAGTTAGAAGCGATCGACTTCTCGACGAAATTAGTTGCTATTTTCGGTTGCGGCGATCAAGAAGACTACGCTGAATACTTCTGTGACGCGATGGGTACAGTGCGTGACATTATCGAAAGCAAAGGTGCAACGATTATTGGCCACTGGCCAACTGAAGGTTATGAATTCGAAGCCTCTAAAGCCTTGGTTGCGGGTGACAATAGCCACTTTATTGGTTTATGCATCGATGAAGATCGTCAACCAGAGTTGACTGAACAGCGCGTCAGCACATGGGTTAAGCAGATTTATGAAGAGATGTGTTTAGCCGAACTTGAAGGCTAATCTCTTAAACATAAAAAATCCCCTTGCGAGGGGATTTTTTATTGGTCCATGTTCAAGCACTTTGCTTTACCAAAGTAGAAGACCGATAAATGGAGCAAGCAACACAGTGACCATGCCCGCAATCATCATCACCACACTCGACACTACCCCTTCAGCATTGCCAATTTGATACGCTTTTGCCGTTCCTGCACCGTGCGCGGAAGCGCCAAGACTGGCTCCTTTACCAAGCCCAGAGCGAATGGATAATAACGCTAACACCACTTCACCTACCGCCATGCCTATCACCCCAGTAAGTACCACAAACAGAGCAGTCAGATCACTTTGCCCACCAATTGACTTCGTCGCCTCAACAGCAAAAGGCGTGGTAATCGAGCGCATCGCTAAACTGCGCTGAAGCATATCGGGTAATTCAAACCAACGAGCCAACAAAACCGTGCTCCCCACAGCCACCACAACCGATACGATCACTCCCACGGATAGAGAGAGCCAGTGGCGCTTGATCAACAATCGGTTGTCATAGACAGGAATAGCAAAAGCCACTGTCGCCGGACCAAGTAGCCACAATAACCAATGAGATTCTGCCATATAGGTTTGGTAAGGGATGTGAAAGATCATCACAACAGCCACTAACAATATAGGGGCCAATAGCAGCGGCATTAAGAAAATAGAACGTTTACGTTGATAAAGGCACTTGCTGCCATAGTAAAAGGCCAAGGTTAACAGCAAGCAAAATACACCAAGCAGCGTTGAGGTAAGTAGTGAGCTCATGATGAACGCTCCACTTTAGTTAGGCGTATTGCCCGGTTGCTTTTTCTACGCGCTAGTATCAGCTCTAAACGATACATTTTATCAACGGTCCAAGCAGTAATAGCAATGACCATGATGGTACTGATGACAAGTACCGCCATAATTCGTAACCCTTGCTGTTGCATTAACTCTTGATAGTTAACGACCGCAATGACCGCTGGTACAAAGAACAACAGCATTTCCGCCAATAACCAAGTTGCTCCCTTGCGCAGCCAATCAACTTTTACAACTCGCATAATCACTAAAGTTAACAGCAATAGCATGCCAGTTAAATTTGCTGGTAAAGGAATATGAAAAGTGCTGACTAGAAAATCCGCCAAAAACCAGATCATTGATAGCGCAACAACTTGTACCACTGTTTGCAGATTGTTTTTTACTCTTTGGCTGTTTCTTATTCTTTGCATGATGAGACTAATGCCGTTTTGTGAAATTAGTCACATTATATTAAGCCATAAAACCATCGTAAAATGACTTTTTATTATCATTTTCATGCCAAAATGGAATGATAAAAGGAGATATTATGGATATTAAAGCACTGCGCTATTTTGTTGAATTGGTCAATCAACAAAGCTTTACCCGCGCATCCGAGCAACTGTTCGTCACCCAACCCACCATCAGTAAGATGATCCGCAGTCTAGAGCAGGAAATTGAACAGCCACTATTACATCGTGAAGGTCGACGTTTCTGGCTTACCGATGCAGGAGAGGTTGTCTATCAAAGAGCGCTAGAGATCTTAGCGCAGATGTCTCAGTTAGAAGCCGAATTGGTCGATCTCAATCAGGTAAAGCGGGGACAACTGCATCTCGGTATTCCACCAATGGTTGGACACCTTTACGCAGGTCTGATCCGCCAATACCGTCAAACCTACCCTCATGTAGAGCTCACCATCGTTGAGTATGGCGGACGTAAAATAGAGCAAGCTATTCTCAATGGCGAAATTGACGTAGCCGTCACCATGCTTTCGCCTCATCCGATTGACAATCTGCGGTCACTCTCCTTAGACAGTTACCCCATTTGCGCCGTACTCCCCGATTCATCTCCTTGGAAGCAGCAAGAAGCCATCGGTTGGGAGCAACTACAAAATGAGCCATTTTACCTCTATACCCATGATTTTACGCTGAGTGACTACATCCACTCATTCTGCCTACAACACGGATTTACACCACAAGTTGCAGCGCGCAGTAGCCAATGGGATTTTTTAGTCGCGTTGGTCAAAAGTGGCGTAGGCGTTGCTTTTCTACCCGAACCACTTTGTCGACGAATTCAAGGAGAAGGCGTCTTAGTCAAACCGATGACACCCAGTATTGATTGGCACTTAGGATTAATATGGCACGCGGAACGGTACGTTTCTCGCACCGCCGAAGCTTGGATTGAGCTGTGCCAAATGCAGAATGAACAGCCTTAGCGGTCACAAAAAGTAACCATTTTGTCTGCATCACTCTCTTCTCTGTATTTAGGTTTTTTGCGCACGTACAATTTACGTTGCACTTCAGAGACCACTTCGCCTTTGGCATCCTTAACATGGATAACAAATTCCGGAAAGCATTTATCCCCATTGGCCGTGCTCACTAAGATTGAATCCAGTTGGTCTTGCGTTATCAGAAACTCCGCATACAAATCAGAATGGCCCGGTTTGATAAAGTTGATGCTGGCCTCTTTGTCCCATACATAATATTGCTCACCCAAAATCCCCATTAACATCAAAGAGTAAACAGGGTCAGTAAGAGAGAAAATGCTGCCACCATACTGAGTGCGATTGGCATTTTTGTTCCACCACCGCAGCTTTAAGCGCATTTTCACCTGACGGAAGTCGCTACTAATTTCATCAATGTGGATACCAGCGCCCCAAAAAGGAGGCCAGCTATTTAACGCCCACTTAACAATATTTGGCTTATAAAATCTTGCTAAAGAGTGATTCATTCCGTGCTCACCTTTTAAACCTATCGACTCAATCACTAATAAATGTTACGCAATTGTAACTGGTAAGAGCTGTTATATCAGTGATATTGCGCGGCTTTGTGACAAATATAAAGTAACCCTTTGAACTTCGTGGTTTATTGTTAGCAGTGACTCCCCTATAATGATCGCAATTATGAATTCTGTTAACTGCTGCAGATCATCAACAGGAAAGTGTATGTCAGATAATAACCAAGCGCTCAAGGATGCAGGTCTTAAAGTTACCCTTCCTAGGCTAAAAATTTTAGAAGTGCTACAGCAGCCTGAATGCCAACATATCAGCGCTGAAGAACTGTATAAGAAATTGATTGATCTTGGTGAAGAAATCGGTCTCGCGACTGTTTATCGAGTATTAAACCAATTTGATGATGCGGGTATTGTCACTCGTCACCATTTTGAAGGTGGAAAATCCGTTTTTGAACTTTCAACACAACACCACCACGACCACTTAGTGTGCTTAGATTGTGGTGAAGTGATTGAGTTTTCAGATGAGGTGATCGAACAACGCCAAAGAGAGATTGCTGAGCAATATAATGTACAGCTCACCAATCACAGCCTTTATCTATATGGTAAATGTGCCGACGGCAGTTGCAAGCAGAACCCTAACGCGCACAAGTCAAAAAGATAGCCATCATTCTCAGCCTTGAGCTGGACGATAATAAAAAAGCCGGGTGAATCAATCACTCGGCTTTTTTGTGTAGAGAGAAAGGAGTGGTAAGCCACTCCTTTTTACTAGGTATGAATTAGAAATAATCTCGAATCAACACTTCCGCAATTTGTACCGCATTTGTTGCAGCGCCTTTTCTCACGTTATCTGCCACTACCCACATGTTAATGCCACTGTGGTGACTGATATCGTTGCGAATACGCCCTACAAGAACCGTATCCTTCCCTCCCGCATCGCGAACTTGCGTGGGGAAATCATTCCCGCTGAATACTTCAATACCTTCAGTTTTCTCTAATAACTCAATAACTTGCTCAGCATCAATCGGTAAGCGTGTTTCAATATGCAGTGACTCAGCATGGCCGTAAAAAACTGGCACGCGTACACAAGTTGGGTTGACCATAATGGTTGAGTCATTGAATATTTTTTGCGTTTCCCACACCATTTTCATCTCTTCCTTGGTGTAGCCATTATCCATAAACTGGTCGATTTGTGGGATGCAGTTAAACGCAATTTGCTGGCTAAACACATCAGGATCGGCCGAAACACCGTTTAACAGCCTTGCGGTTTGTCCCGCCAACTCATCAATGCCTGACTTCCCAGCTCCTGAAACGGACTGATAAGTTGATACGTTAATTCGCTCGATACCCACAGCGTCGTGAATCGGCTTTAACGCCACCAACATTTGGATGGTTGAGCAGTTTGGGTTCGCAATAATATTGCGGTTACGGAAATCCGCAATCGCTTCAGGGTTCACTTCAGGCACAACAAGTGGGATATCGTACTCATAGCGGAAATGTGAGGTGTTATCGATGACTACCACGCCTTCTTCTGTGGCAATAGGTGCCCATTTTGCGGACAATTCACCACCAGCGGAAAACAGTGCAATCTGAACTTGTGACCAATCGAAATCTTCAACATTTTGTACTTGTATGGTCTTACCATTGAAGCGGTAGAATTTACCTTCACTACGCTCACTGGCAAGTAGGTAAAGTTCACCAACGGGGAATTTGCGATCTTTGAGCACTTCAAGCATGGTTTCACCAACCGCGCCGGTTGCTCCTAAAATAGCGATATTAAATTCTTGGCTCATTTGTTACCTCTGTTTTAAAACCTAATTTAGCTAAGGGAGTGAGATCACACGACTCACTACCGACGACAGTCATCGCGCTATATTCTCTTCTATCCCAATAAAGTTTACGCATTTGATCAAAAGCACCTGGTTTGCCAATTTCACGGCGAAACAAGGCGTCATCTTTGCGTACGTCATAAATCAATTGGGTTAAACTGTGTAATGTTTCCTCATCCCAACCGCGTGATAAATACACTTTGGCAATGGGAATCTCGGGTAATAAACTACTGGCATTCGCGCAATGGTCATCGCCAAGATACTCACAAAAACTATTGAAAATCATGGTCGTGCCTCGGGCTTTACCTTCTAACCCATAGCCAGCCACATGTGGCGTCGCAAAGGCGAGCAAAGGCAGCAGTTCCATATCCACTTCAGGTTCAAATTCAAACACGTCTAAAGCGGCAATAAAACCATCATTTTTCTGTAGGCGTTGTTTCAGCGCTTGGTTATCCACCACAGGGCCACGAGCCGCATTGATCAAGATCTGATCACTGCGCAACTGGGCAAGTCGAACTTCATCAATCAAGTGATGAGTCGGCCATTCACCACTTTTAGTAATTAGTGTATGCAGCGTAATGACATCCGCTTTATCAAGTAAAACATCAAGATGAGTAAACTCGCGGCAATCACCTTGTGCTTGTTTTGGGGGATCGTTGAGCAGCACATTAATGCCAATCCCCGCTAAACACTCGGCTAAATAGCTGCCGACTTGACCAGCACCAATAATGCCAACGGTTTTCTCTAAGGCAGAAAAACCATGCTGCTGTGCTAACACCATCAATACACTGAAAACATACTCAGCCACTCCCACCTTATTACACCCCGGTGCGGCAGTAAAAAAGATGCCTCTTTCAGCCAAAAGCGCTTGATCAACGTGGTCCATACCTGCCGTCGCTGTACCAACAAACTTTAATTTATTGGCTTTCGCTAATAGTGCTTGATTTACTTTCGTAACAGAACGAATCATCAAGGCGTCAACGTCGATAAGATCATCAGCTGTTAAGCTTCTACCGGGTTTCAACACCACCTCACCAAGCTGGCTAAATAACGATTCAGCATAAGGCATGTTTTCATCAATAAGGATTTTCATAGCGGAGTTCACAATTTTCGAAATTGAAGGAATTGTGCAGAAAAGCGCACAGACTGTCGAGAAGAAATCCCGCTTTCCATAAAAATGCCCGGCTCCTCACGGAAACCGGGCAAAAACCCAGAACAAAAGGATCCCGTCCCGCTCTCCATGGGACAGAGTCTGCGTCTGTTCGATCAGCTAAGCTGACCCGCTCTGGAAACCTTTTTATTAGAGGTGTGTAGACTCATTAGCCTTGATACTTTTTGATCACTAGCGTCGCGTTCGTACCGCCAAAACCAAAGCTGTTAGACATCACAGTGGTTAGCTCTTGCTCGCGCATTTCGGTCACAATATCAAGGCCATCAGCCGCTGGATCTAAATTGTCAATGTTGATGCTTGGCGCGATAAAGCCGTGGTGAAGCATCAAGGTAGAGTAGATGGCTTCATGCACACCTGCCGCACCCAATGCGTGGCCAGTCATTGCTTTTGTTGCCGAGATAGCTGGGCTGTTGCCAGCGAACACTTCTTGAATGGCACCCAACTCTTTTACATCACCGACAGGTGTGGAAGTACCATGTGTATTGACATAATCCACACTATCTACCGCTTGCATTGCCATCTTCATGCAACGCACAGCGCCTTCACCTGATGGAGCCACCATGTCGTAGCCATCGGATGTCGCACCGTAACCGACGATTTCACCGTAAATTTTTGCGCCGCGAGCCAGTGCATGCTCAAGCTCTTCAACCACAACCATGCCGCCGCCGCCTGAAATCACGAAACCATCGCGGTCAGCATCGTAAGTACGTGACGCTTTTTCTGGTGTTTCGTTGTACTTAGTTGACAACGCACCCATTGCATCAAACATCATAGTTAAAGACCAATCGAGCTCTTCACCACCACCTGCAAACACAACATCTTGCTTACCCAATTGGATAAGTTCCATTGCGTGACCAATACAGTGAGCCGACGTCGCACAAGCGGAGCTCATGGTGTAGTTGACGCCACGGATTTTAAATGGCGTAGCAAGACAGGCTGAAACAGTCGAAGACATAGTACGTGGAACCATGTAAGGACCAACGCGCTTCACGCCTTTTGTGCGCAATGTGTCGACAGCAATAACTTGGTTATACGACGACGCACCGCCAGAACCAGCCACAATACCAGTGCGGTCATTAGAGACCTGCTCTGGTGCTAAACCTGAATCGGCAATCGCTTGTTCCATTGATAGGTATGCAAACGCGGCCGCATCACCCATAAAACGCATCTGTTTGCGATCAATATGGTCAGCAGGGTTCATTTTCAGGCTACCCCACACTTGAGAGCGTAAACCGTTCTCTTTGAACTGCTCAGAAGCGGTAATACCTGATTTGCCTGCTTTTAGAGACGCTAAAACTTCTTCGACGTTGTTACCGATACTTGAAACAATACCCATACCGGTGATTACGACTCGTTTCATGTGACATTCCTATAATTCAAAATTCGCTTAGATAATAACTAAGAAGAATAACAAAAGTGGTCAGCTTTCCCAGAAATTCGTACAATCTCGAGCTATATATCGCCCGATTTCACAGAATTACACCATTATGACCAGCATAACCAACGCAACACTGGGTTGGAATGAAGCGGGCACACCCGTTTCCGACCAATTCGATGACGTTTACTTTTCCAACGTTAACGGCCTAGAAGAGACGCGTTACGTGTTTCTTTCCCAAAATCATATACCACAAAGATGGCACCAATATGACCAAAAACGATTCGTCATTGCCGAAACGGGGTTTGGCACTGGGTTAAATTTTCTCGCTGTATGGCAAGAATTTGATGCGTTTAGGCAACAAAACCCAAATGCGCCATTGCAAGCGCTGCATTTTATCAGTTTTGAAAAATATCCGCTCAATAAACACGACTTGATAACAGCGCACCAAGCGTGGCCTGAATTAGCGACTTATGCGAAAAAGCTTCAACAACACTACCCGATTGCAGTACCAGAATGTCATCGCATTGTTCTTGATGATGGCGCCATTACCCTTGATCTTTGGTTCGGTGACATCAAAGAGTGTATGCCGCAAGTTCCCACGACTGAGCAAGGCGTGGTAGACGCATGGTTTTTGGATGGTTTTGCTCCCAGTAAAAACCCTGAAATGTGGAATCAAACACTGTTTGAGAATATGGCCAAACTGGCGAAACACAAAGCCACGTGCGCCACTTTTACCGCCGCAGGTTTTGTACGACGCGGATTGATAGAAGCAGGCTTTTCGATGAAAAAAGTGAAAGGCTTTGGCACCAAAAGAGAGATGATTGCTGGTCAACTGGAACACAAAACGCCGTACAGCAATATAAAACCTTGGTTTGCGATTGCGCCGACAACCAATGTTACCGACGTGGCGATCATCGGCGGCGGCATTGCTAGTGCCACATTAGCTAAAATGCTCAATCGCCGCGGTATCAATGTCAGCCTGTATTGCGCCGATCCTCAGGCCGCTCAAGGTGCTTCAGGTAACCGACAAGGTGCGGTTTACCCACTGCTGAATAAAAACCACAGTGGTGTATCGCGTGTTTTTGCGTCCGCTTTTCTGTTTGCTCGGCAATTTGTTGAGCAAATGGCGCAAACCGTCCCTTTTGATCATGATTGGTGTGGTGTGACCCAATTGATGTGGGATGAAAAATCGACCCAAAAACAGATGGCGATGCTTGAAGGGAAATTTAACCCTCAGCTAATGCACTACTGCGATCAACAAGCAACGTTACAAAACGTCGGCTTACCGACTGACATGGTCAGCTTACATTACCCACTCGGAGGATGGCTTTGCCCTGCTCAACTGACACAAGGCCTGTTTGACCAATTAAGCCAAAGTGAGCGATTCAACGCCTATTTCAATCACGAGGTGGAGTCTTTGCACTGGGATGAAATACAGCGGCAGTGGACATTAAGTATTAATGGTAACGAAAAGCACCATCAGTGTGTGGTCATTGCAAACGGTCATCAATTTGACCATTTCGAGCAAACACAAGCGTTGCCACTTGGCAAAGTGAAAGGACAAGTAAGCCATATTCCAACCTCAGAAACATTGCAAAAGCTGAGCAGCGTGTTGTGTTACGACGGCTATATGACACCGCACAACCCCAACACTCAACAGCACTGCATTGGCGCAAGCTATGACCGAAGTCAAATCAACCAAGCATTCGATGCGGCGGCGCAGCAAGAGAATGGACAACACTTAACCCGTTGTATTAACGACCAAAACTGGACACAGCAAGTCGATACATCTAGCAATCAATCTCGCCAAGGCGTTCGCTGTGTCAGCCGCGATCATTTGCCGTTTGTCGGGAATGTGGGCAACTTTGAACAGATCAAGATCGACTACCAGCCGTTACCGTCACAAGATCCGCAACAGACTCCATCTGTGGCTCACTATCCTCATTTGTACTGCATGCTCGGGCTAGGATCGCGAGGACTAAGTTCTGCGCCATTAATGGCTGAGTTGCTGGCTTCACAAATGAATGGCGATCCGCTACCACTTGCTGTTGATGTACTCGAAACGCTTCATCCAAGTCGAATGTGGGTGAGAAAACTCAAAAAAGGCAAAGCCATCACCGAACGTACTCCTCGATAAAACCCGTCATAGAAAAAAGCCTTACTTATCCAGCAAGGCTTTTTTAATGCTCACTTTTTCACGCGAAAAGGCGTGAGACTTAAGGTGAGACGAACTTAAAACGAGACAAGAAAGCTATACGAGCTTCGCAATCGCGTCTTTCAATTGTGCCGCCACTTCTGGGTTAGTCACTTGACCCGTAGCCAAGTCAAAATTGTCATAAAAACTCGGTACCGAGACAGACGCTTTTACATTACCACCAAAATAAGGAGCAGAATTATTTGCCGCCGCCAAAACCGATTGCGCGCCACCAGGACCTGGAGAGCTGGCTAGGTAAACAGCAGGTTTACCTTTGAATAGTTCACGGTCAATGCGTGTTGCCCAGTCAAATAAATTTTTGTACGCCGCTGGGTAGTGGCCATTATGCTCAGCAAAAGAGATAACAAACGCATCCGCTTGAGCAAGATCACGCAGAAAAGCTTGAGCGCCTTCGGCTTGACCAAGCTCTTTTTCAAGATCTTCGCTAAACATAGGAACGGTATAGTTGTTGATATCAAGCACCACCACGTCTGCACCTTCGATGAGGTGAGCGGTGTAAGTGGCCAATGCTTTATTGATTGAAGTTGAGCTGTTTGATGCTCCAAATGCGATGACTTTCATGGTGTTGCCCTTGTGTGTTCGAATATGGCTTAAGCATAGCGATCGCACAAATTAACAACAACCATAAAAATTTTACGGACTCATTCAAAGAATTCGAATGAGTTAAGTGTGCTCATCTTAAGCTTGGTTGTGAAGCTCGGTCCATAAATCGAACACAATCACACGGTCTGCAGGCGTAAGCTCTGTGCGCGCTTGCTCTAGGCTTTGCTCAATTCGTGCTTTAAACAGAGATAGATCGTCAATTCCTTCATCTTCACACGCGGCTGCAGACAAAGAAATATGACCTCGCAAATAACCACCCGCAAACAATTCATCGTCCGATGCCGTCGCAATACGTGCATCAATCATTTCCAGCAGTTTTTCTTCAAATCCAATAATCATACAACTCTCATTTTCTCTTATTATTTAGCTAGTTACCTGATAATAAAGTGCTCTAGCCTTAATTCTGTCGTACCATAAAAAGCACGTAATGCATCTGACAGCATCTTCACTCGGGGTGGAAGCCCAACCTGTAAGATAGCGACTACCTCACGATGTACCTGAGTCATAAAGGCGATACGGTCTGGTTCAAAATCGCCGTGTAGGTTGTCACAACTCACAGTAAAAGGAAAGCCAGCACTGACCGATAAAATCCACTCATACGCTTGAGGGCGCACCTCTACTTTTTCAAATTCGGCTTGGACTTGCGCGGTTCGCCCGTCTGGTTGATACCAATAGCCAAAATCTTCCATCAATCGCCGTTCAGGGCCGGCGACGCACCAATGCGCGATTTCGTGCAGTGCCGAGGCAAAGAATCCCCGTGCGAAAATGATGCGGTGATGATTAATTTGCGCATCAGCAGGCAAGTAAATCGGCTCATCACCACCGAGCTCTAAACGCGTATTGAATGGCTCAAAAAAAGTGTCATTGAACAGGGAGATCAAGTCTTGGTATTGATGTGTCATCACTCAGTCATGCAGGCAAAAATTTCTCAACGCATTCTCTTATTTTTCTGTAGTCAGGTAAAGCCATTCAATCGCCCCATTTCATTAGTTTTATTAATCGGTCAAACGGTTTCTTGGCATAAAATCTCATTCGCCATCGCCTGACTTTACTACTACACTTGCGCCTCCATTTTTAAGTTCAACCGCTTTCTCGGTTCTTATATACCTAAGGAAGTGCTGTCGGAGTACCGCATTATGTTGCTCAGTGTTTTATATATTATTGGTATTACTGCCGAAGCGATGACTGGCGCATTGAGTGCAGGCCGTCGAAAAATGGATTGGTTCGGTGTGATGTTAGTAGCGAGTGCCACTGCGATTGGAGGCGGTACGGTGAGGGATATTTTACTCGGCCATTATCCGCTAGGTTGGGTGAAGAATCCGGAGTTTTTAGCCATTACCTGTATCGCAGGCGTTCTCACCACAGGCTTAGCTAAATGGGTAATCAAACTCAAAGGGTTGTTCATTCGTTTAGATGCATTGGGGCTAATTGTGTTCAGTATCATAGGCACAAAAGTCGCAATGGGCATGGGTTTGCATCCCGGCATTTGTATGGTTTCTGCATTGGTCACTGGGGTGTTTGGTGGGTTATTACGCGATTTAATCTGCAGACAAACGCCACTGGTACTGCATGAAGAACTCTACGCTTCGGTTTCATTAGTCGCTTCAGGGCTTTATTTAACCTTACTCGCATTCGGCATCAATGATGTCACCAGCACGATAGTAACGCTTATTGTGGGTTATTTATTGCGTATGGCGGCAGTGCGTTTTAAATGGCGTTTGCCTTCTTTCCAGCTTGATGCTGAAAATCAGATTCATTAGCCATAATCCGATGTTAGATATTTGGTTAGTTAGCTGACTTGTTTCGATAAAAAATTCATTCAGCCGCGGAAATTAGCCAAACAGAAAATTGATTAAAACAAAAGCGCCCTAACAAGAAGGGCGCTTTTCATTTTAATTCGGTTATGCTGGATTAGATTTTAGGCGTTTCTGTTTGAACCGCAAAATTCTGCCCGCGATGACGAAGTAAGTGGTCCATCAACACAATCGCCAGCATTGCTTCGGCAATGGGCACAGCGCGAATACCAACGCAAGGATCATGGCGACCTTTAGTGATAAGTTGTGTGGGTTCACCCGTGCGAGTAATGGTATCGCCAGGTACTGTAATACTTGACGTGGGTTTAAGTGCAATACTGGCAACAATATCTTGTCCAGTCGAAATACCGCCTAAAATACCGCCAGCATGATTTGAGCGAAAGCCGTTCGGTGTTAGAGGATCTCGATGCTGGCTGCCTTTTTGCTGCACGACATCAAAACCGTCACCAATCTCTACCCCTTTCACCGCATTAATGCTCATCAAAGCATGTGCAATATCCGCATCTAGACGATCAAATACCGGCTCACCTAAACCAACAGGTAGGTTGGTCGCGACAACTTGAATCTTTGCACCGATCGAATCACCTTCTTTTTTCAAATCACGGATCAGTTGGTCGAATGCCGCCACTTTGTCTGCATCTGGACAGAAAAAGGCGTTATTCTCAATTTCATTCCAATCCACTTTATCGATACAAACATCACCCATTTGTGACAAGTAAGCGCGAATTTCAACCCCAAATTCTTGTTTGAGATATTTCTTCGCAATGGCTCCCGCTGCCACTCGCATCGCTGTCTCACGTGCTGATGAACGGCCACCACCACGATAGTCGCGAATGCCATATTTTTGATGGTAGGTATAATCGGCATGACCGGGGCGAAACTTGTCTTTAATGTCTGAATAATCGGTTGAACGTTGGTCGGTATTTTCAATTAATAGACCAATCGATGTACCTGTGGTTTTCCCCTCAAATACACCAGAAAGAATTTTGACTTCATCCGCTTCACGGCGCTGCGTTGTATAGCGAGATGTGCCAGGACGGCGACGATCTAGGTCTATCTGTAAGTCAGCTTCTGTAATTTCTAAGCCCGGAGGGCATCCGTCGACGATACATCCTAGTGCGATACCGTGACTTTCTCCGAATGTCATCACCCGAAAATGTTGTCCGATACTGTTTCCTGCCATTACTTCCTCAATATTGATGACACAGAGCGACATGCTCCCTATCACCGCTTCATTCTATTGTTCGTGGATTCATAGTGGCTTTATTACGAAATGATGTAAAGCCCCAAAATAAAGCAATGTGTATTTTTCTAATGGATAAAAAAACGCCAGCACTGTGGCTGGCGTTTTTATTGTGCGTACGGCATTAGTCGATATAAAGCGCAAAGTCGCTAGCGCAATCAACCAACTGCTGGCGAGTCAGCATGAATACGCCATGCCCACCATTTTCAAACTCAAGCCAAGTAAACGGAATGTGGTCATATTGGTTCATCATATGCACCATCGAATTGCCCACTTCACAGATCAAAATACCGTTATCAGTGAGGTACCCCGCCGCATTGGCCAAAATACGACGCACCAATTTCAAACCATCGGTACCGGCGGCTAAGCCGAGTTCTGGTTCGTGTTTGAACTCTTTGGGCAAACTATTCATATCTTCTTGATCCACATACGGTGGATTCGACACGATTAGGTCATATTTCTCTTTTGGCAAATCACGGAATAGATCGGAACGGATCGGGAAAACTTGTTGCTCCATACCGTGATCTTGAATATTTTGCTCTGCCACTTGCAGTGCGTCGGTTGAGATATCAATCGCATCCACTTCAGCATCAGGGAAAGCGTGGGCGCACGCAATGGCGATGCAACCGCTGCCAGTACACAAATCCATAATGCGTACAGGCTCGTCGATCAACCAAGGTTGGAACTGCGCTTCAATCAATTCGCCAATCGGTGAACGTGGCACCAGTACTCGCTCATCCACATAAAACTCAAGGCCACAGAACCAGGCTTTATTGGTTAAATAGGCGATAGGAGTACGTTCATTAATGCGCTTAATCACCCGTTCAACAATACGCAGACGTTCGCTGCCTGTTAAACGAGAATTCAGTACATGCGGAGGAACATCAATCGGAAGATAGAGTGTCGGTAGGATTAGCTGAACGGCTTCATCCCACGCATTATCGGTCCCATGACCATAAAATAAGTTGGCGGCATTAAAACGACTGACCGTCCAACGAATCATATCTTGAAGCGTGTGAAGTTCAGAAACCGCCTCTTCTACAAAAATCTTATCCAAAATTGCCTCCGAAAAGCGCTACAATACTGCCAATATCGATCTGTTAGAAAATGACCAAACCCAATGAGCCAAAAAGAGACCGAACACGATGACGCTTTCGACTTGTTTCGGGATGCAGTAAAGGGCGTTAAAAAGTTGCGACAGGATACCATAATCCAGCCGCCAAACAGAAACCCCAAACAAAAAGAAATCCGCCGTATTGCGCGGGAAGCCAGCGATACCGAATTTTATTTTTCCGATGAGTTTATACCAAAACTCAGCGATGAAGGCCCGACACGCTATGCTCGTGATGATGTGTCGAAATATGAAGTTAAACGGTTAAGACGTGGCGTCTATGTGCCGGATGTATTTTTGGATATGCACGGCATGACGCAGCAAGAAGCGAAACGAGAACTCGGGGCGATGGTTGCTTATTGTGTGAAGGAAAATATTCACTGCGCTTGTGTCCAACATGGGATTGGTAAACACATTCTCAAACAAAAAGTTCCTCTCTGGCTCGCTCAACATCCTGATGTGATGGCGTTTCATCAAGCCCCCCTTGAATTTGGCGGGCATGGCGCGGTATTGGTGCTGCTTTCTATTCCTGATAAGTGATTTAAACTGACGCTAACTTCAGCATTAACGCTTTTGCTCCAGCATAACGATGAGGATTAATGTCGTAAATCCGGTGGAATCGGCATGTTATTTTCATCGAGTTTGGGTCTTTGGCCACCGCGTTTACGATACTGCTTAAGCTGAAAGACATAAGCCAGTACCTGCGCAACCGCCACGAAAAGCCCGTCGGGGATCTCCTGCTCAAGATCGGTTGTGTGATAAAGCGCTCGAGCCAAAGGCGGTGCGGGGATGATGTGTATATCATGCGCACGTGCTACTTCACGAATTTTCATCGCCATGTGATCGACGCCTTTAGCCACCACAATCGGTGCTTTATCCGTATTTTGTTTATAGCGCAGCGCAACTGAGAAGTGTTCTGGGTTGGTGATGATTACATCCGCTTGTGGCACTTCCGCCATCATCCGCCGCTGGGCCGCTTCACGCTGCAACATCCGAATTCGGCCTTTAACCTCAGGTTTTCCTTCCGTATCTTTGTATTCGTCTTTTACTTCTTGCTTGGTCATTTTTAATTGGTCAGCGTGCTGCCAGATTTGGAATGGGATATCGATAGCGACCACGACCAATAAAGAACAACTGATCAGCAACACGAAGTTGAGCAAAATATCGAGCGCATGGAAAATATTTTGTGGATAGACATCCATGCTCAGTTGAAATAGATCTTCTTTCGATGCATTGATCAGATAAAAAGCAACGCCAGAAACAAGCAGTACTTTTAAAATGGACTTAAATAACTCAACCCAACTTTGCAAACCGAACATACGTTTTAAGCCACTGAGCGGGTTCATTTTGGAGGGCTTTGGCATCGCAGCTTCGACAGAAAAGTTAATTCCACCAATGCCAGCCGCGCCAATTAATGCAGCAATAAATAACGTGATTAAGATAAGCGAGAGTGGCAATATCAGGGTCGCAAGAGAACCAGCCGCAATATCAAACAACTTTCCGAGATCAAACACTTCTTCTCGGCTTAAGTTGAAGATTCGACCCATCAAAGCGTACAAGGCTCGGGCTAACGATTCGCCAAACCACATCAATGCAATCGCACCCACTACCAGTACCGAAACGGACGCTAACTCTTTTGAACGAGCGACTTGACCTTTTTTTCGCGCCTCGTCCAATCGCTTGGGCGTGGCGTCTTCGGTACGTTCTTGACCGTCTGACTCTGCCAAACGCGCCTCCTAACAGTTCATACGGATAAGGCGACAAATTTGTTGCTCGCCTTCTAACCAGAATAGTTCGTAATGACTATACAGGCCGCCTAAAATATACCAACAGAGTAGCAAGCCGACCAAAAGTGCAAACGCAAAACCCAACGAGAAAATGTTGAGCTGAGGGGCTGCACGAGTCATCACACCAAATGATAAGTTGACGGTTAATAGCGCAATGATGCCAGAAAGAGACATACTCAACGCCACTTTAAACATAATTCCCAGCCACAATGCGAGCTCACGAAAATCCACGGTCGTTAATGCCCCATCGCCAATAGGCAAGGTTTTGAAACTGAATACCACCAGTTGGATCATCTTTAAATGACCATCGGTTGCTAAGAAGAACAAGGTCGCTAAAAACATAAACAATTGACCAAGCAAAGGGGTGTTCTGCCCGTTTACGGGGTCGACCATTGAAGCAAAACCTAAGCTGGCTTGCATACCCAATATTTGGCCAAGCATAACAAAGGTTTGGATTATAAACTGGGTGATCATGCCCATTGCAACGCCAATAATAATCTGCTCAAAGGTGGTCAAAAAACCTTTAAATGAAAGTAGTTCAACGGTCTCTGAAACGGCAGGAATCGCGGGCATCACGGCGAAGGTAATAGCTAAACCTAAGTAGAGCCGCACTCGGGTCGGAACAAAGCGGGCCCCAGTGACTGACATCACCATCAGCATGGCGGAAATACGAGTGTAGGGCCAAAAATAGCTAGCAATCCACTCTAAAACGAGGCTTGTTGGGTACTCCATTCAAGCTCCTAGTACAGCACCTGTGGTAGCCGTTCAACGATAGAGAAGAAATACTCCATCAACATCTGCGTCATCCAATGGGCAAAGAACATCAGTGCCAGTAACGTCACAATGAGACGCGGTAAAAAGCTCAACGTCTGTTCGTTAATTGAGGTCGCGGCTTGGAAAATGGCGACCACTAAACCAATCAACAAACTCGGGATGATGATGGCGCACACCATGATAAGCACCATCCACAGTGCGTCTCGAAACAGCTCAACAAAGACTTCAGGAGTCATTCGCGCCCTCGCTATAAAGCAAAACTGCCGGCTAGCGTTGAGAGGATCAAGTTCCATCCATCCACTAGTACAAACAGCATGAGTTTAAAAGGCAGCGAGACGATCATCGGCGAAAGCATCATCATACCCATCGCCATCAAAACAGACGCCACCACTAAATCAATGATTAAAAAGGGTAAAAATAGCATAAAGCCGATTTGAAACGCTGTTTTTAGCTCCGAGGTGATGAACGCAGGGATCAGCACCGCCATCGAGACCTCTTCAGGGTTGGTTGCGTCAGAGCCCGATATCTCAACAAAGGTTTCTAAATCTTTGACTCGCGTCTGTTTCAGCATGAAGGCTTTTAGTGGCTCTTGAGCCGTATCAAACGCTTGACGCGCCGTCATCTGCTCATTGAGATATGGCTGCACAGCTTGCTCATTAATGGCGTTGATGACTGGTGACATAATGAAAAAAGTGAGAAAAATAGCGATGCCGATGATTACTTGGTTTGACGGCGTTTGTTGCAGGCCCATTGCCTGGCGCAAGATCGACATCACAATCACGATACGTGTAAAGGAAGTCATCAAAATGACCATGGCAGGCAAAAAACCCAACATGGTCATCAAGGCTAAAATTTGTAGATTGATCGAGTAATCTTGACTGCCATCTGGATTGGTCGTCATGGTAAATGCTGGAATACCGCCACCACCACTGACGCTACCAGCGGCTATCGTTTTAGAGGCGCCACTGTCTTTATTCATCGCCGTTACTGTCACCGTTTCTGCGCCTACGGCGCTGGAAGGAATTGGCGTGGCTAACTCTTGCTCTGAAAACGCAAACGGGGTAAACAATAATGCCACCAGCAACATAGAAAGATGCCATAGATGACCAAGGTAACCCAATGAGGCCGTGCGACTATTTCTTGTCATTTTTCTTTAGCAGCTGAGTCAGTTGACCGGCAAACGGACTGACCTCAGCCTCCTCCTGTTTGAGTGGGGCATCTAATTTGGCGATCAATTGGACGGATTGTGACGTGACTCCGACGAGAAATTGTTCTTCTCCCGCTTGCACAATAACGATACGCTCTTTAGTACCCACCGGCAGTTGACGTACAATGCTCAGCCCTTTTTGATTACCGAACGTGGGCACTCGCATGCGTTTTAACACCCAAGCCAAAAAGAGAATTAGCGCAATAACGAACAAAAGCGACCCGAAAGTGGTCGCTAAATCTAAGTGATCATTCGGCGCTGCCATCGCCTGGCTTGAACAGAGCAATAAACCGATCAGTTTTTTCATCCAAATACTTCTTTTTCGTAAACTGACGTTATGCTAACGCAGCTTTTTAATACGCTCAGTCTGGCTGATTACATCGGTTAAACGAATACCGAATTTATCGTTAACCACTACCACTTCTCCATGAGCAATCAAGGTGCCGTTCACCATCACATCCAATGACTCACCCGCGATGCGATCAAGCTCAACCACCGAGCCTTGGTTCAATTGCAGTAAGTTACGAATGCTGATCTTCGAACGTCCCACTTCCATCGAAATGGTCACCGGAATGTCCATGATCGTATCAAGTTTGCGGCGCTCATCTTCGGTGATCGGTGGCGAAGTGTCTTTCAATTCATCAAGAGGCGCGGCCAGAATTTCATCTACATCAATACTAGGCGCGGAGGGGTCTTCCCCTAATGCGGCTGCCCATTCGTCTGCCAATCTTTGGTCGTCACTTGGTTCCATCTTCGTTACCTACTCTATTATTCTTCGTTATCTTCTTCGTCATCATCTTCAAATTCAGACATGATGTCTTTGCCTAAAAAGGCGAGATCCGTTTTTACTACATCAGGGCGTTTAATTTTTTCAGAGACTTGAACCGCCAGTTTTTCACCAGAGCGGCCCATTTTCACTCGGTAAGTAGGCAGCTCTTCAACAAACATCGTTGCGTTTTTGGGCATTTTAATTGGGATGATATCGCCTACTTGTAGATCCATTAAGTCACGCAATGAAATGTCTTGTTCTAATAAATTGACTCGGAAATTGACGGGTACATCCATGATCTCTTCGCGCAGTGCAGAACTCCAACGCACATCGGTTTCCATTTTATCCGACTGGACACCCGCATCGAGTAACTCACGAATGGGTTCAACCATCGAATAAGGCATGACCACGTGGAAATCGCCGCCGCCGCCATCGACTTCGATATGAAACGAGCTCACTACGATCACTTCCGTTGGGCTGACGATGTTAGCCATACTTGGGTTCACTTCTGAATCCAAATATTCAAACTCAACGCCCATCACCGGTGACCAAGCCTCTTTGTAGTCACCGAAAACAATTTTTAACAGTAATTGAATGACACGTCGTTCTGTTGGCGTAAATTCGCGCCCTTCAATTCGAGCGTGGAAACGGCCATCGCCACCAAAAAAGTTTTCCACCAAAATGAAGACTAAACGCGCTTCCATCGTGACCAACGCGGTCCCTTTTAACGGACGAAAACGCACCATGTTCAAACTAGTCGGAACATAAAGCGTATTTTGGTATTCACCAAACTTCATCATCTGTACGCCGTTGATCGACACTTCAGCCGTTTTACGCAGCATGTTGAACAAACTAATACGCATGTGACGAGCAAAACGTTCGTTGATAAGCTCCAGCGTAGGCATGCGCCCACGGACGATACGGTCTTGTGAAGAGAAGTCAAAGTTAATCGCCGATTTATCGGCAACATCGTCATCGTCTTCCGCCTCATCAACACTGTCTACACCATGAAGCAGGGCATCAATTTCGTCTTGGCTTAATAAATCAGTCACTTCTCACCTACTGCATTACAAAATCAGTAAACAACACTTTTTCGATCACAGGTTGCCCAACCGCTTTAGTGAGTGCCGCTTTAATGTCATCGGTCGCCTTATCTCTCAGCTCAATTCGCCCGGTAGGGCTACGAAGCTGTTCCACAGTGGCAGACGCAAAAGTGGCCAGTAAAGAGCTTTCCACTAAAGGTGAATGGTAACGTGCAAGGCTTTCGTTTTCTGAACCTCGCACCATCAACTGCACTTTGATTTGCACCAAACGATCTTTCTTATCACCTGTGACGTTAAACACAAACGGCTGTGCAATATTAACGTAAGCCACAGGATCCGTTGGCAAAGCTTGCTGCGCTGCGGGGGCTTGCTCACTCGTGGCTTCACCCTCATCTCCGCTCATCAAAAAGAAAGCTGCACCACCACCAAGCAGTAACACTACGGCAGCAATAATGATAATCAGCAGTTTTTTCTTCCCTTTGGGGGCTTCCGCGCCTAACTCTTCATCGGCCATAATGTTCTCTATGTCGTTATTTTTAATATTAGTTTAAGCGTAATAACTGATTCCATCACGCTTTGATGCGACATTCAAATCAAGTTTGACGTCTGTATCAAGGTTTTCTTCGTCTAAATAGCTTCCGTTGCGCGCCAATTGACCAGATTGGGCATCCCCGTCGGCAGTGTAGCGCGCTTGTTGCTGACCAGCGCTCTGTTGTTGGACAGAGGTCTCACCCAACTGCACACCTTGTTGTGCCAACATTTCTCGTAGCCTTGGCATAGATTGTTCAATCACATCACGTGCTTGATGGTTAGCGACCGTAAAATGAACCGTCGTATGATCACCATTCATATTCATACGAATTTGTAAACGCCCCAATTCCGGTGGATCTAAGCGAATATCGACATGTTTAAGGTTTTTCGACATCATCATTTGCAGCCGTTCCGCCATTTGCTCACTGGCCATTTCTCGGTTAAGCAACAAAGGAGGCTGTTGCGCGGCTTGCAAGTTGTCAGCACGGCTCTGCGTCGCGTTCAAACCATGTTGCCCCAAAGCACTCGAAAGCTGCTGCGCTAATGTACCCTCTTTTTGCTCTTGAGCCGACCCTGCATCATTCACACTCGATAACGCTTTCGCGCCTAATCCGGCTTTGAATAACGCGGGGTTGAGTGGCAATTCTGCATGGGTTGCAGCTGGTATCGTGGCCTCATCTTCTATCGCTTGCGACAAAGCGCTTGCTTGCACTGACTTTGTATCTTGAGGCGGCTGAATGAATTTTCGGACTGATTCCGGCAGGATGAGTTCACCATTCTCTTCAGTCTCTGCGCTTAAGCTTGATGCCGTAGGTGACCCTTCCGCAGCCATCAAACGCTCTTTGCCCTGCTGAATAGGCAGCACACGCTCTGCATCTTGTTCCGTGATGTGCTGATCAGATAATGGAGCTTGCTCATTCACTGACGTCAGTGCTACTGGTTCAGTAGTGGGTTTAGCGAATGCATCCTGTGCTGATATTTGCGCAGCCGCTGGCGCTTTTTGCTCCACTTGATCCGAGGAGTCACCTGCGTTGTCGTCGATTTGCACGTCTACCGGATGAGTGTTTTGTGGCAAGGTTTTGCCGTTTTGGTCAGCAAGTGCTTGATTGGCGCTATTTAAACGGCCAAGGATTTCATCGCCATCGCTCATCACTTGTGCTGTTTTCTGCTGAAGAGCGGAGTCATCAACCTCTGCTGAAGGGGGTGATTTTGTTTGCGCGGTATCAACATCGGCCTCTTCACTCAATGCCTCACCAAGTTCTTTATCTAACAAGGCATCGCTACTTTGGGCTGCAACGTCATCGGTGAGCACAGCTCCCTCATCAAGCGCCTTAAAGTCAGTTTCTGCCGAAGATTCAGTGCTACGACCCATAATGAGGGCGGTCAGTTTTTCAAAAAAACCTTGAGATTCAGAACCTTCACTCACCGCATCAGAGCCTGCTTTACTCACGCTGGCCATTTTAGAGGTGTCGGATGGTGTTGTAATATTTACATTCATATCCATGATGCTCGCACTAAAAACAGAGGATGACGCGGATTCATTATTGGCCAGTAAGCCATGTTTCATCATTTTTTGACGATGGCGCAGTGGATTAACCTAATGAACTCCGTGATTAGTCAGAAGCAAGAAATGAGCCAAGCCTTCAATATCGATAAGAAAGTATGACACCCATCTTATTGGACACGTTGACGACTTGAGGCGTCAGTGACTTAAAACTTATTTTGATTAAAACTTATGTTGCTTAAAACTTGTGTTGATTAGAACGTTGCCGACTAAAGAGCAGTGTAGAAAACTCATCCATCTGCTTCTGCTCTCGTTTATCTTGCAGACGTTGCGCTTCTATCTGTTTTTTTTCAATGAGCCATTCGTAAGAGCGTCGCTGTTTTCTCACTTCCATCCAATGCTCTTGGCAGTTCTCTACCTGATTTTTGAAGTGTTGTTCTGCATCTCTTTGTTTGACAAGGGTTTCATCTAACTGGGTAAGAAATCGGTTTAAGTGTCCATATTGGCTCGCCGTCAAACCCGACATGCCGCGCTCCATAAGCTGCTGACAATAATCCAGTCGGTATTGTTCAATCTGCGCTAACTGCTTGTAATAACTCTCTAACTCATCACGCGATTTAGATAACGCCATCACGGCTTTTTCCTCTTTGTCTTTGGCTTGGTCAAGCAAAAACTCGAGTGCGTTATCCATCGATTACCCCACTTGTAAAACGTGCTTGAGCATATTGACGCACATGTCGTAAGGAACCGAATCCTTCATCCCTTGCTGCAAATATTCATCCAGTCTAGGTTTTAGCGTAAATGCACTGTCAATCGCAGGGTCCGTCCCCGGCTTGTAAGCACCGATAGAGACGAGATCTTGATTTTTCCGGCAGATGGAGAGTATTTGACGCACCGCTTTCGACATCAACAGATGTTCATCGGTGGTGATTTGTGGCATGACACGGCTGACCGATTTCTCTACATCAATCGCTGGGTAATGTCCGGCATCGGCCATTTCACGTGATAAAACAATGTGACCATCAAGAATGGCTCGCGATGCATCAGCGATCGGGTCTTGTAGATCATCCCCTTCGGTGAGCACGGTAAAGAAAGCGGTAATCGATCCTTGGTGAGGACCGCCATTTCCCGCTCGTTCAACCAAGGCGGGCAGTTTAGCAAACACCGATGGCGGATAACCTTTTGTGGCTGGCGGCTCACCCACAGATAACGCAATTTCACGTTGCGCTTGGGCAAAACGAGTCAACGAGTCCATGAGTAGCAATACATCTAACCCTTGATCACGAAAGTATTCCGCAATCGCTAACGCGGTTTGACAGCCTTTTAAACGCATCAACGGTGAGGAGTCCGCAGGCGCGGCTACCACCACTGAACGTTGACGTCCATCAACGCCTAAAATCTCTTCTATAAACTCTTTTACTTCGCGGCCACGTTCACCAATCAGCCCCACCACCACCACTTGAGCGGTTGTGCCACGAGTCATCATGCCAAGCGTTACCGACTTACCGACACCAGAACCGGCAAATAAACCAATCCGCTGCCCTTTACCCACCGTCAGTAAACCGTTGATCGCTTTTAGGCCAACGTCCAGAGGTTCTGTTATGGGTTTGCGAGCTAATGGATTGATGGGGTCAGCATTAAACGATGCGCGCTTTTCGGTATAAATAGGCCCCAGCCCATCGAGTGGATTACCGACACCATCAATCACCCGTCCAAGCAGCTCCATCCCGACTGGTAGGCCAGCGTCCCCTGTCATTGGGGTAACTTTAGCTCCGGGCAGTACGCCTGTTATCTGTTCGCTGGGCATCAGATAGAGGTTATCGCCAGAAAAGCCAACCACTTCCGCTTCCATTTCTCCGGACATGGTTTCTACTTTACATAAGCTACCAATAGGGGCTTTACAACCGGTAGCCTCAAGGGTTAAACCAACCACACGGACCAGTTTGCCCGATGCCATTGGGCGGCAGGTTAACCCTTCGGTTTTATATTGACTAAGGCGATCGGCAAGAGACAACACTATTGATCACCTTGTTGGTGACGATTGGTGCCACAAAAACTTTTCAACACGCTACGAATGCGATCTTCCATTCGATAATTCACACTCGATTCACCTGCTTCAATCTGGACGTCACCGCGATTTAATGCCGGTTCTTTGACCAATGTCCAGTTTCGGAAATCCAGCTCTTTTTCGCCATAAGCAGAATGAATCACGTCAACATCTTCTGGATGGAGTTTTAATGTGATGGCATGACCAGATACAGGCAGGGACTCAACCGACGATTTGACGGTATCTAAGATCACTTGCGGGTTGGTTTGTACCTCAACGTGAACGACTTCTTTGACCAAGGTTAAAACCATATCGACCAGCTGTTTTTCGACTTGGGCATTCATCAACTCTAGCGGTTGAGCAAATTGATTGGCAAGACCAACGAAAATATCAACCTGCTGCTGGATGAGGGTTTGCCCTTCAGCGACACCCTCGGTTTTGCCTTGCTCAACACCTTCTTGGTGTCCTGCAATCAGCCCTTCTTCTTTACCTTTTTCATAACCTTGTTTGAATCCGGCTTCTTGGCCTTGGTGCAAACCTTCTTGATAAGCCCCTTGTTTGATCTGGCCAATCTCTTCTTCGCTGAGTTGCAGCGGCTCTTCAACCACAGGCTCATCAAAACTTGGCATCCAACCGGGGTCGTAGTTCATTGCCGTTTCTTTGGCTTTTTTATTGATCTCTGCGCCGTAGTCCGGCAACCCCCACTTTTTGGCTTGTTCAATATTAGCGTCTGCATCTAAACGTAAAAAGCCGCGTTTTCTTTCTCCAGACATAATGCTACCTATTGTTGAGTCAGGGTTAGATTATAAGAATTCGTCTGCGCCGCCAGACAGCATAATTTCGCCACTGTCGGCCATACGACGTGCAATCGCCAGAATCTCTTTTTGCGCCGCTTCGACATCTGATACTTTAATCGGAGGCATGGCTTCCAGATCATCTTTCATCATCTCAGCTGCACGTTTTGACATGTTTTTGAAGATCTTCTCACGCAATGCGTCATCAGCACCTTTAAGTGCTTTTTGCAGTACATCTTGCGGTACATCACGCAGCAATTTTTGAATGCCTTGGTCGTCCACTTCGACTAAGTTCTCGAACACGAACATCAGATCTTGGATCTGTGTTGCCATGTCTTCATCTTGCTCACGCATCTGATCCATGAGGATGCCTTCGATATTGTTATCGAGGTAGTTCATGATATCAGCCGCGGCTTTCAAGCCACCAATTTTCGCCGCTTGCGCGCCCGCTTGACCGGCAAATTGTTTCTCCATGATTTCATTCAACTCAGCCAATGCCGAAGGTTGTACTTCTTCAAGGTTGGCAATGCGCATTAATAAGTCTAAACGGTCACGTTCAGCAAACTGCGCCAAAATTTCAGCCGATTGATCCGGTTCTAAATACGATAAAACAATGGTTTGGATTTGTGGGTGTTCATTAACAATGATGCTCGCCACTTGTCGTGGGTCCATCCATTTCAATGAATCCAACCCTTTTGAACCCGTGCCAAGCAAAATTTGATCGACCAAGTTATTGGCTTTATCGGCACCTAATGCAGCGATAAGCGCGTTACGCATAAAGTCTTCGCTGCCCATACCGATATTGGTGTATTTCTGAATATCTTCGAGGAAAGCACGATGCACCGCGCCCACTTTCTCTTGGCTAAGCTCTTTCGCCTTCGCCATCGCGCTACCGACTCGTTGTACCTGCTTAGGTTCAAGATGGCGGATGATGCCAGCGGCGTCCTCTTCGTTTAAGCTCAACAACAAAATAGCCGCTTTTTCATCACCAGAAATTGTTGAAATATCAACCGATGATTCTGTCACTTCTGTTCCACTCTTATTTTTATTATCAGGCATTTTGCATCCAATTCTTCACTACTTGAGCCGCAAGTTCAGGCTCATTGGCCACTAGAGCACGCACCGCTTTCAGTACATCCTCATCCTTGTGTAAGTTTGGCAAATCAATACCGGAACCAAACTCAAAGAGATCACCGCCGTCAATACCACTGCCAATTAAACTGGTTTCACCATCAGCACCAATCGGTAAACCATCAGGTCCGTACATTGGATCATCATCATCCGCAGCAGGGTTGAGCAGTTTTTTCAGCGCAGGGCGAACCAGCACCAGCACCACAACCACAATAACCAAGGCACTAGCAAACCAGCGTACCCAATCATTGAAGTTTGGATGCTCCCAAATAGGGACATCAACCATTGACTCAACTTCAGGCACGGCAAATTGCATGCTCAAGACATTCAACAAATCGCCACGGTTTTCATCAAAGCCAACCGTCCCAATCAATACTTGTCGCACGGCGCTAATTTCACTTTCGCTCAAGGGAGTATAGGTGACTTCGCCAGTCTCTGGGTTAACCGATGGTCGGTTTTTAATCGCCACCGCAACGGTTTGACGATTCACCACACCCGATTGTTTGCGTTCATGACTGATGGTGGTATCGAGTTCAAAATTGCGCGTGGCTTCTTTATGGACCGAACCTTGCCCAAGTACCGAGCCATCTTTCATCTGCGCGACGTCTTGTGGGATCGAAGCATCCGCAGGTGGCTGATTACTTAATGCACCTGGAACGCCAGCCACCACATTGCCGTTGTTATAGTCTTCAAGCGTATATTCGCTGCGTGTCGCTGGCGTATTCGGGTCAAAGCGTTTACGCGTTTGTTCAATGGCACTGAAATCCAGTTGGATATCCACTTGGGCGGTGTAATTACCAAAACCTAGAATAGGGATTAATACCGAATCAATTTTTTCACGTAGCGCCTCTTCTTGCTTGCGTTCAAGTTCTTGTTCTTTACGACGGGCTGACGACACAGGATCTTGAGAGCCTGAGCTGAGCAGCCGACCATGTTGATCAGTCACGGTAATTCGATTGGGTTTCATCCCTGGCACGGCACTGGCGACCATATCGACAATAGAGTCGACCTCTTCTTGTTTGAGGTTCGCGCCAGTTCGTAAGGTAAGAAATACGGAGGCAGAAGCATCTTGGTTATGACGAACAAATACGCTTTGCTTAGGCAGTGCCAATAACACACGAGCTTTGTTGACGAGCTTCATCTCTTCAATCGCTTTGGCAAGCTGACGTTCACGGCTAAGTTTAAGGCGCTCTTGCTCAAGGCGCTGAGAAACACCAAAGCCCATGTCTTGCATCAAGATTTCATCGCCCGCTTGCTTGTTTTGATTTAACCCTGCACGGACGAGGTTGAGTTTTAAGCTGTTGTATTCACTGGATGGCACTAAGATAGTATTACCATCTAATTTGTAGGTCAGTTTCTGCTGATCAAGATAATCGAGGACAGGAATAAGTTCTTCGGTTTCATAAGCGCCAAGCGGGCGCATTTCAGGTTCTCGAACCCAAAAGAACAACATGACAATCAGTGCCACACAGATGGAAATAGAGAGGACTAACACCACCTGGCGCAACAAGTCCAAGTCGCCCATCGCAAAATCACTTTTGGATGAACTCTTCTCTTCAAGATCTGGGTTTTGCGTGTCCATGTCTAGATCTGAGCTCGCCATTAAAGCGTGGTCAGAACCACTGGTCACGGTAAGATCGGTTGTTTGCTTATCTTCTGCCACGGCGGCTACCTAATTTATACGGGCATATTCATGAGTTCTTTGTAGGCGTCGACAAGTTTATTCCGAACTTGAATCGTCGCTTCAAAGGCTACACTCGACTTATTACGAGCAATCATCACATCCGATAGTGAGACATTTTCATCTCCCCGATCAAAGCGGGTTTGTAAATTACCTGAGGTCTTTTGCAAACTGTTCACGTTATTAATGGCTTTGGAAAGCATGTCGCCAAAATCAGCACTCACACTTTGTCCAGTTGCCGTAGGACGAGCATTGGTTGCTTCCAACATCATTGTTTGCATTTCGCTGTTTAAACCATCAAGTCTCATTGCTACCTCTAACGCCAAATCTTTGACTGCTGTGCTGCTTCTTTCTGTGATGCAGCAATTTATATGCCATCACCCACTTTGGGGTTAATTCGGGATATCAATTCCTGCATCACGCATTTTCGCTAATTTATAACGCAGTGTCCTAGGGCTAATTCCGAGCTTGTCAGCCATCTCTTTACGGCGGCCTTGGCACTCGACTAAAGTATCCATGATAATGGTGTACTCTTGATCTCTCAGCTCATCACCCAATGCAGCGCCATTGTTATTAAACAACTTGTTCACTTCGGCTTGTGCTACAGGCTTAATCTCTGGTGTGGCAATATCGCTGCGCTCTACAACTTGTTGCAGGCTGCTAGCATCTTGCCAATCAACCCCTTCCAACAAGATATGTTCACTTGCAATGTCTCCTTGCTCGCTCAAAATCAGCGCGCGTTGCACGACGTTATCAAGTTCACGGACGTTGCCCGGCCAAGCGTAACTAAGCAACTTGTTAATGGCTTGCGGCGCGATACGAGGCACAGGTAAACCAAGTTTAGTGCAGTGACGCTCTACAAGGTGGTGAGCCAGCGGTTCAATATCCCCTTTGCGGTCACGTAGCGCTGGCCATGAGATTGGAAAGACGTTGAGGCGATAATATAAATCATCACGGAAATTGCCTTCCTGCACATACTGCTTTAGGTCGCGGTTGCTGGTCGCCAATACGCGGACATCAAGCTTAATGCTTTTACGCCCCCCCAAGCGTTCCACTTCACGCTCTTGGAGTACACGCAGCAGTTTTGCTTGTAGGTTCAGATCCATCTCGCTGATCTCATCGAGTAAAATGGTCCCACCTTGTGCTTGTTCAAATTTACCCGGACAAGCTTGTACCGCTCCTGTAAATGCCCCTTTTTCATAACCAAATAAGGTGGCTTCGAGCATGTTGTCTGGAATGGCGGCGCAGTTGATCGCCACAAATGGCCCATCTTTACGCGGAGATGAGTTATGAATGTAGCGAGACATGACCTCTTTTCCAGAGCCGCTTGGGCCCAAAATCATGACGTTAGCATCGGTTTTTGCCACTTTGTCGGCAAGTGACAATAAGCGCAGGCTTTTCTCATCGGCAACAACCGCATCACCATTATCATCCGATTTCACTGGCGCGTAACGGCTAACCATGTTGAGTAGCACTTCGGGGGCAAAGGGTTTTGCCATGTAATCAATGGCGCCCTCTTTCATCGCCGAGACCGCATCTTCAATATTGGCGTACGCCGTCATCAGCAACACGGGTAAATTGGGCCAATGCTGTTTGATGTTGCGCAGCAGTGCAAGGCCACCCATGCCAGCCATTTGAACGTCAGAGACAACAATATCAACAGGATGTGCTTTGAGTTTAATCAGTGCATCTTCGGCGCAATCAGCTTCCAGCCATTCATAACCGGCCAGCGCCAAAGTATCGACTAACGCTTCGCGTAGACCTTCATCATCTTCAACGATTAAGACTTTGCTTTGAGCCATCATCCTTCTCCAGTCTCTGTTGGTGAAGAAGGGGCATGACGCTCGAGTGGAATGCACATAGTAAAGCAAGCACCCTCCCCTTCTTCTGAAATTAATTCCAATCGCCCATCATGGGCGCGGCAGACCATTTGTACCACCGCTAACCCTAACCCCGTTCCTTGTGAGCGAGTGGTAAAAAACGGTTCCATAATTTTACTTTGCAGCGCAGCAGGGACTCCCGGGCCACTGTCTTGTACCGAGATTTTCAGCTCACCATTTACCGGGCGAAAAAAGACATCAATTTGCGACGCCTTACCCGCAATTTGTATTGCGTTCATCACTAAGTTACTCAGTGCAGAGGCAATGGCATTTGCATTGCCTAACACCACAATCCCTTCTTGTTCCACTTCCTGATGATAATCAATTGCGCTATTTTTTAATGCCGTTTCCACCATGGGAACAAATTCGCTGACCAAGTCTGTCACTGTAAACGGCTGAATGACTTTATTGTCACCACCTTTGGCAAACAACAACATATCATTGACTTGTTTTTCAAGATCATGAAGCCTATCCATCAGCTTAGACTGAAAACGCTCTCTTGTAGCGTTTGGCAAGTTAGGCGCACCTAAATTTGAGGCATAGAGCATAGCGCTGGATAACGGTGTGCGAACTTGGTGTGCCAAAGACGCCACCATTCGACCGAGTGAGGATAAGCGCTGTAAATCACTGATGCGTGATTGAAGTAACCGAGTTTCGGTTAAATCGGTGATTAATATCAATTGGCCTGTTGCTGATGCTGAAATGGCTAATCTAACTTTACGACCATTGCGCAGCGAGATTTCATGCCCATCATCTTCTCTCGGCGCAAAAGCACTTTGAATGAC
This sequence comes from Vibrio sp. ZOR0018, assembly GCF_963865925.1. Classification (NCBI taxonomy): domain Bacteria; kingdom Pseudomonadati; phylum Pseudomonadota; class Gammaproteobacteria; order Vibrionales; family Vibrionaceae; genus Vibrio; species Vibrio sp. ZOR0018. The sequence continues at coordinate 39,299 of NZ_CAWMCN010000118.1, read as the reverse complement.
GGAATACCATTTTTCACCTGCCAATGGGACTTGCAATAACCGCTGAGCTTCAGGGTTAGCCTCTCTGACTACGCCTTGAGTATCGAGCAAAATGACGCCAGCAGGCATCACATCAAGAACCTGTTTATAGCGCTCAACTTGATCCTCTACAGAATCTAAGTGAGATTGATTAATGGGTGTGTCAGGAGACTGCATGTCGAAATTCTACCTATAAAACAACAATAGCCTAACACGCAAAATACATGCCAGGCTATTTTTCTTTAAAATCAAAGAATTAATCCATTGCCAATATATTGACTAAACTTTACCCATGCTGTTTTTGAATCACCGTTGCATATTGTATTTACGCATTTTTTCAACCAAGGTCGTACGGCGCATACCCAGCATATCAGCGGCACGCGCTACCACTCCGCCTTGAGCTTCAAGGGCTTGGTTGATCATATTGACTTCCAAGTCCGCCAATAGCTCTTTCAAATTCACACCTTCAGGAGGCAATGACTGCGGTGCGTTGAGATTTTCGTGCATCTCTTCGACGTCTTCAAAACTGAAGTTTTCAGAGAAAATACCCGCCAGCACATCACGTTCTTGGTCTTCAACAGAACCATAGGAGCTGTGCTCTGGTTGGAATTCTGGAATATCACTATAGCGGTATTTAGTTGGTAAATGATTGACGTCGACGAGACTATTTGGATAGAGAATGATCATCCGCTCAACTAAATTCGCTAGCTCACGAACATTGCCCGGCCAATTGTGTTCCATTAACGAATTGACTGCTCGCGGGGTAAAACAAAATGGCTGTCCACCTTCCGCTTCCATACGTGTCATGAGTTCTTGTAACAGCAATGGGATGTCGTCTTTGCGATCTTTTAGCGCTGGCATTTCAATTGGGAAAACATTGAGTCGATAGTAAAGATCTTCACGAAATGATTCATCATCAATCATGTTTTCTAAATTGCGGTGAGTCGCTGACACCACACGCACATTCACTTTAATGGTGGTGTTACCGCCCACACGTTCAAAGCAGCGTTCTTGTAACACACGCAACAACTTTACCTGCATCGACATCGGCATATCACCGATCTCATCGAGAAATAAAGTACCGCCTTCGGCAAGCTCAAAACGACCTTTACGCGCGGTTATCGCTCCGGTAAACGCCCCTTTTTCATGACCAAATAATTCACTTTCAAGTAAATCAGCCGGAATCGCACCACAGTTAATCGGCACAAACGGACCGTTGCGGCGTGCAGAATGATAATGGATGTTACGCGCAACCACTTCTTTGCCCGTTCCAGATTCACCTAAGATCAACACATTGGCTTCTGTGCCTGAGACTTGCTCAATCAAATGGCGAACTTCTTGGATACCATGACTTTGGCCTACAAGGCTACGAAATAAGGTATTCTTACGCGATGTAGAGGGAACTTGCACGCCTTTGCGTCCTAAAAATTCTTTGCAATGTCGTAATGCGTCACTCAGTTGAGGATAATTAAGAGGTGACTCAAGTTCACCGACGTATTGAGTAAATTCTTCCAATGAATATGGCTGCTTGTTTGCCATTAGAAGTGGAATATAATTGGCCTTAGTCAACCACTGAGCTATCTCATCAGTTAACTGCTCACTTTTTAGCGATCCAATAATGCAGCCCCCCCACAATCTTGAACAATCAATATCCTTGATTTGGGATGACTCGATCGCCTCGCAGTGCTCTCCAACAAATTCTAAAATGTTACTTAGATTGAGACGGATCTGCGGATCGTCTTCTATCACAAGCAGTTTTGCTAAACCTTGCATAGGTGAGAATATTTGCCTTAAATCAGAGAAATTGTGGCCGCACTTCTGAAAATCGTTATTCAGTTTTGTTTTTCTATAATCACTTGATTAAACGATAGACAATTTGTGGAATTCAGCAACAAAAAAAGCCATTAGGCTAGTAATGGCTTCTATTCTATGGAATAAAAAAAATAAGGCAACCAAGCAATGAGCTGGTGTGACATCAGTTAAAACTTTAAAAAATAAGTGCCTAAAGTTTTATAAATAACTTATATGCCCACTTCGCTTGCCGTTAGATTGTGGTATTCAGGAGGGATTTGATCCCATGCTGATTTAATTTCTCGAATGATGTCGATCACATCATCCAGTGGTTGCGGGTCATTTTGATGATTCGCTTCGGTGATCTGAGTGATCATAAATTCATAAAGCTGATCTAAATTTTTTGCAATATCCCCGCCATCACTCATCGATAAGCAACTGCGTAAGCTAATAATGATATCCAATGCTTTACCAAGGCGTTCACCCTTACTTGGAATATTCCCCTGTAGCATTGCTGCTTTTGCTTGAATAAGGCGTTCAATGGCACCCGCCATCAACATTTGTACGACTTTATGCGGCGAGGCCGCACTGAGCTGGCTATCCACTGATACCTTTTTGTATGCCTGTAAAGAACCGCGCATAGTCTTCCTCTTATAAAAACTTTTTGTATTGCTGAACGGATTTATTACCGTGTCGGTATTTTTGGAGCGTTCTACCGATCTCGACCGTTTTTGACTGCATCAGTTCAACAAGATGTTTAGTTTCATCAATAGCCTCTCGCCATTGGCTCGACATTGCAAACTGTGGATTTTCTGACGCATGCGTCAGTAAGTTTTGCAATATCCGTTCCCTTTTATCGACAAGATGATTGATTTCTTCAGTATTAATTTCATCAATGACAAGCATTGCTCTTATTTGGTGATCTAGATCACTTAAAAGGTCGAGTTGCTGTTCCATATCAGCCGCCTAACGCATTCATCATACCAGCTAATTGGTTCTGCATTTTACTGGTCGCGTCTTGCATTGCTGAAAACTTAGAATGCGTTCGCTTCTCCAAACTGTCCATGCGGCGATCAAGTGCCGCTTGGTCGTCCACCACACGGTAGTTGCGTTCTACTAAGCTTTTTTCGCGTGTGCGAATCGACCCTGTCACCCCCGTCATGCTCTGAATAGCATCTTCAACCCGTTTGGCAAATCCTTGGTTTCCACCAAAGAACTCACCTAGCTTATTAAAGTTGTTATTGAGTTGGCGATCTAGCATGTCGTAGTTAATTTCAAGTGTCCCTTGGCGTGTGGTGGTAATACCAAACTCAATCAGACTTTTGATCTCTTCTGGAGCCTGCTCAATTCTAGTCGAAAAAACACTACGTAGGCGAGAGTCTGCACTGCGCACAATACTGTCACCCGCCAGTGGCCCAGCTTGGCCAGTCCGAGGGTCAACGCCTCCAAGTTCTTTAGAGACCTGATAAAACTGATTATACGCCGCGACAAATTGTTCAATATCATCGCGCACGGTTTTGCGGTCATATTCGATGCCAATTTCAGCCGGTGGTTTGCCTTTGGCCGTTTGCCCTTTAAGGGTCAAATCAACCCCTTCAATCGCATCTTCAATCACGTTGTTGTTGCTAGAAAGGGTCGCCACACCGTCCAAAACCACCACGGAATCTTGGCCTGCTTGTACTTGAGTCATACCTTGATAGGCGTCAAACGATGCTTGTGCCGCTCTAAGCTCAGCATCTGCTTTGTCCACTTTATCTAAATACTCACGCTCTTGCGGGTCAAGCTTTTCACGCTCTTTCTGCTTGGCTTGCTCTGGCGTCAGTTCACCACTACGCACCGCCGCCGCAACCGCGGCTTTTTCAGCTGCTAATTGCTGTTCAAGCTTGGCTTGCGCTTCTTTGGGGGTGACATAGGAGTCAACCAAAGTACCAGAAGCGGTATTGGTCCAACCGGGCACATCTGGCGCTTTTTCTAACGCAGTTGCATCAAGCTCTGGCTCAGGTTCATAGTAGGAATCGAGCAAGGTGCCAGAGGCGGTTTCAGTCCACCCTGGAATACGATCTTGCGGTTTCAGATATTTATTGGCAGCAACACCGGCGGCAGCAGCAGCTTTGACGGCGGCGTCGGTTAATTCACCGGCAGCATTAGCGACTTTACCGTCGGCAGCTACTTGCCCGGCGACTTCTTGAACACCACTCGCCATACTTTGGTCAACTTCGCGTGCCGCCGCACCTATTTTCTCGGCGACTTTTGCAGCGATAGCTTGTTGAGCTGGCGTGAGTGGTGCAATGATTTGTTGCGCTGCAGCGCGTGCTTTTTCTAAATCTTTAACGCGTTCTTCCAGCGTTTTGTACTCTAGATTTTTGAGCGGATTTCCGGCATCAGACTGAGCATTAATTTTAATGTCATGATCTTTTCCAGATAGATTAGAGGCCACAATCAAACGTGGCCCTTCAACATCATTGATTACCGAAGCACGAACTCCGGGATTGGTTTTAGTGCTGTTAATACCGCGAACGATATCAATCAATTTTGAATTGGCTTGGACATCAACATCAAACTTCTGATCACCAAGTGAAATCTGCAGCTTACCAGGACCAAACTTTGCCTCTTTCTCTAAAACATCCGAGGCAACTTTATGGCTCTGTGCAAGCTGCAACACATCGATAGCATATTTACCTGCTATTGCGTCAGTGGTGGCTGTCGCGGAGACGACATTTTCATCAGTAGTATCGACTTTTCGCAAAGCGAAAGCCTTCTCCTGACGAAAATTCGTCATAAGATTTTTCATCGTATCCAGCGACTCTTTGAGCCGGCCGTAGGCACTGATACTGGCATCAATTTGGCCAAGCTCATTATCAATACGTTGCTGCTTAGGAACGCGCTCTGCATTGACAATTTTGCTGACCAAGGAATTGATATCCATGCCAGTATTCATACCCATCGGGCCTAAGCTCATTAAATCACCTCAAAAACTACGATTACACCTTAGCAACCAATAAACCTGTACTGTGGTCTTTTTGTCTGGCAAGGCGTCGCAAAACCTCTAGCATTTCCTCGTTCGGGATCTGACGAATAATGTCACCAGTACTGGCTTCATAAATCGTCACAACATCCCGTCCTGATTCTTCATCGACTCTAAACGCTAAGTCTTTGTTGATAGATGAGATAAATTCATTCATCTGCTCTACCATCTTGGCTCTTTCCGATTTGTTGATCTGCTCTCGTTGCTGTGCAAGCTCGATTGCCGCTTCAACGCTTTGGTTTTGCCTATTTCTTAACTGTTCAGTACGATTCACCTCATTTTGTTTCGAGGAAGCGCGTGTCGCGCCATCGTTTTCTGAAGCAAATTTAATGCCACTTTGCGAGCCGTAAGGCTGGATGTTCGATGTGTAGGATGGTATTTCCATAACAATCTCCCTTCCACCTCATAGGTTGGCAGTGAAAACACTGCTTTCCCCACAAAGCTCCATTCGCCTATCGGTTAACCCAATAGACTAAGAGCTGCAGATGGTGACTGCTTCGCCTGTGCCAAAACTGACGTACTCGCTTGCTGCAAAATCTGCGACTTCGTCATTTGGGTTGTTTCACGGGCATAATCAGTATCCTTAATTCGACTACGAGAAGCGTTGACGTTCTCGTTGATGTTATCAAGGTTACTGATGGCATGACCGAAACGGTTCTGGAATGCACCTAACGAGGCACGTTGGCTATCAACGGCCTTTAGTGCACCATCAATCAAAGCTACAGCTTCCTGGGAGCCGCCAACCGTTGTGACATTGATGTCTTTGACGGTTACGTCTTTACCTGCAGCAAAACCAATTTCAGTACCCAGTCCACCACCAATAGTGACATCGCTTGAGACTTTTTGATTGGCGGCAAACAGTTGCAGTTTACCTTCATCACCGACTGAAGCTTTGATGTCACCATTTTGGCCATTAATGTAAGTAGCGACTTCTTCTAAGTCATCACCCACTTTAGCGTTAATGGTGACTTCGCGAGCTTCTCCTTGTTTATCAGTATAGCTCAGAGTCAGATCCGTCGCATTGGTGACTGACCAGTCAGGCGCTTTGCCATTTGTCGCGACATAGCTCTTACCGCCCATCGCTTTTGTGTCAGAACGCATGTCGCTCATGGAAAGCATCACAGCTTCACCAGAATCGGCACCAATTTGGAAAGATTTATTACCAAACGAACCATTTAGCAGTTTATTACCACCAAACGAGGTTGTTTCAGCAATACGGTTTAATTCATCATTGAGTGCTGAGACTTCCTCTTGGATCGCTTGGCGTTCTGAACTTGAGTTAGAACCGTTTGCTGATTGCAAAGAAAGATCTCGCATACGTTGCAAGATATTGGTGGTTTCATTCATTGCACCCTCTGCGGTTTGTGCAATGGAAATACCATCATTTGCGTTTCTTACCGCCATATCTAAGCCACGGCTTTGTGACGTTAAACGGTTTGAGATTTGTAGACCCGCTGCATCATCACGCGCGCTATTGATTTTATAGCCCGATGACAGACGCTCCATCGATTTCTGCGTACCATCAGCGGCGTTATTTAAATAACGCTGTGCGGTCATTGCAGACACGTTAGTGCTTACATTAATTGCCATATTGATCTCCTTAGGCATTGTGTTGATGTACTTCCGTGTCTCTCACCTCACGTCGGTACACCTCATTTCTCTCGTATCCTTTAACGGCGAAAGATTTATATCCTTTAGAAAAAAATAAGCCTTTTTTTAAAATTTATGCAGCGAGCATGAGAAATGTGATTAGCGTCAAAAAGTAAGAAAGATAATGCTGCATCGACTAACACTTTTTCCACTTTGCCACTAAGCAAAAAAAATCCAGCCGAGGCTGGATTTTCATTAAGGATAACTCTTGAGCTATTGGGCTCTTTTAGCCAAGTAAGCTAAGTGCCGCTTGTGGCGCTTGTTTTGCTTGAGCCAGCACTGAGCTTGATGCTTGAGAAAGAATTTGCGACTTAGTAAGCGCTGTTGTTTCTTTGGCAAAGTCAGTATCTTTAATACGGCTCTTAGAAGCACTCACGTTTTCGTTAATGTTATCTAAGTTGCTGATTGCATGGCTAAAGCGATTTTGGAATGCACCTAATTGTGCGCGATGGCTATCTACAAATTGCAGTGCAGCATCAACAATGGCAACCGATTCTTGAGCGCCACCCACAGAGGTCACATCAATGACATCTACGGTAACAGCTTGACCAGCTTGCATGCCGAGCTCACCAGCAAGACCGCCTGCGAATGTTACAGGGCCTTCTACTTTATTACTGCCAGCGAAGACTTGTAGTTTTCCTTCATCATCAACTGATGCTTTCACCATATCAGTTTGGCCGTTGATGTAAGTCGCCAACTCTTCAATATCATCGCCTTCTTTAGCTGAGATATTGATAGTCTGATCTGTACCTGAAGTATCTTTCAGTGTGATTTGTAGATCGTTGCTGCCGGCTTGAACTGACCAATCTTTATCTTTGCCGTTCGCCGCTTGGTAGCTTGTGCCGCCCATCATAGCATTGTCACTACGCATGTTGTTTAGGCTAAGCATGACGGCTTCACCGTTATCCGCACCGATTTGGAATGACTTAGTTTCAAAAGTACCGTTAAGTAATTTGTTACCACCAAATGATGTGGTTTCTGCGATACGGTTTAACTCGTCATTCAGAGCGGTGACTTCTTCTTGAATCGCTACACGGTCTGCTTTTGAGTTTGAACCGTTAGCTGATTGCAGTGACAAGTCACGCATACGTTGCAAAATGTTGGTCGTTTCATTCATCGCACCCTCAGCGGTTTGTGCAATAGAAATACCGTCATTCGCATTACGTACTGCTACGTCAAGACCGCGGCTCTGAACATTCAAACGGTTAGAGATTTGTAGGCCTGCCGCATCATCTTTTGCGCTGTTGATTTTAAAGCCAGAAGATAGGCGTTCCATTGATGTTTGTTGTGCATTGCTAGCGCCGTTTAGGTAACGCTGTGCTGTCATCGCTGATACGTTGGTATTTACATTAACTGCCATGGTGATTACTCCAATTGATTTTCCGATGTTTCCGGTTTCCGACGTCTCGGAAAACCAAATAGTTCTCTCAAAGTTACTTTTTATAGCGGCGGTATTTTCCAAAGCTTGAGGATTTTTTTTCGATTTTCTTAAAAAAAATGTGTTTAGTGTAAAAAACAGGACAAGAGGTCAAAAACCCACCAAAAAGGTAATAATTTCGCTAAAGATTTGTTATTAAAAGTCGATAAGTGTTGCTTTTTATCGCTAGCGAAGTAAGGCCAATGCTAGGTTTGGCTGTTTTTTGGCTTGCGCAAGAATAGAGGTACTGACTTGTTGTAGGATTTGCTGTTTTACCATTTGGGTGGTCTCTTTCGCATAGTCCGTATCTTTAATTCGACTGTTTGAAGAAGCGAGGTTTTCGTGTACGTTGTCGAGGTTGTTGATGGCGTGGTTAAAACGGTTTTGCAACGCGCCTAACTCAGAGCGATGGCTATCAACGTACTGCATTGCGGTATCAATGATGGCAACCGCCCGCTGCGCACCACCGACTTCGGTAATATCAAGAGTGTCTACTGCTTCATATCCCGTCACATTCATTTGCAACTGATTGGCTAAGCTACCTTTAAAATCAATAGTCCCAGAGGTTTCTTTACCCGCCATGAACAGCTGTAGCTGTCCTTTGTCGTTGACTGACGCCGATACTTTATCGGTTTGCCCATTGATGTAGGTTGCCAACTCTTCAATATCGTCCCCTACTTTTGCTTGGATTTGAATGTTGTGCTGTTTTCCCTTGGCATCGGTATAGCTCATGGTGAGCTGCCGATTATCTTGTGTCACCCGCCACTGGCTATCCGCCATGCCTGCCGCAACATAGCTAAAGCCCCCCATATCCAAACTGTCTGAACGCATATTTTTTAACGAAACTTGCACTGCTTCGCCAGAGCTCGCCCCTATCTGAAATGAGGATTGCCCAAACGAACCATTCAGTAACTTACGACCACCAAAAGAGGTGGTTTCAGCAATTCGGTTTAATTCATCGTTCAAGGCGCTCATTTCTTCCTGTAAAGCTTGCCTATCCGCTTTACTGTTCGCGCCATTCGCCGACTGCAAAGAGAGATCTCGCATACGCTGAAGCAGGCTGGTGGTCTCTTGCATTGCACCTTCAGCAGTCTGCATGATTGAAATGCCATCATTAGCATTGCGTACAGCGACATCTAAGCCCCTCATTTGCGACTCAAGGCGATTCGAAATTTGTAAACCCGCAGCATCATCTTTGGCACTATTAATACGCTTCCCGGAAGCAAGACGCTCCAAAGATTGATTCAACATTTCGCTTGCTGAGCCTAAGTTGCGCTGCGCAATCAAAGCAGAAACATTGGTATTAACGGTAATTGCCATAACAGACCCATGCCATAGAATGAATGATCTCTTTATCGGACAGTAGACGCTTTTCTTTACATAAAATGCTTAAAAAAGAAAAACCGAGCACAAGGCTCGGTCCGATAGTAGGTCAGTATTGAAACTTACTTTAGTTCAAGACGTTGCAGCATCTCAGCTGAAGGGGCAAAAAAGTACGCACCCGTTACGGCCTTGGTAAAGCGCAGCAGTTGATCTGTTTTACTATCCGCCACACCATACATACTTTCCAACATCACTTTAAAGTTATGCAGCGTATGGCAATAAGCAATGAATAGTAAACCGTGCTCACCACTCACCGTACCGTAAGGTAAGCTATGACGAACAATTTTTAGCCCTTTCCCCTCTTCTTTGATATCGACACGGCCAACGTGAGACGCTGCAGGTACATTATCAAGCTCAATCGAATCAGGCTTAGTGCGCCCAATCACTTTTTCTTGCGCCGCCACATTTAAGCGATTCCAAGCTGGAAGGTTATGCACAAAACGCTGCAACATCACATAGCTGCCGCCAGCAAATTCACCATCAGCAATCAGTGCAACTTCTTGACGTTTTTCGGCTTTAGGGTTTTCAGTGCCATCGATAAAGTCCGTCATATCTCGCGCATCTAAGTAACGAAATGAGTAGGTTTCATCCACCATTTCAACCAACTCTGCCACGGGTTCCATCCATTTACGCAACACATAAAACAGCAAGTCATGACGCTGAGAATGGCAGTGAATCAACACATCCACCTCGGTACTTGGTGCTATGGTTTCGCCTTTACCAAGCTCAGGAAAATCAATCAGCTCTTGTGGTATGCTTTGGTTTAAACGCTGCCAAAAGGTGCGAGTAAACGCGACCGACACGGTTAATTCAGCGCCGGGTTGATGTTGATTTATCTCATTGACTAAAGCGGGCAATGCTTTTAATTGCGCTAAAACATGCGCCGGATTTTGCTTTACTTTTAAAAGGCTAAACAGTGCAAACGGACCTGCTTCAGGCAGAATCGCGGTTTGAGGTTGTGTCATAAAATATCCTCACTTACTTATTTTTGCTCAGTGTAATTCAGTTTTTTGGGGCGACCTTGATTGGGATCACGCCTTGTCTATGAGCGGGATAGAAAAACAATCACGCACACTTTTACTCTTCAGTAGATATAGACCAAACCATAACAGCACCAACAGTGTGCTTGCATTGGCCCAATTAAAAACGCCGTGCTCTAAATAGATATGATAAAGCGTTTGTATAAATTGCAAGATAACCATAAGTAACGTCAGCGGTTTTCCCATGCTGACGATGCGGTTTAGCCACGATCGTTCAGGAGCACGTAAGCTGATAAGCCACATCAGAATGATACTTGGCAACCCTATAATCAACCCCAAATAAAGCATCGAATGGTCTGGGTAAACAATGGTTAAAATCGTCGTACCATTATCTCGGCTTGCTCCTGCCACCACGAAAACAATCCAAGCTTTTGCCAAAAATAACCAACCAAGCCAGATAAGTTTAGGGGCTTTAAGAAAACCATGTTGGTCGTATCGCTCTAACGCATAACGCATCAATACCTTCGCTCTTTTAAAAAAACGTTTTTACTTTAGCGAATCGATTTCAAATAGCTAGCCAGATCTTTTGCTCTTGACCAGTTTCTAACTTGAACATCACGCATAGTGATCAATCTCAATAGTGAAGGATGACGATACGTGATAGGGTGAGCGCCTGTCTATAGCCGCTTGTAAACGTTATGAATAAAACGATTATTCCCTCAGAACAAACTCAGCAACAAGCCATGAAAGTCGCCTTAGCCACTCAAAAGCAGGGGCAAACGAAAGAACAAACCAAGCTGATCGCTCAAGGCATTGAGAAAGGCATAGCCTTGTATAAAAAGCAGCAAAAAGAGAAAAGCCGACAGGCAGATAAAGCTAAAAAAAGAGCATTGCAGCTAAAGAAAACCGCACAAAATACGGAAGAAGAACCCGCACACATTGAAACTTCATCAAGCTTGGTATCGACCTCATGGTTACCTTGGGCACTGCTGATCGTGAGCTGGCTTGGTTTTATCTCTTATCTAGTTCTGAAAGGTTAAACTGATGAAAAGACTGTCTATATTATTGCTGGCAGCGCTAATGATAGGCTGTAGCTCATCACACAGCCCACTCCCAAACGATGCAGATCGCATTCAGATTCGTACTGATGCCGGATTTGATGCTGGTCAGTGTGACTGGTTAGGGGATGTAACAGGCAGTGAAGGTTACTGGTTCAGCTCTTGGCTCATTCCCAATGACAAATTGATTCGAAGGGCGGTAAACGAGCTAAAAACTCACGCTCATCAACTGGGAGGCGATACAGTAACGCTCGACTACTCCAATTATTTCAAAACCTCTGTCACGATTTTCGGTACTGTTTATCGTTGCTTACCCAATGTGGATATGAAAACACCATAAAAAAAGCCAGCAAATGCTGGCTTATGCACTAAATCCAAGGCTAGTCGCAATATCACAGCGACGATCTAATACCCATTGACTATCAAATGGCCCCCAATCAGAGAGTTGATAGTAACCATCATTGTGACGCCTTCCATCTTGAACAAACATCAGTTCAATCCCTATTCCTGGCAGTGCTTTCAGGACATCCTGAATCGTACGGCGAGGCCACCCCGTTTTTTCGATGAGTTTGGGCACGTTTGGTCTTTCAAGGCTTTCTACTAACAAAGCTAAATACAGTCGCCTTGCAAAAACAGGACTCAGTTCCATTGACACCTCCTATTACTGTGCCGCTTCATTATTTCTGTTTTCACATTTAGAGTGTTGCGTTCGATCAATAACTTTCCAATCGTAAGCAACTGAAACACATTTTTTTTAAACAACGAAATAAAAGCATCTCTATTTTGTAAGCCACAGCGCTTCCTGATAGGATTTGACCATTAAAAAAATAATACGCCTCAACAAGGATTTTTATGACGATCACCATGTATGGCATTCCCAACTGCGACACCATTAAAAAAGCACGGAAATGGTTGGAAGCTGCGGGGGTGGATTACCAATTTCATGACTACCGTAAACAAGGTATTGATGCCGAGCTCGTGGCTCAGTTTTGCCAAGCACTTGGTTGGGAAAATGTACTCAATAAACGCGGTACAACCTTTCGTCAGCTCACGCCGTCACAAAAAGAGTCGTTAGATGCTCACAGTGTTGTGACTTTGTTGGTTGAACAACCAGCTATGATCAAACGACCTATCTTATTGGTCGATACCCATTACCATCTCGGTTTCAATGCTCAGCAATACGCTGCTATTTTCTCTTAATACAAGGATTTCAAGGATGACAGACAGCCCTGTACTGGCGCTCGCAAAAGATCTCATTAGTCGCCAATCAGTAACTCCTGAGGATGCAGGTTGCCAAGACCTGATGATTAAACGCTTACAAGCGCTAGGGTTTGAAGTGGAAACAATGGTCTTTGAAGATACCACTAATTTTTGGGCTCGCCGCGGCACTCAATCGCCTCTTTTTGCCTTTGCTGGCCATACGGATGTCGTTCCCGCAGGCCCTTTAGCGCAGTGGCATACAGCGCCGTTTGAACCGACTGTAATTGATGGTTATTTACATGGGCGCGGGGCGGCAGATATGAAAGGCTCGCTTGCTTGCATGGTTGTCGCTGTCGAGCGCTTTATTGAACAGCACCCTAACCATCAAGGTTCGATTGCCTTTTTGATCACTTCAGATGAAGAAGGGCCATTCATCAATGGCACCACTCGCGTAGTCGATACGTTAATGGCGCGTAATGAGCCAATTGATATGTGTATCGTCGGTGAGCCATCGAGTACATTAAATGTGGGCGATGTGATAAAAAATGGCCGTCGTGGCTCAATTACAGGCGATCTACAGATTAAAGGGATTCAAGGACACGTTGCTTATCCTCACCTTGCTAATAACCCGATTCACCAAGCCTTGCCTGCGTTAGCCGAACTTGCGGCAATAAAATGGGATGAAGGGAACGCTTATTTCCCACCGACCAGCTTCCAAATTCCAAACTTGCAAGCTGGCACGGGAGCATCAAACGTCATCCCCGGTGAGTTTGACGTGCAGTTTAACTTCCGTTTCAGTACCGAGTTAACCGATGAAGAGATCAAGCGCCGCGTGCATTCTATCTTAGATGCCCATGGATTGGATTATGAATTACGCTGGACATTAAGCGGCCAACCTTTCTTGACCGATACGGGCTCATTACTGACTGCCGTCGTTAAAGCCGTCGATGAGGTGAACCACAAATCCCCAGAGCTATTGACGACAGGGGGCACATCTGATGGACGCTTTATTGCCCAGATGGGCGCACAAGTGGTCGAACTTGGTCCTGTTAACGCGACAATTCATAAAGTTAACGAGTGCGTTAAGATTGCCGATTTAGAGAAACTAACGGATATGTACCAAAAAACCCTAGAGAATTTATTGGTGTAACCCATGACTCCAGAGCAGTTGACCGGACAAACCGACTCCCATTTAACATCAGTGCTGATTGGGCAGAAATCTTTCTTGGTTCACCCCGGGGTGATCCAAGATTTGCTCGCTCTAAAGCAAGCGGCTGACGACGCTGGTTTTGATTTCCATATCGCCAGTGGGTTTCGTGATTTTGAACGCCAGTTGAACATCTGGAATCGGAAAATGTCAGGGCAAGCCGAATTACTTGATAATAACAGTCAACCGGTAAACCCTGCTCAGTTAAGCGAAGAACAAAAGATATTCACGATTTTGCGCTGGTCAGCGCTGCCCGGTAGCAGCCGCCACCATTGGGGGTGTGACTTTGATGTTTTTGATCGCAAAGCATTACCGACAGGTGTCACACTCAAGCTTGAACCGTGGGAATATCTCTCAGGCCACCAAGCTCCTTTTTATCAATGGATGAAAGAGCATTTACCTAAGTTTGGTTTTTTCTTCCCCTACCAAGGAAAGAAAGGCGGTGTTGCGTTTGAACCTTGGCATATTAGCCACAAAACAGCGGCTAAAGACTGTCTTAACCTGTTGACGCCAAGCATATTGGCGACACAGCTTGAAAACATGCCGCTCCTAGGTGTGTCGACGGTACAAGAGAACTTAGATCGGATCTACACTCAGTACATTGTTAACATCAGCCAACCGGAGTCCTGATATGGAATTCATTACCAACCCTTGGGTTATCACTATTGTAATCTTAGCGGTGTTTATCGGTAATATTGCCGCGCTGAAATACACGGCTAACATGAAATTTGGCTTGAAAGGGAAGAAGAGTGATCTGGATAAACTCAACGAACTTGATAAGCACGAAGACTCAGATTCAGAGCAAAAATAAAGGGACTTTCGTCCCTTTATTTTTCATGGATTCGTCATCACAATTACTGACGCTCGGCAATCGCCGACAGTACAGGTACCATATCTTTCAGTAGTTCTTCTTCCACCGGCTTGCCGGCTGAATTGGTCACGTTGATCGAGGTACGGTTACCTAAATCACCTAACAAGAAGGTGTAAGTTCCACTTTTTAGCGAGATAGGTTTCACGCCAATGTCTTGCCAAAAGGCGTCATCTGGCGCGGAGTATTTCGCTTTTATTGTACCTTGAGATTGGTTGCGCTCTTCGAGCGTAAAACCGATCTGCGGCATAAGATTAGGCAAACGTTGCCACAGAACATCGTAAGAGGTACGAGCAATAATTACAGGGAAACCACTACGGTCACTGCCCATCGTAATGGGGATCTGTTTAACCAACTGTTGAGCTTTACGTGCTGCTTCTTGACGTAGATCGGTATCGTAACGAGCCGTGACCAAATTGGTCATGAACGCATTATAACGCTCTTTATTAGTAGCACTCACTGGCATCTCTTTGCCACCTTCACGCCAACCAGTCAATGAAATCTTAAAGCCAAAACGATTATTCGCCATCACCCGTGAGATTTGGTAGCGGCTACCAATCTCAACTTCTTCATCTTCGGAAACCCAAGTCACCCAATCAGTATCAATCTGGTTTTCACTTTGTGCAGCGATACCAATGTTTCGCTCTTTAAGCATGGCTAACGCGGTTTGCCACACCTTATCGGCTTCATCTTGCTTGATCATCCATAATGTCACTTCGCCATTTTGGCGCTCGGCACGCGCGCCTGGGATCAATTCTAAGACTTGTTGAGGAGGACGAATATCCACAGTACGGCCAATGCCACCTTGGAAGTCACCTTCAGGGATCTGGTAATTAGGGTAAAACTGCGGAGTTGCTCCTTCAGGAAGTTGCCACTCTTTTAGAGCCGGGGTTTCTAAATAAGCAAAATCATCTTTTGCTTGGCGACGCTGAGAAGCGTTACCAGCACATGCGCTTAAAACAAAAACAGCTAGTGAACTGATAACTAGCTGATGAGTAAATTTCATTCAAACTCCTAGACTGCCGAGGAAAAAGCCTCGGCACAATATTGAATCGATTTAGAAGATACAAGCTTCGGTCATGGCTTGGGCAACCGTTGAACGTACAGGTTCAGACAGTTCAGTCAAAGGTAGACGTAGATCACCATTTGTAATCAATCCCATTTTGTGAGCAGCCCATTTCACTGGGATCGGGCTCGACTCAACAAATAGACCTTTATGCAAAGGCATTAAACGTTGATTAATAAGCTCAGCCTCGTCGAATCGGCCTTCTAATGCTAAGTGCATCATCTGCGCCATATCTTTAGCGGCAATATTATTCGTCACCGAAATAACACCTTGTCCACCTAATTTAACAAACTCCAAACCTGTCGCGTCATCGCCACTTAATAAAATAAAGTCTTTTCCACAAAGCTCACGATGAAGAGCCACTCGGCTCAAATCACCCGTTGCATCTTTCAAAGCGACAATCGTTTTAATTTCAGCAAGGCGAGCGACGGTTTCAGGACGCAAATCCACCGCTGTACGGCCTGGTACATTATAGAGAATCTGAGGGATATCAGTCTCTTGAGAAATTGCTTTGTAGTGTTGAAATAAACCTTCTTGGGTTGGTTTATTGTAATAAGGAGTCACACTTAAACAGCCAGCAATACCTGTGTTATTTAATAAACGGCTAAACGTTACCGCCTCATGAGTAGCATTCGCACCCGTTCCCGCAATCACAGGAATACGTCCTTCGGCAAATTCGACGGTTTTTGCGACAACTTTGACATGCTCTTCAACGGTTAGCGTGGCAGATTCACCCGTTGTTCCGACGGCAACAATGGCGTCAGTTCCGGCTGTCACGTGAAAGTCCACCAGCTTCTTCAAACTAACAAAATCAACCTCACCATCATGATTAAACGGTGTAATGAGCGCTACGATACTTCCTGAAAACATGTCCATCTCCCTAATTTGTTACTTTCTGCATGGTACTGTAAGGCGATTGAAAAACACAAGGGATTAAATTCGCTTAATCAGCCCATTTGGATGAATATTTATCAGATGTTAGAGGTTTAACAAACAACATCAATTAAGGGCAAACTTTATAGCGGATCTGAATATGTCGATGTCAACAACACGTTATTTTCAAGACGGAGTTCTTAAAAAGCTATTCCACCACCGTTCCTCTATAATTTAACTGTGATAACATGCCCAAAACGATAAAAGTGAAGCGATATTATGACTCAGCATCTAGTGATCACTGCTGTAGGGACAGACCGCCCTGGTATCTGTAATGAAGTGGTACGTTTAGTTACGCAATCAGGCTGCAATATCATCGATAGCCGAATTGCTTTGTTTGGCAAAGAGTTCACGCTCATCATGCTGGTCTCTGGCAATACAAACCACATCACCCGAGTAGAGACAACCTTACCTTTATTAGGCCAACAACATGATCTCATCACCATCATGAAACGTACATCACCGCATGATTATCAAGATAATGCCTATACGGTTGAAGTGTTTGTTGAGTCTGAAGACAAAATTGGCCTAACAGAGAAATTCACTCAATTTTTTGCCAATCGTAATATTGGTATGGCTTCACTGAGTGCGCAGACGATTCATAAATCGAAGTTACATCTTGATCACGACCAATTTCATATTGCCATTACCGCCAGTGTCGATTCAGGGTGTAACTTAATGCAACTACAAGAAGAATTTGACAGTTTATGCAAGACACTGGATGTACAAGGTTCGCTCAACTTTATAAAAAACAGTCAATAAAAAAGGAAGAATAATGAAAACGCTTACTGCAGGCACGCCAGCACCTGCTTTTTCACTTTTAGATCAAGATGGAAATACCGTTTCCCTTGCTGATTTCTCAGGGAAAAAGGTGTTGTTCTACTTTTATCCTAAAGCCATGACACCAGGTTGTACTGTTCAGGCTCAAGGCCTTCGAGATGTAAAAGCGGAACTCGATGCTCACAACGTAGTGGTACTCGGAGTCAGCACCGATCCCGTGAAGCGTTTAGGTAAGTTCATTGAACGTGATCACTTAAACTTTACTTTATTATCCGATGAAGACCACGTGGTTGCTGAGCAGTTTGGCGTATGGGGTGAGAAGAAGTTCATGGGCAAAGTTTATGATGGCCTACACCGGATTAGCTTTTTAATCAACGAGCAAGGTATCATTGAACAGGTTTTTGATAAATTCAAAACCAAAGATCACCATGAAGTGGTACTTGATTATCTAAACGCCCAATAATCAAAACTCGACTGAAATAAAAAATGCCAGTTCTTAATACTGGCATTTTTGTAACACGGCTAATCAAAAGTTGATGTGTAATTACACAATGAACTTATTGAGCAGAGCATCTTGCTCACGAACGTTTTCCGTTTGAACCTGCATTGCGATATTGGCTTCTTCAGCAGATTGTGCCACTTGCGTCGACAAATCTTTAATCTTCACTGTATTGGTGTTGATCTCTTCAGCCACAAGGCTTTGCTCTTCTGCCGCAGATGCAATTTGGATATTCATGTCCGAAATCACTTGTATCGCATCACGAATACGGTTCAATGCCGAATTTGCCGTTTTCGCTTTATTCACCGCATCAACAGCCGTCGTTTTACTTTCATTCATAGCCGAAGAAACCGAACTCGCTCCTGCTTGTAATTGCTCAATCATACTGCGAATTTCGGTGGTCGATTGCTGAGTGCGCTGAGCTAGTGTACGCACTTCATCAGCAACAACGGCAAAACCACGGCCAGATTCACCCGCTCGAGCCGCTTCAATCGCCGCGTTTAAGGCAAGCAAGTTAGTTTGATCAGCAATGTCATTAATCACTTTCAAAATAGTTTCAATATTTGCCGTCGCGGACTCTAGGCCTTTCACCTCTTCCACCGCTTGGTCAATGCGGGCCGATAAATTGTCGATCGACAATGTCGTTTCACTGACCACACTGGAACCATCTTGCGTTGCTTCATCGGCTTCTTTCGCCGCTGCTGCTGCACCTTGCGCATTATTGGCGACTTCTGTCGATGTCACTGCCATTTCGTGCATTGCAGTGGCTAGTTGCTCTAACTCTTGTAACTGAGTGCGCATCGCTTCTGCTGACTCATGAGCACCTTGCACCGTGAGCTCTGTGCCACGCATGATCTCTTCACCAATCGCTTTTGATTGCGTGATCTGCTTTTGCAGCGTCTCGGTAAAGGTATTAAACCCTGATGCGAGTTGAGCAAACTCTTGGTCCGTATTGGTATCCAAGCGTTTGGTTAAATCCCCCTGCCCTGAGGCGACATCTTGAATCGCTTCATTGAGCACACCTAATGGACGCATTAACACTTTAATCAGTAGCGTCAAGCCAATCACACTCAACACAAGCCCAATTAACGTATAGATAATAGAGCTATTGCGTAATACGCCAATCGCATTGAAGGCGATGGATTCATCAACAATCGCACCGATGTACCAGTTCTCACTTGGAATATGAGTGAAGCTGACGAGATAACGGGTACCATCAATTTCAATCTGTTGGTCCCCCTCTTTCAGAGTCACTTGCGGTAAATAAGTCGATAACTTCTCACCATTATTTTTGGTATCAGGGTGAGCAATCGTCGCTCCGTCACCTGAAACAATAAAGAGGTAACCCGCATCGAATAAATTAATAGAGTTCACCAATTCAGCTAAACCCGTCAATTCCATATCGTAGAACATGGCACCAGAGAATCGGCCTTGATCGTAAATAGGCGTACCAATAGAAATGATCACATTTTTGGTAGAAATATCGACATACGGCGCTGTAACGATAAGTTTTTTCGATGCTTTAGCATCCACAAACCAAGGGCGCTTGCGAGGATCGTAATCGGCGCTTGGCTCCCAACCGTCATCATTCTCCACCACTTTACCATCGGATTCATACCCTAACCCTATGGCTAAAAAGCTTTTTTTCAACTTCGGTTTTTCAAGAATGTTTTTAACGTAATCCCGGTTGAGCGGATCAAGCTCAATCACCTCTGTCATTGACTGAGCTAAGGATTTTTTGCTTTCCATTTCAGAAACAATGGTGTTTTTAACCCCTGCTTCCATTTCATTCAGACTTTTTGTAACTAGGGATTCTATTTCCGAGCGCACAATGCTCAGTTGCTGAATAGAAATAAGCGAGACGGTAACAAGCAGAAGTGCAGAAGAAGCTGCAACTATTTTTTGGCTAAACTTCATAAGTATCCCTCATTGATGCCAAATTAATTATCATTTTTGTGGTTATAGTTAGTTATCGCCAAGTTACAAAAAATCTATAGCTTTTTTACACATCCACTTAGTTCAGTCTAATCAATATTTACTATTTGGCAAAAAAAAAGCCCAAAACGATTACGGTTTAGGCTTCCTTAGAGATTCTGTTTACTCTCTATTTTTTATTTATAATTCAGTGATTTTAGGGTGATTCAGCCTCAACAACAGGTTCATCAGTGCTGGGCAAAGCATGCCATACTGCTTTTACTAGAGTGGCAAGAGGAATTGCAAAAAATACGCCCCAAAACCCCCATAGCCCACCAAAGACTAACACCGCGACAATGATAGCAACGGGATGTAGATTAACGGCTTCAGAAAATAGAACGGGAACCAATACGTTGCCATCCAAAGCTTGGATGATGCCATAAGCAATTAATAATGTGTAAAACGGAGGAGTCATGCCCCATTGGAAGAGACCGACGATGGCAACTGGCACCGTCACAGCGGCCGCGCCAATATAAGGGATCAAAACCGATAGACCCACAGCCACAGCAAGCAACACCGAATAACGTAAATCAAGAATGGCGAAAGTGACGTAACTGATACTACCAACAATCAGTATTTCTAACACTTTTCCACGGATGTAGTTTGAGATTTGTTGGTTCATCTCTTGCCATACTTTAGCCGCGAGTTTACGGTTACGTGGCAATAACCCACTGGTCATTCGCAGCATTTCATTCTTATCTTTCAATAAAAAGAAGACCAGCAACGGCACTAAAATGAGATAGACACCCAAGGTGGCCAAACTCACAAGAGAAGCAAGTGACCCTTTAACGACACTTTCCCCCATACCTAAAGCCTGGTTCTTCGCATTGCTTATCACCGACTCAACAATCTGTAAGTTATCGAGTTCAGGGTAACGTTCAGGAATACTCAAAATGAAGCTTTGCAACCCTGCATACATGTTAGGAATGTCATTGATTAAATTACCAACCTGTTTCCAAATGGTTGGGACTAAACCAAAGATAGCCAGCAGCATCAAACCGACAAACAGCAAAATCACCAAAATTACGGAAACGGACCTAGGAAGCCCAAAACGGCGCAATTGCATTACTGGCCACTCAAGTAAATACGCCAGCACAATGGCCACAAGCAGCGGCGCAATCAAATGGCCGAAGAAATATATCGTTACAAAACCAAAAAACAGAATAGCAACCAGACTAACGGCATGAGGATCAGAAAAGCGTCTTTGATACCAACGAGTTACCATTTCAAACATTTAATCGAGTTCCTTAATTACTTTTAGCCAAAAATAGCCGGGTGACGTGTTCCACTGGCAACGAAAGCCATGAGCAGACAAATATTTTTCTATATCCTGTCCTGAGCTGACGTCGTTAAGCCAAATGTCTAATACCTCACCCAAAACCAATTGAACAGTGTGACGCTTCGCAAGTAATAAAGCCATCGGACAACGCTGCTGGCGTAAATCCAGAATATTTGGTTCCATTCTTCTGCTCAATGCTTAATATAGGCCTGCCATTGTATCGAGTTTTGACTGGCATGCCAGTGTTTATCGATACTCAAACACCGGCTGGCTTACTCTTCTCTCTCTACAATTTTTGGCCGTTATTTTGAGTTGGAAACCAATTCACACATTCAATGTCATACAGACAAGAAGATCACGGAATATCACTGACAAATATGAAGTTTAAACGCGCTCGATCCTTACTTTGCCTCTGTATTACTGTGGCGATAAACGCCCCTTCCTTGAGCTATGCCGACACCATCGAGCTACCGGACATTGGGACAGTAGCAGGTTCGACCTTGACGATTGATCAAGAGCTTATTTATGGTGATGCTTATATGCGCATGCTGCGTAACAGCCAGCCTATCGTCAATGATCCGGTGATCAACGAGTACATCGATAGCCTAGGGCATAAATTGGTTGCCAATGCCAACGATGTAAAAACGCCGTTCACCTTTTTTATGATCCGCGATCGCAATATCAATGCGTTTGCCTTCTTTGGCGGTTATGTTGCGTTGCACTCTGGGTTGTTTTTGCATGCACAAACAGAAAGCGAACTCGCTTCGGTTCTTTCGCACGAAATTGCCCACGTCACGCAGCGCCATTTAGCACGCAGTATGGAAGACCAAGCCAGACGCTCACCAGCAACAATCGCCGCATTGGCAGGCTCTTTGTTACTGGCTATTGCGGCACCTGAAGTGGGCATTGCCGCCATTACCGCCACCACCGCAGGCAGTATGCAAAGCCAAATAAACTATACGCGCAGTAATGAAAAAGAGGCTGACCGATTTGGTATTGCAACGCTAGCCAAAGCGGGGTTTGATGCCCAAGCCATGCCAAGGTTTTTTGGCCGCCTCGCTGATGAATATCGTTACGCTAGTAAACCGCCACCGATGTTACTAACCCATCCGCTGCCAGAAGATCGTATTACCGACAGCCGTGAGCGTGCCCAACACTACCCGCCTATGCGCCTTCAACCTTCATTGGATTACCATTTAGCACGCTCACGAATTGTTGCTCGCTATGCTGGGATTGATAATGAAGCCGCTCTTGATTGGTTTAAGCGTGCGGAGAAAAAAGAGAGTGCAGCTCTCGCGCCAGCCTTCCAATATGGCAAAGCCTTGGTTTATCTCGATAGCAAGCAATTTGATAAATCAGAGGCGATTTTATCAAAGCTGGTTGCACAAGACCCAACAAACAATTTCTATCTTGATGCGATGGCCGATCTCGATATCGCTCTAAATCAAGCGGCCAAAGCCCAAACCTTGCTCGAGAAGGCGCTTAAACAGAAACCGAACAATCCAACCTTAACAATTAACTACGCCAACAGCTTATTAAAACAAGATAAATTGTCTGATGCCATTCGGGTATTGCAGCGCTACACCCATGACAACCCTAATGATACCAACGGCTGGCATTTGCTATCAGAAGCGAATATCGGCATTGGCAATAGCCAAGAAGATCTTGCTGCGCGGGCGGAGCTTCTAGCGCTCAAAGCCAATTGGAATAAAGCAATTCAATATTACACTCAAGCAAGTCAACTCGCCGAACTTGGCAGCTTAGAACAAGCTCGCTACGATGCACGCATTGACCAATTGATGGTGCAACGAGACCGATTCTTATCACTCCAATAATCACAATACAACGAGGAGAAGTTATGTCAGTCGTGATTTATCACAACCCTAAATGCTCAAAAAGTCGTGAAACTCTGGCACTGCTGGAAGACCGCCAGTTAAAGCCACAGATCATCAAATATTTAGACCAAGCGCCAACCATCGAACAGTTGAAAACCTTGTACGCTCAACTCGGGCTACAACAGGTTCGTGATATGATGCGCACCAAAGAAGATCTCTATAAAGAACTTGGCCTAAGTGATGATGCACTTACTGATGATCAACTATTTTCAGCCATGGCCGCGCACCCTAAGTTGATTGAGCGTCCCATTGTTGTCGCCAATGGTAAAGCGCGCCACGGCCGTCCACCAGAGCAAGTACTTGAGATTTTATGAGTATTAAAGTCGTCGTACTTTATTACAGTAGGCACGGTTCAACGCAAGCACTGGCAAGGCAAATCGCACGCGGAATTGAAGCACAAGGCGCGACAGCGCTCTTGCGCACCGTTCCGGCGCTAGACAATCATGCAGAGCAAACGACCGATCCCTACCTGACTCTGGATGAGTTAAAGCAATGTGATGGTTTGGCTTTTGGCAGCCCAGTCTGGTTTGGCAATATGGCCGCGCCACTGAAGCACTTTTGGGACCAAACGACCCCTCTATGGATTAGCGGCGCATTAATTGATAAACCCGCTTGCGTGTTTACTTCTTCATCCTCTTTGCATGGCGGCCAAGAGAGTACGCAACAGAGTATGATGCTGCCACTGATGCATCATGGCATGCTAATCGTTGGCATCCCTTATTCAGAGCCTACACTGCATACCACAACCTCTGGAGGCACGCCATATGGTGCAAGCCATGTCGCAACACACTCGCCACAACTCACTACGCACGAAAGTGAACTGGCTAAAAATTTAGGAAAACGGCTGGCAATGCTAGCCAGCCGATTAAAGGACAGATTATGACGGCAGAAATGATGCCAAACACCAAGCAGTACCGATGGCTAGCTTTACTGAGTAACTTATCCCTAATTATATGGGTGGTTTTATGGCAATTCTCGCTCTCTCCTCACCCTCATCTTAATCATGTTGCATTGGCCATTGCATGGGTTATCCCACTGCTTTTACCATTACCGGGAATTTTGGCCGGAAAACCCTACACTCACGCCTGGGCCAACTTTGTTTTAATGCTCTACTTTCTACACGCGTTAACGCTGATTTATGTTGATGGAGGGGAGCGCTGGTTAGCGGTAGTAGAACTGCTACTGACATTTGCCGCTTTTGTCGGTAATACCTTGTATGCTCGCCATCGCGGTAAAGAGCTCGGACTGAAACTCAAGCGTCTATCTGAAGTCGAAAAGCAAGAGAAAGCCAATTTTACCCACGATAATCAACCATAGAGTCAATCCATGACAGGATTGCCTATTCTTCTCATGCAAAAAGAGCCCTGATGGGCTCTTTTTGATTATCTCAGCATTTGTTCAAGGGGTGACTGAGTACTTTACGCTTGCCACTCAAAAGAGAGCACTCGCTTCACTGGTTCAGTGATGGCCTGAGATAATGACGGTTCAGGTGTGACTTGCAAAGAGCCTGACTCCACAGCAGAATCATCAACCTCTGCTGCTGGGGTAAGCTGTGTTGGCACACTCTCTGGCTGTGGGTCATCAATTTTAGCGACTTTGCCCATGCGTAGCACTTCTTGCTCAAACTCGGACTCTGAAGCCAACAAATGCACTTCGAAAGTGATTTCCTCACCTTGAATCTTGAGAATGTCCAAAGAAGCAACAGAACTTAAGCGCTTCAACTTATTCTCCAAGGTAAAGAAATCCATTGCATCATCAATCGGGCTAAAACGAGCAAGCAGCGAAGAAGAGGATTCACTGGCCACGATAACCGAGCTCTTTCTTGCATAGTAATCACTCAATTGATCGACCATTTGTTCAATGGCATCGTCACCAGACGCTTGACCAGACAGTGGCGCTTTCGTGGCTTGTGCCATTTGAGCGGCGGGTTGATCATACAAACTCCAACGCACACCATTACTTTGCACTCTGACCACCAATACAGCATCGGTTGGATAACGTTGGCTAGCCATACTGATAGGCTGTACGAAACCGCCCCACAAATCCGATACTTCCACACCGGTAATATCATCAAAATCACCCACAGGCACTGTGATAGGCAAACCGCGAGTTTGAGTCGCGCCTTTAAGCTGTTTTAGCGTACTCGTGTCAGAATGTTCCCAAGCGATACTGCGGTCATAACCTGACTCTTCAATCAACCAGACTAAAACATTAGCTCGGTTTTCAGGCCAAAATGGTAATTGAGCTTGAGTTAATAATGTGCGGATATGCGGTGCGCTAAACCCCATAACAATCGAAGATTGCGCCCCATTTTGACCATAACTGATTTGCGCTAAATATTGCGAATTCTGCCTTAAGGCTTTTTTAATCACCTCATTGTTCACCGCATTCCTATCACCCGAAGCTCGAACAATCACTTCGCTCATCCCTTTGATACGAGCATTCGCGTCGGCATTGTCTTGCTGTTGATCAATCACGACTTCGGTATGGTATAAGTCGACCTTGGTTAAGGCATAAGCAGGGAGAGTGAGTAAGCTCATCACCAACATAGCTAAATAGCGCATACTGTTCCTATGATCTGTTTTGTGAACGTCGATGATAAGCAACTATCCGGTCCGCGGCAAGGAATCCACGGCAGAGTTCGGTGATAATTTCATCAACATTTGTGACTTTATTTGATCTAGTTTCAATGGCAATCGTTTGCAAAAGTGATAGAATCCCGCGAATTTTTATTTTGCTTCAGGGAAATCATGATGAAAAATGCCATCCAAGGCGCACAGATGCTCTTCGTCGCATTTGGTGCGCTGGTTCTTGTCCCGCTGTTAACTGGGCTTGATCCTAACGTTGCACTATTTGGCGCCGGTGTCGGTACCCTTTTATTCCAACTTATTACTCGCCGCTCTGTCCCCATCTTTCTTGCTTCTTCCTTTGCCTTTATTGCACCGATTATGTTTGGCATCCAAACTTGGGGCGTCGCCTCGACGATGGGCGGTTTAGTGGCCGCTGGTTTTGTCTACATACTACTGGGAGCGATCATCAAAGTCCGTGGCGTAGAAATCATCCACAAAATTTTACCTCCTGTGGTCGTTGGCCCGGTGATCATGGTGATTGGCTTAGGCCTTGCGCCTGTTGCTGTAAACATGGCGCTAGGTAAAACTGGAGATGGTTCGGTACAACTGATTAGCTCAGATGTAGCGATGTGGATCTCTTGCGTTTCACTGTTAACCACCATCACGATTAGCGTTTTTGCCAAAGGTTTTCTCAAACTGTTGCCGATCTGCGGCGGTATTTTTGCAGGCTATCTTTTGGGCCTCTATTTTGGTGTAGTGGATTTTACTCCTGTTACGCAAGCGGCTTGGCTGTCAATGCCGAACTTCACTTTCCCTGAGTTCAACATCAACGCGATCTTGTTCATGATCCCGGTTGCAATTGCTCCGGCAGTCGAACACGTGGGCGATATGCTCGCGATCTCAAACGTCACTGGAAAAGATTACATCAAGAAACCTGGGCTACATCGCACCATTGCGGGTGACGGTGTTGCCACCATCGCAGCCTCGATGCTGGGCGCGCCACCGAATACCACATACAGCGAAGTGACGGGCGCCGTAATGCTGACGAAAGCCTTTAATCCAGTAATCATGACTTGGGCTGCGATCACCGCGATTGTATTAGCATTGGTTGGTAAGCTGGGCGCGCTACTGCAAACCATTCCAATCCCAGTAATGGGCGGCATTATGATTTTGCTGTTCGGTTCAATTGCAACGGTTGGCCTAAACACACTGATTAAAAATCATGTCGATCTTCACAAGTCTCGCAACTTAGTGATTGTGGCAGTGACATTAGTGTTTGGTATCGGCGGCATGGCCTTTGGTATCGGAGAGTTTAGCCTACAAGGTGTCAGCTTATGCGGTATCGTAGCCATTATTCTAAACTTGATCCTTCCTAATGACTTAGGAGAAAACCATGTGGTGGATAACGCCCAGATGGAAGAAGAGATCAAACTGAAGAACTAATTTTGCCAGTCAATCCGGCCTCAATCGAGGCCGGATTTTCATTCTCTATTCTTGACACAATTCAACAAACTCACCTCGCGTTAATAACGCAAGATCGCTCGGTGCCAATTCAATCTCTAAACCGCGCTTACCTGCACTGACACAGATAGTCGCTTGATCTGCTGCGCTGAGATGAATGAAGGTCGGTAGTGCTTTTTTCTGCCCAAGTGGGCTAATGCCCCCCACCACATAACCTGTGGTTTTTTGCGCTATGTCTGGATTAGCCATTTCCGCTTTTTTCGACTTAGCCGCTTTGGCCGCACGCTTTAAATTTAGTTTTTGATCAACTGGAATAATCGCGACAGCGAGATTTTTCGGCTCGCCATTTAAGCAAAACAGCAGTGTTTTAAACACTTTTTTCGGATCTTGTCCCAAAACCTCAGCCGCTTCTAAACCATAACTGCTGTGATTAGGATCATGTTGATATTGATGGAGAGTGTGAGGGATTTTTTTCTTTTTCGCCAAATCAATCGCAGGTGTCATCGTGCTTATCTCAAAGTAACCGTTAGTGCCAATAAAAAAGCGATGCCTAAGCACCGCCTTTAGTTAAAATGATTGATCACAATGAGTCAAACTCTTTATCGCACTATCACTTATAGACAATTTCGCCCGCTGGCGCATATTGGTTCACATCAATTGGACTGTGTGCTTCGAGGTAATCTTTCAATACTTCCGCGTCCACAAACCCCGTATTCACATAACCTGGATGATCGGAGATTTTTGGATAACCATCACCACCTGCTGCATTGTAGCTAGGCACGGTGAAGCGATACGTTTCGTCCAAACGGAGCTGCTTATCACCAATAAAGACGTTCGATACCTTACCATTGGCCACTGTCATCGAAATCCCCGCGAATTGTACATAAGCGCCAGAATCAACAGGTTTGGTCGCCACTTCATTGAGGTAATCCAACACTTCAGCCCCGGTCATATCGGTATAAGTGAGAATATTGGCAAAAGGTTGTACTTTGAGCACATCTTTATAAGTGATTTTTCCTGCATCAATCGAATCACGCACGCCGCCAGAATTCATCACCGCAAAGTCGGCTTTTGCGCGTTCCATATGAGAAAGTGCAATCAAACGACCTAAATTGGTTTGTTGGAAACGCACAACGTTGCGATCCCCTTCTAACTTACCATTACTTTGTGCAATGACTACATTCAGTTTCGCTTGACCTTGTTCTTGATATGGGCGCAAAAAGTTAAGCATTTCTGAATCTTCAGCGATTTGATCTTGAATCAGTACGCGCTTACTCTCGCCATTCACGTTCACCTTTTTCTTCAGGTTTACAGGGATCAGATTGTAGCTCACCATGTTCAGTTCACCATTACGGAATTCGTAATCCGCACGGCCAACATACTTACCCCATTCATGCGCTTGCACTATATAAGTACCGTTTTGCATATCAGGCTTACATTCATCTCCCGGATGGAAGTTTTTCTTCACCACGTTAGGGCCTTCCATGCAGACAGGCTCTTGAGAGTGGCCGCCGACGATCATATCGAGAGAACCTTCATCCAAGTATCGTGCAAGCGCAACATCACCTGGTGCATTCACACCACGTTGACCATTTTCATAATGGCCCATGTGGGTAACGGCAAAAATAAGGTCCGGCTTTTCCGTTTTCTCAATTTCTGCGATCAGTTTTTTCGCTTCTTCTTTTGGATCTCTAAACTCAATACCACCAATGTATTCAGGGTTGCCGATTTTAGCGGTATCTTCAGTCGTTAAACCGATAACCGCTATTTTCACGCCCTGTTTATCAAACATTTGGTAGGCTTGGAATAGACGTTTTCCGGTCGCTTTATCGTAAATGTTGGCCGACAGCATTGGGAAATTCGCCCACTCTTTTTGCTTAAACAGCACCTCGAGCGGGTTATCGAATTCATGGTTACCTAACGCCATCGCATCATAACCAATCTTGCTCATGCCTTTAAAATCAGGCTCTGCATCTTGCAGATCAGATTCAGGAACTCCGGTATTAATATCGCCACCAGAAAGAAGCAGTACGCTGCCGCCTTCAGCTTCAATATCAGAGCGAAGATCGTCGATCAGCGTTTTACGTGCCGCCATACCATACTCGCCATATTTGTTTTGCCAGAAACGACCGTGGTGGTCATTAGTGTGCAACACGGTGAGTTTATAAGTCGTATCTTCTTTCCACTCATGAGTGGGTTGAGTTGCGCAACCCACAAGGGCTGTAAGAATGGCCGCGCTGAGCGCTGTTTTTAGAATAAGACGTTGTTTCATTATCATACCTTTGAACTTGAAAAATCCACTGCTTGTGAGGGGGAGGTCATGGTCAACGTTGCAAACACAAAATCAAGCCATACCAATAAACTTGACCCAGTTTAAATTAACATCTCAAAGGTGACAGATTGATTTCATATTTATGTAGAATTGATCACTATAAAATCAATTCAAAAATGTAACGGTTGCCACAGGTTACACGTGAAATTTTAATGGATCACAGGCAATCGTTTTCTTTCCTAAACACGAAAAAATAAGGAAAAGTGAGCACTTAGACAAGATAAACAGGTTTGGGAAACATTCGATAAAATTTGACCACCTTGCGGTGGCCAAATCATGAGTGATAGATCCAACAAAAAATCAGCGGATATCGATATGAGCAAAGCTCTTGATCAAATCATCTAACGCTTTCATTTGTGCAAGGAAAGGTTCAAGTTTATCCAAAGGCAGTGCCGATGGACCATCGCAACGCGCTTTATCTGGGTTTGGATGCGCTTCAATAAAAAGGCCCGCAATCCCGGCAGCAAGACCTGATTTTGCTAACTCAACTGTCTGTTCACGACGCCCACCAGAAGCTGCGCCAGAAGGGTCGCGCATTTGCAGTGAATGGGTCACATCAAAAATAATTGGGCTGCCGTTTGATACTTTTTTCATCACACCAAAACCCAACATATCAACGACCAGATTATCATAGCCATGGCAAGCACCACGTTCACACAAAATCACTTTGTCGTTGCCGCACTCTGCAAATTTTTCCACGATATTGCCCACTTGGCCAGGGCTCATAAATTGTGGTTTTTTCACGTTGATCACTGCACCTGTTTTCGCCATCGCTTCGACAAGGTCAGTTTGACGAGCAAGAAACGCTGGCAGTTGAATCACATCAACCACCTCAGACACAGGCTGAGCTTGAGCTTCCGTGTGCACGTCAGTGATGATTTTGACGCCAAAGGTCTCTTTTAGCTCTTGGAAAATTTTCATTCCCTCTTCCAAGCCAGGGCCACGATAAGAGTGAACAGAGCTGCGGTTGGCTTTATCAAAAGAAGCTTTAAACACATAAGGGATACCGAGTTTATCGGTCACTTTCACGTAATGCTCACAGATTTGCATCGCTAAATCACGGGATTCAAGGACGTTCATTCCAGCAAACAGAGTAAACGGTTTGTCGTTGGCAACGGGAATATCACCCACGTGGACGATTTTTTGTTCCATTTTATTCTCTCTCATTTAGCGGTTAATGCAGCGTAATAGCTTCAAAGCTTAATGCATTAACTTGATTTTTTAATAACTCAGCCGCCGGATCATTCGGACAATGATCAATAAAGTATTGATAATCGGATAAGGCAATTTGGTGACAATCCAGTTGCTGATAGATAAAGCCGCGATCGCGGATCTCATACGGATCATCAGGAACAAAAGTCAGCGCTAAATCAGTACAACGCAGCGCTAAGGTATAACGCTCTTCTCTTAATAGTGCGCTCTTTAGTAGTGCCAGCCAACGACCGATCACCGTCGGATTATCTGTCACTTCCAAATGACTCGATTTCAGCTTAGACAAGACCCCTTTATGCCCAACTAACCACGCTTGCAGTATATGTAATGAGACGGTTTCACCAGTAAAAGGGTTAATATAAATCGGTGATTCATCGCACCAATGCAACTGCAATAAAAACTGTGTGGGAAAGGTAATACCTTGTAAAGGAAAGCCTAGCTTGCGCGCAAAATAGAGCAACAGCGCACCTAAACTGACGGGAATACCTTTGCGGTGCTGCAATACTTTATCGATGAAGGCATTACGTGAATCAAAATAAGCCTCTCTGTCACCGCGAAAACCCCATTGTTGGTAAAACAGATGCAACAACGCTTCGAAACGCTGTTTTTCATCCTGTTCATTAGCTAACTCGTGTTTTGCTTGTGTAAGCAAACGGGCCAACTCTTGGCGTGCCCATTCATCCTCAGTTTCAGGATTGACGGCCTTGTTTAAGATCAGCGCCCCTTCCACCAATTCCATTGCATCAAAATCTTCATCGAACCATTCAAACATAATGCCGCTCGGATGCTGTTAGCCTAAAAACATAGCCGTTTTTACGATGGCGATTTTTCCCGCCATAGCAAGCCAACCTAATGCGCCCAAAAAAGCAAAGGTACGCAACAGCTTATTCCTACCCAGTTTGAGCGCAAAGAAGCCCAGCGCAATGTACGCCATCACACAAGTCAGCTTCTCAGTTAACCAAGGTGCGGCTGGGGTAAATGGGATAAAACCAGACATCACAATCAACGCGATACCCGATAACAACAACAGCGAATCGTTAATATGAGGAAAACGTTTCAAAAAAGGGTGTTGCAGCCATTTGGAATCCATCATCATCAAGGCATAACGTACCGACAACAATAGTGCACTGATCGCAATGGTCAGTAGATGAAAATGTTTTAATCCTTCGTACATGATGCTCTCTCTTCTGAGTGCGAATATTGACCCAGTGTCACTCGGTCATTACCCGCATAATCCTTTTCTGTCACTACATGGTGATAGCCGAGTGACTCAAATAACGCTCTGACTGCCGCCCCTTGATCATAACCATGTTCAAACAGCAGCCAGCCTTGTTGCTGCAAATAGTGACGCGCATTCTCTGCAATGTGTTTAATGTCAGCCAAGCCTTTGTCTTTGGCCACCAGCGCACTTAAAGGCTCAAAACGTACATCCCCCTGCGTGAGATGGGGATCATTTTCTTCAATATACGGTGGATTGGAGACAATTAAAGCAAACTTTGTACCGAGCTTTAAAGGTTCAAACCAACTGCCTTGTAAAAATGTGACATTGGTAATAGTTAAACGCTGCGCGTTTTCCAACGCTAAGGCTTGCGCTTCTGGGCGCAAGTCGATACCAACCACATGACGTTCAGGTAGCTCGGACGCTAGCGCTAATGCGATTGCGCCAGTTCCTGTGCCTAAGTCCAAAATATCCCCTTGCGTCTGCTGGCTTTTTTCTAACGCAATTTCAACCAAGCGTTCAGTATCCGGCCGAGGAATTAATGTCGAAGGCGAAACTTTCAGTGGCAGCGACCAAAACTCACGTTCCCCAACCAAATAGGCCACAGGCTCCCCCGTCACTCGACGCGTAATCAGCGAGCAAAATTGCCGCGACTGCATTTCGCTTAAGGTCTTTTCAGGCCAAGTCAGCAGATAAGAACGTGGTTTATCCAGTACATGGCAAAGCAGCACCGCTGCATCCACAGAAGGCGAATCACTGCCGCCTTCTTGGAGTTGAGCAATCGCGGCTTTCAACGCATCATCAATACGAGATAACGTCATGGGATCAGTGTTGATCGGCAAGAGCGGCAAGTTGGTCTGCTTGATATTCTTGAATGATTGGATCAATCAAGCTTTGCAGATCCCCTTCCATCACTTCATTAAGACGATAAATGGTTAAGTTAATACGATGATCGGAAACGCGACCTTGCGGATAGTTGTAAGTACGAATACGGTCGCTACGATCACCAGAACCCAGTAGGTTACGACGAGTATCGGACACTTCGGCTGCGCGCTTCGCTTCTTCCGCTTGTGCAATACGAGCGGCCAATACGGCCATCGCTTTGGCTTTGTTTTTGTGCTGTGAACGCTCGTCCTGACACTCAACTACCGTGCCTGTTGGTAAGTGGGTAATACGGATCGCAGAGTCGGTGGTGTTTACGTGCTGACCACCCGCGCCCGATGAGCGGAAAGTGTCAATTTTCAGATCGCTAGCTTTAATTTCTGGAATTTCGGCTTCAGGAATTTCGGGCATGATCGCGACGGTACAAGCGGAAGTATGCACACGACCTTGAGATTCCGTGGCCGGAACACGCTGTACGCGGTGACCGCCTGATTCAAACTTAAGCACACCGTAAGCGCCATCACCACTCACTTTAGCAATCACTTCTTTATAGCCGCCATGCTCAGCATAACTAGCGGACATAATTTCGATACGCCAGCTCATTTTCTCAGCATAACGGCTGTACATACGGAACAGATCGCCAGCAAAAATGCCCGCCTCATCACCGCCCGCCCCTGCACGAATTTCTAAGAAGCAGTTGCGATCATCGTTCGGATCTTTTGGTAGCAGCAGAATTTGCAATTCATCAGTGAGACGTTCAATTGTCGCTTTGGCTATTTTGATTTCCTCTTGAGCCATCTCACGCATCTCGGCGTCTTCTTCTTTGGTCATCTCTTCCGCGGCAACCAAATCCTCTTGCGCTTGTTGGTAAGCTTGGAAGCATTTAGTGACTTCCTCAAGCTGAGAGTACTCTTTTGACAAAGTACGGAATTTGTTTTGATCACTAATTACGGTAGGCTCGCCAAGCAGGCGCTGAACCTCTTCGTAACGCTCAACAAGGGATTCAAGCTTAACTAAAATCGACGCTTTCATAGTTTCTTCTTTAATTCGGAGTGACGGATATTATCGAGGGTCGTCAAGACCCAAACTTTGTCTAATCACGGCCAATTTAGCCGGTTCACCTAACTCGGCAGCGCTTTGCAATGCTCGGGTTGGTGTGTGGATCAATCGATTGGTGAGTTTGTTACTTAACTCAAGTAACACTTTTTCAGGATCGCCCCCTGCAGCCAGTGCCTGCAAGCTTTTGCTGAGCAATTCTTGACGAATTTCGTTGGCCGATTGACGGTATTCTCGGATGCTGTCTACTGCTTGCAAGGAGCGCATCCAGCTCATAAAGGCAGCGCTCTCTTCACTGACAATCGCTTCAGCTTGAATGGCTTCAACTTTACGCTGTTCCATATTGCTGTCTACAATCGACTGAAGATCATCAACCGTATACAGATAGGCATCGTTTAAATCCCCGACCTGCGATTCAATATCACGAGGCACGGCAATATCAATCAGTAACATGGGTTGATGGCGGCGCACTTTAATCGCACTTTCTACCATCCCTTTGCCAATAATCGGCAGTGGGCTGGCGGTTGAACTGATGACGATATCCGCGTGAGCGAGATAGTCAGGTATCTCATTGAGTGCAATCACTTCAGCGTCAAACTGCTGTGCGAGCCCCATCGCTCGCTCGCGGGTTCGGTTGGCGACTATCATACGTTTACATTGATGACTTGCTAAATGCTTCGCAACCAGTTCGATGGTTTCACCCGCCCCAACCAACATTACCGTTGAATCCGAGAGTGATTCAAAGATCTGCTTTGCCAACGTACAAGCAGCATAAGCCACCGAGACCGCACTGCCGCCTATTTCGGTTTCGGTGCGCACACGTTTAGCTACCGAGAATGCTTTTTGAAACAGTTTTTCAATCGCTGAATCAGCCGCGTTATGCTCGCGAGCATCCGCATAGGCTTGCTTCACCTGCCCTAAAATTTGCGGCTCACCCAATACCAGTGAATCCAGACCACAAGCCACTCGCATCAAATGACGAATAGCGGCTTGTTCTTCGTGTACATACAAACTCGGTTTAAGATCTTCAGGATTCACATGATGGAACTGAGACAACCAATCGATTAACTTACTTTTGCTCGATGATTTTACATCACAATAAATTTCCGTGCGATTACAGGTAGAGACAATAACGCTACCTTGAACGCTGGAACTGGACGCAAGTTGTCGCAAGGCTTCTGATAATTTATCAGGACCAAACGCCACTTTCTCTCGCAGTTCTACCGACGCTGTATTGTGATTTATTCCAATAGCAAGCAAGGACATCTATAGAGGTTTCTCGGTTCAGGAAATGTAAATAGGAGCCGAATTTTACTTGATGCCCTGTTTTAATGAAAGGGCAACAGGGATTTGTTTTCCCGACTTCGTGATATCAATGATATAGTGAGGCGTTTTTACGGCCTTCACTGTGTAAATAATGGGCAGATATGACACGCGCGAATAGACTGATTTTAACTCTCCTCACTCTGCTAACACTCTTTGGTTGCACAAACTTACCCTCAACAAGGGTCGAGAGCGTCGGCTGGCAGCAACACCAACAGCAATTGCAAACGATCCGCGAGTACCAAGCCAGCGGAAAACTCGGCTATATATCACCACAACAGCGCCAATCCCTCAATTTTCATTGGCAAAAAAACGCCGACCATAGCCAGCTTCGTCTCTCAACATTTTTAGGGCAGACCGTTTTAAATCTCTCCATCTCGCCTCAGGGCGCCCAGGTCAAAACGTATGATGATCAAATTATCGATGCGCAGAATGCGGATGCTTTAGTTTACGAGTTAACTGGGTTATCGATCCCCATTGAGCAGCTACAAGATTGGCTGCTTGGGTTGCCAACCGAGGCGGATGGTTTTCAATTGAATCAAAATAATTTGTTGGCATCGTTAGATAAACAGCTAGGGCTTAGCCGCTGGCACTTGGAATATTTGAACTACCAAGCTTATCCCTTCGTCTCAACATCCGCTTCTTCCACTTCAGTGCCACTTCCGACCAAACTGAAGCTGACTCAAGATCAAGTTTCATTAAACCTCGTCATTTCAAAGTGGACCTTAACGCCATGATTTGCACCCCAACCCACTGGCCATCACCCGCTAAGCTCAACCTTTTTCTGTATATCACCGGGCAAAGAGCCGACGGATATCATGAATTACAGACACTGTTTCAATTTCTCGATTTTGGTGATGAGTTAACCATTACCGCCAATCAGTCTGGCGAAATAACTCTCACACCAGCCATTGCTGGCGTTGCGCTACAAGACAACTTGATTTGGAAAGCGGCCATCGCCTTACAAAAGGCAAGTGGATGCCGCTATGGCGCGAGCATTGAATTAAATAAAGTTTTGCCAATGGGCGGTGGCATCGGTGGCGGCTCTTCCAATGCTGCAACCGTGCTTGTTGCACTGAACTACTTATGGCAAACCAATCTATCACAGCAAGAACTCGCCACGATCGGTTTAACACTCGGGGCGGATGTTCCCGTTTTTGTCCATGGCTTTGCCGCATTTGCTGAAGGCGTAGGTGAAAAACTGACCCAAACCGAACCAAAGCAAAAATGGTATTTGGTGGTTCGGCCTAATGTGAGCATTGCAACGAAAGATATTTTCACTCATCCCCAATTGATAAGGAACACGCCAAAACGAGCGCTAGCAACGCTTCTCGAACACCCTTACGAAAACGATTGCGAAAAAATTGTCCGAATGCTGTACCCAGAGGTTGATAAGCAACTTTCATGGCTGCTACAATACGCGCCGTCAAGATTGACTGGGACGGGATCTTGCGTTTTTGCCGAATTTTCTAGCAAAGTAGAAGCGGAAGCTGTCCTTGCCAAGCTCCCTGACACAGTCTTCGCGTTTGTCGCCTTAGGGTGTAACATTTCGCCACTGAAAAAGACTCTGGCTGAATACCAATTCGCCAACACCCGACCTATTTAAAAACTGGACGCAACCCTGAGGTTTCCACCGTGCCTGATATGAAGCTATTTGCTGGTAACGCCACACCTGAACTAGCCCAACGTATTGCTGAACGTCTATACATCTCTCTTGGTGATGCTACTGTTTCTCGTTTCTCCGACGGTGAAGTTGCAGTGCAAATCAACGAAAATGTTCGTGGTAGCGATGTATTTATTATTCAATCTACTTGTGCTCCTACTAATGACAACTTAATGGAATTAGTAGTGATGATTGATGCAATGCGCCGTGCTTCAGCAGGCCGTATTACTGCTGTCATCCCATATTTTGGTTATGCCCGTCAAGACCGCCGAGTGCGCTCTGCTCGTGTACCGATTACTGCAAAAGTTGTTGCAGATTTCCTTTCAAACGTTGGTGTTGACCGCGTTTTGACCATCGACCTTCACGCAGAACAGATCCAAGGCTTCTTTGACGTCCCAGTAGATAACATCTTTGGTACGCCGGTGTTGCTTGAAGATATGAAAGCGCGTGGGTTAGAAGATCCTGTTGTGGTTTCACCTGACCTTGGTGGCGTGGTTCGTGCTCGTGCGACTGCAAAAGCATTAGGTGATATCGACATCGCAATCGTTGATAAACGTCGTCCACGCGCCAACGTGTCTGAAGTTATGAACCTGATTGGCGATGTTGATGGTCGCGATTGTGTGATCGTCGATGACATGATCGACACTGGCGGCACTTTGTGTAAAGCCGCTGAAGCGTTGAAAGAACGTGGTGCAAAACGTGTGTTTGCTTACGCAACGCACGCGGTATTCTCAGGTAACGCAGCGAAAAATATCAAAAACTCAGTACTAGACCAAGTTATCGTCACAGACTCGATCACCCTATCTAAAGAGATGGCGGCAACCGGCAAAGTGACACAATTAACCTTGTCTAGCATGCTTGCTGAAGCGATTCGTCGCATTAGCAACGAAGAGTCTATTTCTGCCATGTTTAATTAAAACTCAGTTTATTTACTGATTTTTAAATGCTTTTAAAGCACTTCATTGAAAAATGAGGTGCTTTTTCCTTTGTTATTTTAGCGCCTCGCACCCTTTCCCTTTTGTGTGCTATCATACCGCGCTTTTGATATTGCAAAGAGATCCTAACCTTGAGCCAACCAATCAAACTTCTTGTCGGGCTAGCGAATCCTGGCCCTGAATACGCCAAAACGAGGCACAATGCCGGCGCTTGGGTAGTAGAAGAATTAGCCCGAGTTCATAACGTCACCTTGAAAAACGAAGCCAAATTCTTCGGTTTCACCGGACGTATCGTGGTTAATGGTGAAGATCTGCGTTTATTGATCCCAACAACTTTTATGAATTTATCCGGTAAAGCCGTGGCGGCCATCGCCAAGTTTTACCAGATAAAACCAGAAGAGATCATGGTGGCACATGATGAACTAGACTTACCTCCCGGGGTAGCTAAGTTCAAAATGGGCGGTGGTCATGGCGGGCATAATGGCCTTAAAGACACCATCAGCAAACTCGGCAATAACAAAGAATTCTACCGCCTGCGGATTGGTATCGGCCATCCGGGGCACAAAGATAAAGTAGCAGGCTATGTTTTAGGTAAAGCACCCGCCAAAGAGCAAGAGTGCCTAGATGCCGCGGTTGACGAATCGGTTCGTTGCTTCGACATTTTACTAAAAGATGGTCTAACTAAAGCACAAAATCGCTTACATACGTTCAAAGCTGAATAAGGTTACAGTCATGGGTTTTAAATGTGGCATCGTGGGTTTACCAAATGTGGGTAAATCAACATTATTTAATGCACTAACTAAAGCGGGCATCGAAGCAGCAAACTTCCCGTTTTGCACTATCGAACCAAACACGGGTGTTGTTCCTGTTCCAGACCTTCGTCTCGATGCGTTAGCAGAAATTGTAAACCCTCAACGTATCCTTCCGACGACAATGGAATTTGTCGATATCGCAGGCCTAGTGGCTGGCGCGTCAAAAGGTGAAGGTTTAGGCAACAAATTCCTTGCAAA
This sequence comes from Vibrio sp. ZOR0018, assembly GCF_963865925.1. Lineage (NCBI taxonomy): Bacteria > Pseudomonadati > Pseudomonadota > Gammaproteobacteria > Vibrionales > Vibrionaceae > Vibrio > Vibrio sp. ZOR0018. The sequence goes on along the minus strand of NZ_CAWMCN010000118.1, from coordinate 613 downwards.
TATCCGTGAAACAGATGCGATTGGTCACGTTGTTCGCTGCTTCGAGAACGAAAATATCGTTCACGTAGCAGGCAAAGTATCGCCAATTGAAGATATTGAAGTAATCAATCTAGAGCTTGCCCTTGCCGACCTTGATAGCTGTGAACGCGCCATTCAACGTCAAGCAAAACGTGCCAAAGGTGGCGATAAAGACGCTAAATTTGAAATCACCGTATTAGAGAAGCTACTCCCTGTATTAACGGAAGGTGGTATGGCTCGCACGGTTGAACTCTCAAAAGAAGAGCTAGCCGCCGTAGATTATCTCAACTTCTTAACGTTGAAACCAACCATGTATATCGCCAACGTGAGCGAAGATGGCTTTGAAAATAATCCGTACCTTGATGCTGTCAGAGAGTTTGCAGAAAAAGAGAACAATTCTGTGGTTGCTGTTTGCGCAGCCATTGAAGCTGAACTATCTGAACTTGAAGAAGAAGATCGCGCCGAGTTTTTAGCCGATTTAGGCATTGAAGAACCCGGTCTAAACCGCGTGATTCGTACCGGTTACGAACTGCTAACGCTGCAAACCTACTTCACCGCAGGCGTAAAAGAAGTGCGTGCCTGGACGATTCCGGTC